>NZ_JALKBF010000007.1 GCF_023016085.1 Aliiroseovarius sp. F47248L | reverse complement strand
TTACTCGATGATCTTCGACACAACGCCCGAACCAACGGTGCGGCCGCCTTCGCGGATGGCGAAGCGCAGCTTCTCTTCCATCGCGATCGGAGCGATCAGTTCAACATTGAACTTCAGGTTGTCGCCCGGCATCACCATCTCGGTGCCCGACGGCAGCTCAACCGTGCCGGTCACGTCGGTGGTCCGGAAGTAGAACTGCGGACGGTAGTTCGCGAAGAACGGCGTGTGACGGCCACCCTCTTCCTTGGTCAGGATATAGACCTCGGCTTCGAACTTCGTGTGCGGGTTCACCGAGCCCGGCTTACACAGAACCTGGCCACGCTCGACCTTCTCACGGTCGATACCGCGCAGAAGAACGCCGACGTTGTCGCCAGCTTCACCGCGATCCAGCAGCTTGCGGAACATTTCAACGCCCGTGCAGGTCGTTTTCTGCGTGTCCTTCAGGCCGACGATTTCGATCTCGTCGCCAACATTCACAACACCACGCTCAACACGACCGGTCACAACCGTGCCGCGGCCCGAGATCGAGAACACGTCTTCGATCGGCAGCAGGAACGCACCGTCAACCGGGCGGGCCGGCGTCGGGATGAACTCGTCAACAGCCGCCATCAGTTCGCGGATCTTGTCTTCGCCGATATTGGCGTCGCGACCTTCAAGGGCAGCCAGAGCCGAGCCTGCGATGATCGGAATGTCGTCGCCCGGATAACCGTATTCGGTCAAGAGCTCGCGGATCTCCATCTCGACCAGCTCAAGCAGCTCTTCGTCGTCAACCTGATCGACCTTGTTCATGAACACGACCATGGTCGGGATACCAACCTGGCGGCCCAAGAGGATGTGCTCGCGGGTCTGCGGCATCGGGCCGTCAGCAGCGTTCACAACCAGGATCGCGCCGTCCATCTGCGCCGCACCGGTGATCATGTTCTTCACATAGTCAGCGTGGCCGGGGCAGTCGACATGGGCGTAGTGACGCGCGTCGGTCTCATACTCAACGTGGGCGGTCGAGATCGTGATACCACGTGCTTTCTCTTCCGGCGCGCCGTCAATCTGATCATACGCCTTGAA
>NZ_JALKBF010000006.1 GCF_023016085.1 Aliiroseovarius sp. F47248L | reverse complement strand
ATTATTAATTCACTCTTATTTATTTATTGACTTGATCTGCAAACTTGGTCAGTTTCTCGTTAGGACAGGTCATGGATACGGGACGAGATGAACCACGCTTTGAAAGCTGAAGTCGAAGATGCCGGCCTCGATACCCCATGGCGGGGGTCGAACCAGAGCGGCATGCGGGCCTATAACGAACGGCTTGTTCTGACTCTCATCCGTCAAACCGGCGCCATGGCCAAATCCGAGATCGCCCGCAGCACCGGCCTGTCCGCGCAGACCGTTTCCGTCATCATGCGCGCGCTGGAAGCCGATGGGCTGCTTGTGCGCGGAGAGCCGGTTCGCGGCAAGATCGGACAACCCTCTGTCCCCATGAGCCTTGCCAGGGATGGGGCTTTCTTTTTTGGGCTGAAGGTGGGTCGCCGCAGCCTTGAACTCGTGCTCACCGATTTCCTGGGCAATGTGCGGCACCGCGTTCACCTTGTCCACCCCTACCCCACTCCGGACAGAACCGTGCAGTTCGCAACCGAAGCCGCGGGTCAAATCCTCGCCAAGCTGCCCGAGAAGCACCGCCCTCGCGTTGCCGGGTTTGGTATCGCTTTGCCGTTCCAGCTTTGGGATTGGGCTGAAACGCTGGACATTGAAAAGGCTGATCTGCGCGATTGGAAAGACCGCGACATCGCCGCCGAAATCGGCGCAACATGGGACATCCCCGTGTTTGTTTGCAACGACGCCTCTGCCGCCTGCGGGGCAGAGCTGGTATTTGGCAATCAGACCAAGCCGCGTGACTTTCTGTATGTCTTCGTCGGCTTCTTCATTGGCGGCGGATTGGTGCTGGATGGTTCTCTCTACACCGGGCGCACGGGCAATGCAGCCGCGTTGGGGTCGATGATGTTGCCGACCCAAGACGGCAAGCTGCGCCAGTTGGTTGATGTCGCCTCGCTGGTGGCACTGGAACGCGCGCTGGCGAAAAGCGGCGGCGCATACTCCATGCTCTGGGATGATCCTGAAAGCTGGAAGATACCCCACGACCTGCTTGACACCTGGCTGAACGACGCCTCGCACGGGATCGCGCAGGCGGTTCTGTCTTCTGTCTGTCTTATCGATGTGGGGCATGTTCTTGTTGATGGCTGGATGCCCGAACCCATGCGGGCCGAGCTTGTCCGACGCGTCCGGACACACATCACCGAGAAGGCGATCGCAGGCGTCGCAAAGCCAGAAATCCTTGAAGGTTCGATCGGGTCGGACGCGCGCGCCCTTGGCGCCGCCAGCCTGCCGCTCTCCGAACGCTTTCTTGTTGAACGTGACACCCATCAGAAAGGCCCTTCAAAATGATCCTATGTTGCGGAGAAGCACTGATCGACATGATCCCAACCCCGACCACGTCAGGCCGTGATGGGTTTGTTCCCCACGCAGGCGGTGCGGTTTTTAACACCTCCATCGCGCTTGGGCGCCTTGGTGTGCAAACCGGCATGTTGACCGGCCTATCGACCGACATGTTCGGCCAACAGCTTGCCGAGGCGTTGAAGGCAAGCCATGTCGATACATCCCATGTCATCACCTCCGACCGCCCGACGACACTGGCGTTCGTCCGATTGCAGGACGGACATGCATCATATTCGTTCTTCGACGAGAACTCCGCAGGCCGGATGCTCAGCACCGACGATCTTCCCGAAGTGTCTGCCGATGTGTCATCGCTCTATTTTGGCGGCATCAGCCTTGCTTGCGAACCCGGTGCCAGCACATACGCCACGCTGCTGGAACGGGAAGGCAAAACCCGCGCCGTGATGATGGATCCAAACATCCGTCCGCAGTTCATCAAAGACATCGACACATACCGCGCCCGGCTGGACCGCATGTTGGCGCTGGCAGATATCGTCAAAGTCTCCGACGAAGATCTGAACTGGATGATGCCCAAACCCGCATCCCTGCAAGAGAAAGTCCAGGCCGTGCTAAAAGCCGGCCCAGGCGTCGTTATCCTGACACGTGGCGGCGAAGGGGCGACCGGGTTCCTGGCGGATGGCACCGACGTGTCCGTGCCCGCCGCACGCGTTGAAATCGTCGATACCGTCGGCGCAGGCGACACGTTCAACGCAGGCGTTCTGGCCAAGCTTTACGAACTGGGTGCGCTGCAAAAGGATCAACTCCAGAACCTCTCTCCCGATGCACTCAAACAGGCCCTGGCACATGGCGCACGCGTCGCCGCCGTCACCGTTTCCCGCGCCGGCGCAAATCCCCCTTGGGCGGACGAGCTCTA
>NZ_JALKBF010000005.1 GCF_023016085.1 Aliiroseovarius sp. F47248L | reverse complement strand
GAACTGGGTGCGCTGCAAAAGGATCAACTCCAGAACCTCTCTCCCGATGCACTCAAACAGGCCCTGGCACATGGCGCACGCGTCGCCGCCGTCACCGTTTCCCGCGCCGGCGCAAATCCCCCTTGGGCGGACGAGCTCTAATTCGGATCGGCAAGGCCAACCCCAGCGACAACAACGACGTGCCCCCCCGGACCCCGATAGGGCCACAGCATTACCGTAAGGGCAGGTATATCTTCGTCCAGTGAACCTGCAAATCCGCGAGGGCAATTTTGCGCTTTGTCACGTACCCGAATTCACTCGAGCAGTCGTACCTGTTTACACATTTGTCGTGCATAGGTTTTCAGCGGTCAGCCTTTTTCTACACCACATTGCCCATAGTCATCTGGTGCTGTGCCCAATGTCAAAAAGAACGCCTATCTAATCGCCAAGGCGGAAGAAAAGAGTCGTGTTGCCGGGCAGGTCGAAACTGATGGACTGGGTTTGCCCGCTCCATACGATATCTTCGCTGTCGCACGATACAGGCCCATGTCCTGAACCGCCAAACGTGGTGTCATCGCTGTTGAGCGCAACCTGCCATCGTCCAGCATTGGGAACGCCCAGACGGTAACCTTCGCGCGGCGCCGGGGCCATGTTGCAAACCACGATGACCGGATCCTTCCCGTCTTCACCTTGGCGCACCCACGCATAGACAGACAGATCAGATTGATCGACTTCCAGCCAGTAAAATCCCGACGGGTCACTATCGGTGGCATAGAGCGTGGGCGTCTCACCATAGAAAGTGTTGAGCGCCTTGACCCAAGCCTGCACACCGCGATGCCAGTCGTGATCGAGCAGATGCCAGTCAAGCGACCGCTCGTGGTTCCATTCCTCACCTTGTGCAAACTCCTGTCCCATGAACAGAAGTTTCTTGCCCGGATGCCCCCACATGAAGCCGTAATAGGCGCGTAACCCGGCGAACTTGTCAAAACCCTCGCCCGGCATCTTGCTCAGCATTGAGCCCTTGCCGTGCACGACTTCGTCATGGCTGATCGGCAGGATGAAGTTCTCTGAAAACGCGTAGGTCAGTCCAAAGGTCATCTGGTGATGGTGATGCGAACGGTGGATCGGGTCGCGGCCCATGTAATCCAGCGTGTCGTTCATCCAGCCCATGTTCCACTTGAACCCAAAGCCAAGTCCGCCCTGATCGACGGGTTTGCTGACACCGGGGAAGGATGTGCTTTCTTCGGCAGCCATCATCACCCCCGCATCCGCGTCATAGACCAGTTGGTTCGTGCGTTGCAGGAAGGCGATCGCCTCAAGGTTCTCGCGCCCGCCTTGTTGGTTGGGAATCCACTCGCCATCTTTGCGCGAATAATCGCGGTAGAGCATGGAGGCCACGGCATCGACACGCAGACCGTCGATATGGAATTCCTTGATCCAATAAAGCGCGTTGGCGCAAAGGAAGTTCTGAACCTCGCGGCGGCCGTAGTTGTAGATCAGCGTATTCCAATCCTGATGAAACCCTTCGCGCGGGTCTGCATGTTCATAAAGCGCGGTGCCGTCGAAATTGCCCAGACCATGCGCGTCTGTCGGGAAGTGACCCGGCACCCAGTCCAGCAAAACGCCAAGGCCCGCGAGGTGAGCGGCGTTGACGAAGGCACGGAACTCATCAGGTGTGCCGAAGCGAATTGTTGGGGCGAAAAGCCCAATGGGTTGGTATCCCCACGAGCCGTCGAAGGGAAATTCCGAGATCGGCATAAGCTCGATATGCGTAAAGCCCATGTCGCGCACATAATCGACCAGTTCCGAGGCGAATTCGAGATAGCTGAGCGGGCGGTCGCCGTCTTCAACCTTGCGGCGCCACGAGCCAAGATGCACCTCGTAGATAGACACCGGTTTGTCGTGGCGATTGCGGTTGGACCGGGTGGTCATCCATTCATCGTCGCTCCACCCGTAGCCACCAAGATCCCGCACGACCGAGGCTGTGGCCGGCGGATGTTCTGCACCAAACCCGACGGGGTCTGCTTTCAGCGGCTGAATGGTCCCTGCCCCGTCGCGAATTTCATATTTATAAACTGTGCCTTCGCCCAGATCCGGTATGAAGATTTCCCAAATACCGGTCGATCCGCGCGCGCGCATCACGTGGCGCCGACCGTCCCACTGGTTGAATTCTCCGACCACCGAAACGCGGCTGGCTGCCGGGGCCCAGACCGCAAAATGCACACCCACGGCCCCTTCATGCGTCATCGGATGCGCACCCATGCGATCCCAAAGCTGCAAATGCGCGCCTTCTGCGATCAGGTATTCGTCCAGCTCGCCCAGAACGGGGCCGAAGCGGTAGGCGTCGTCTTGTTCCCACTCCGTGTCGCCGCTGCGGGCGCGCAAGCGGTAGCCACCGGTCGCAACACCTTTGCGGACAAAGCCGGAAAACAGTCCGCGTCCGTCCAGCCGCTCCAATGTGGCCTCAACCTTGCCTGTCTTGCCGTCCAACACATCGACGCTCTGCGCGCCCGGCAAAAGCGCCGTGACGCTCCAACGGCGGCCGTTCTTATGTGGTCCAAGGATCGAAAATGGGTCGGACATCGTGCCTGTCAGCAACTCTTCCGCTGTGCTCGTATCAAAGGTCGGTGTGTAGGTCGCGGTGTTCATTTGTCGTCCCCCAAAAGCGATGACACGCCCCAAATGTCATCGGCATAGCCCTGAATGGTGCGGTCCGATGAGAACCAGCCGGAATGCGCCGTGTTAAGGACCGCCATCCGCGCCCAGCCATCGCTGTCGGCGAAACCTTCATCAACCCTACGCTGCGCGTCCCAATAGGCGTCGAAATCCGCGACCACCATGAAATAGTCGTCGCGCAAAAGCTTTTCGAGAACGGGCCAGTGGCGGGTCGGATCACCGGGTGAGTAGAAACCAGTGCGGATCTGATCAATCACCTCACTCAGGATCGGGCTTTGGTCGATATAGTTCTGCGTGACATACCCTTCGCGCGCGCCCTCGACCTCGTCCGCGGTCATGCCGAAGATGTAGATATTGTCGTCTCCCACACAATCGCGGATTTCGACATTCGCACCGTCCAACGTGCCTATGGTCACCGCGCCGTTCAGCGCGAACTTCATGTTCCCGGTGCCCGAGGCTTCCTTGCCAGCAGTCGAAATCTGCTCGGACAGATCCGCGGCGGGGATCAGGATTTCCGCCATGGAAACGTTGTAGTTGGGCGGATAGATCACCTTGAGCCGATCGCCGATGACCGGGTCATTGTTGATCGAGTTGGCAATGTCATTGATCAATCGAATGATATTCTTGGCGTCGATGTAAGCGGGTGCCGCCTTGCCTCCGAAGAACTTGACGCGTGGGGTCCATGCGGCGTCGGGATCGCGGCGGATCGCATTGGCAAGGGCCGCCGTTTCCAGCGCGTTCATCAGCTGGCGCTTGTATTCGTGAATGCGCTTGATCTGGATGTCGAACATGGCGTCGGGCGAGATTTCGACCCCCAAATTGTCAGAAACCCAATCCACCAACCGCTGCTTGTTTTCCTGCTTTACCGCCATGAACCGCTGGCGAAAATCCGGGTCATCGACCAGTGGCGCAAGTTGCTTCAACTGCTCCAAATCGAGCACCCATTCGGTGCCGATGGTCTCATTCAACAGATGGCGCAGGCCGGGGTTGCAGCCATGCACCCAGCGGCGCGGGGTCACACCGTTGGTCTGGTTCAGGATACGGTCGGGATAGACGGCGTGCAGATCGCTAAAAACAGTCTGCTTCATCAGGTCTGTGTGCAGCGCTGACACGCCGTTGACCTTGCGTGCGCAAGTGAAGGCAAGCGTGCCCATGTTGACCTTGTCGTGTTCAACGATATGCGCGTTGACGCCTGTTTTGGACGCTTTCACATCGCGCGCCAATCGGTCGTCGATGCGTTCGATCAGTTGCATGTGACGGGGCAGAATCGTGCCCATCAAGGACACCTCCCACGCCTCAAGCGCTTCGGGCAAAAGCGTGTGGTTGGTGTAATGCAGCGTACCCTGAGCGATGTCGAACGCCGCGTCGAAGTCCTGTCCGTGAATGTCCATCAACTGCCGGATCAGTTCAGGCCCCGCAATCGCCGGGTGGGTATCGTTCATCTGGATCGCGACCTTTGACGGCAAGGCCGTCAGATCGCCGTTATGCGCCAAGAAGCGCCGCATCAGGTCTTGCAGAGAGGCTGAGGTAAAGAAGAACTCCTGCTTCAGGCGCAGCTCTTTGCCGATCTCGGTGCTGTCGTCGGGATACAGGACACGAGAGATCGTTTCGGCCAAAACCTCGGGGGCTGCGGCCTGCATGTATTCACCACGGTTGAACGGGTCCAGATCAAAGATTTGCTTGGGCTTCGCGGACCACAGGCGCAGCGTGTTGGTCCAGCTTGCGCGCCACCCAGGAACCGGCGTGTCATAGGCTTGTGCCATCACGGTATCGGACGGCGTCCAGACAGCACTTTTACCCTTCTCAGTGACCTGACCTCCAAACCCGATATCATAGAGGCATTCCGACCGTTCAAATTCCCAGTTGTGCTGGTGGCGCAGCCAATCCTCGGCCATTTCCATCTGGCGGCCATCTTCGAAGGATTGCCGGAACAGACCATGCGCATAGCGAATGCCATAGCCGTGCGCCGGGATACCAAGGCAGGACAGGCTGTCAAGAAAACAAGCAGCAAGCCGACCCAGCCCGCCATTACCCAACGCGGCATCGGGCTCGTCCCCCACCACATCGGCAAAATCCACATCGTAAGCCGCAAGCGCCTCTTTCGCTTCGTCCTCAAGGCCAAGGTTGTTCACCGCGTCTTCAAGGATGCGGCCCAACAGGAATTCCATCGAGAGGTAGTAAACCCGCTTGCGGTCCTTTGCGTAGGTCTGATGCGTTGCATCGAACCATGGCGTGATCAGCTTGTCACGGACGGCTCGGGACAGGGCCAGACGCCAATCGGTGATGGATGCACTTTCCGGCGTCTTGCCCACGCTATGGGCAAGGTGAAAGTCGATTGCGCTAGCAAGCGCGCCTGTAGCTTTGAAGTCTTTCATGGTTTTTCCAGTCACGGTCATGTGTGTTTTGGGCCCGCGCGATTCATCATGTGATGACGTCTGCGCTGCTCCGGCCAGTGTGTTTCGTTATGTCAGCAAGGGCTTCTGCCGCTGCGATCACAGGGGCAAGGGCCGCCTGCAAGTCCTGCGTATGGTCTCCGCTGCGGTCGACAAAGCGTTCCAGATAGACGCGAAGCGTGGCCCCTTGGGTGCCTGTGCCGGACAGGCGCATCACAACGCGCGAGCCGTCTGTGAAACCAATCCGCACGCCCTGTGCCTCGGTCAGGCTTTGATCAATCGGATCGCGATAAGCGAAGTCATCCGCGGTGCTTACTTCCAATCGCGCAACCGCCGTGCCCGGCAGATCCGCCAAGCGTCCGCGCAGAGCCGCCATCAGCGCCTCGGCAGCCTCCGTCGGGATTTCCTCGTAATCGTGGCGCGAATAGAAGTTGCGCCCGAAGCTGCGCCAATGATCGCTTTGCAATTGGACAATATCACGCCCGTCGCGCGCCAGAATATTCAGCCAGAGCAACACAGCCCAAAGCCCGTCTTTTTCCCGAATATGGTTTGACCCGGTGCCCGCGCTTTCTTCTCCGCAAAGCGTGGCCTTGCCCGCGTCTAGAAGATTGCCGAAAAACTTCCATCCGGTTGGCGTTTCAAAGCATGGAATACCCAAACGCTTGGCGACCAGATCGACCGCCTGACTTGTGGGCATGGAACGTGCCACGCCCGCAAGTTTGCCCGAATAAGCGGGTGCCAGATGCGCGTAAGCTGTCAGCAAGGCAAGGCTGTCGGACGGCGAAATGAAAGTGCCCTTGCCCATGACCATGTTGCGGTCACCATCGCCATCAGAGGCTGCCCCGAAATCAGGCGCGTCATCACCGTTCATGATCGCCACCAGTTCGCTGGCCCAGACGGGGTTCGGATCAGGATGCCCACCGCCAAAATCCGGCGACGGCACAGCGTTGATGACCGAACCTTTGGGCGCGCCCAGAGTCCCTTCAAGGATGCGTGTGGCATAGGGGCCGGTGACCGCATGCATGGCGTCGAAACAGATGCGAAAGCCGCCCGCAAAAAGGGTGCTGATAGCATCGAAATCAAAAAGTTCCTGCATCAGTGTTTCATAGTCATCGACAGGATCAACAACGTCGATCCGGCAATCGCCAACTGTGAAGGAACCGACCTTGCCGATGTCTTCAGGCTCTTGTTCGGCAATCTTGTATTCCGTGATCTCAAGCGTCTTGGCAAAGATCGCATCGGTGATCTTTTCTGGCGCTGGCCCCCCGTTGGCTGCGTTGAACTTAATGCCGAAATCGCCGTTCTCGCCGCCCGGATTGTGGCTGGCTGACAGGATAATCCCGCCATCGGTCTTATACTTGCGGATCAGGTTCGATGCAGCGGGTGTGGACAGGATGCCGTCTTGCCCCACAATCAAACGTGCAGCTCCGTTGGCTGCGGCCATCCTGATGATCACGCCGATGGCCTGCGTGTTGAAGAACCGGCCATCGCCGCCAACGACATAGGTCTTGCCCGCCGCGCCGCCCGTGCCGTCAAAGATGCATTGCACGAAGTTTTCCAGATATCCTGGCTCACGGAAAACGGCCGTTTTCTTGCGCAAACCGGAAGTCCCCGGCTTTTGCCCTTCAATGGGCGTGGTCTGAACAGTCTTGAAGACCATCTTTTTTCTCCATTCTTCTGGGGTTCGACCGACCTTGAGCCCGCATGTCTTCGGCAAGCCTTTTGAAAGCTTCCGACTGTGCGATCTCATCGACGGTGAAAGGGGCCTTCAGCCGCCAGTTCGGATAACTGTCGACTGTGCCCGGCAGGTTCTGTTGGGACGTGCGTTCCGCGATATCATCAAGCTGGATCGACACCATGCTGGCATTCGCGCGCGCCAGTTGATGATGAATTTCCGGCACCGGGTCCGAGGAGCCGAGCGTTTCGCGCGCACGTGTACGATCCGCGTGGGTTTTTTTCAGCGTTTGCGCATCAATACCACCGAACTGATGCCTTACGCGCGCGTCTTCGGCGGTGAAAAACCCGGCGACGGTAGGTGTATCATGGGTCGCAAATCCACAAATCGCCAAGCGTCGTGTCTTGGTCGTATCGGTGAAACCGCCGGTCGTCGTGCGCATATATTGCAGCACGTCCAGACCGTAGACGCCCGAGGCAGCGAGCTTTTCGCGCAGCCCCTCGGGGATCAGACCCAGATCCTCGCCCACGACGATTGTATTGCTGCGCGCACTTTCAATTGCCACAACAGCAAGAAGCGCGTCGAAAGGATAGCTAACGTAAGTGCCCTCGGCCCCGCCATCGGGGATCCAGAAGCTGCGCATCAGGCCCAAAACGTGGTCGATCCGGATCATGCCCGCATGGCGCATAACGGACCGGAGCAGGCGCGCGAACCCGGCATAGCCTTCAGACCGCAGTTTCAGCGGCGATTGCGGAGCAAGGCCCCAGCTTTGACCAACGGGGCCAAGGGGATCAGGCGGCGCACCAAGCGTGGCACCAGTGATCAACGAGCTGTCCTTCACCCAAGTCTCTGCCCCGCCAAGACGAGGACCAACTGCAAGATCAAGGTATAGTCCAACGCGCATCCCGGCTTTGCATGCCCTGTCCTGCGCGTCTGAAAGTTGCACGTCCGCCTGCCACTGTTCCCATTTGATGCGGGCGATTTCCTCTTTATGGGTGGTCTCAAATGCCGCTAGGGCATCCGCATCATGGTCGCGGTATGGCGCGGGCCAAGTGCGCCAGTCTGCGCCAAAGCTGACGGACAAGACTTCGAACAGAGCAAATTCGTGAAGCGCGATCCCTGCCCACTCGACATAGGTTTTAAAAGCGCGTCGCTGAGGCGCACCGTCTGGAAGGTCGCAAAAACTGGCAAACTGATCCGCAAGTGCGCGCGCGGTGTTTCGCAATGCTGTCGGGTAATCAACCAGTTCCGTTTCGTCACCCGCCTGACCGTCATAGTCCGCACAGTGCCACGTGTTCAGTAACCCGCGATGGCTGGGGGAGTACGGGCTTACCACATCGTCAGGCCGGGCCTGACCCATCGCATGCACGGGGTTGATGCCGACAAAGTCCGCGCCATGCGCTGCCATCGCAACGGCATAGTCACCAAGCAAACCATAGCTTCCAATCTGTGCGGCATCTCCGTCGGTCAGACCATAAAGCGGCGCCAACACGCCCCAAATACGCGGCTCGGGGATATGATCTTCCAACTGGATGGCACTGGCCGGGCGGGCCAGAACCCAGGTGGTGAATTCGCGCGCATCAGAGCGTAAGTGCAGGCGGTGAATACCCAGTGGCAGGTCGGGAAGCGAAAGCTTGTTCTTAGCCTGCCCACGGGCAAGCGTTTCACCGGTGCCTTCCGCCTCAAGCTTCCATTCCGCAGGCCGCGCCAACGTCAGCTTACAAAGCTTACCGGCGTCGACGACAACTTCGGGCGGCAGTGGCCGTGCTGCGTCTTCGGTCTGCATTTGTCGCAATAGGACCTGCGCATCCGTGTCTGAGCGGACATCCAGCCCCATCGCCTGCAAAACTGCAACCTGAGTATCGCGCGACACCTCGATCGTCTGGCCGTCAAACCCGCGATACTGCGCGTGCACGCCGACATAGGTGCAAAGCTGGGACATCCAGTCTGTCATGCTGTGACCTGCGCGCCGACGAAAACCACCAGCGAATGGGTTGCAATCGGCTGCCTGTTGCGTTCGGTGACGATTGCAGCAGGCGCCGTTGGGGCCGCGGTGTCCAGCACGCGCTTCCATTGCTGATCTGCAGTCGGGTCAGGCAGCGTCACACATTTGTCGCTTTCCCCGCCATTCACCACGATCGCGACCGTGCCTGATTGTGACAGCGCGCTTTCCACGCCGCCTCGGATCAAAAGGCAAAACCCATCAAGCGAGGAATCGCGCCAGTTCAACGCGCCACCCTTCAAACTGAACCACTCAACATCCGGCAGCTCATCTTGACGCAACCGCCCGTGCAGATAGTGGCCCTGTCGCAAAACCGGGTTGTCCCGGCGCAACGCAATCAAACGCTTGGCGAAGTCCAGAAGACCGCTGTCAGCATCTGCCCAGTTGATCCAACTGGTTTCGTTGTCCTGGCAATAGGTGTTGTTGTTACCACGCTGCGTGCGCCCCAATTCGTCCCCGGCCAGAAGCATGGGGGTTCCTTGGGACAGGAAGACCGTCGCCAAAAGATTGCGCGCCCGCTGTGCCCGGCGGGCAAGGATCGCGGTGTCCCGCGTGTCGCCCTCGACACCGCAATTGTCAGACAGGTTGTGCCCATGGCCATCGGCGTTGCTTTCGCCGTTGGCTTCATTGTGTTTCTCGCGATAGCGGGTCACATCGGCCAGCGTGAAACCGTCATGGGCGGCAACGAAATTGATCGAACTGTAAGGTTTGCGCCCGGAGTGATCGAATATTGATGCCGTGCCCAGCAAATTGCCCGCCAGTTCCCGCGCCGCATGCGCGTCGCCACGCCAGAATTTGCGTGTGGTGTCGCGGAACCTGTCGTTCCATTCGCCCCAATCGGCAGGAAAGCCGCCAAGCTGGTAGCCTCCGGGCCCGATATCCCATGGCTCTGCAATCATTTTGCACCGGCTTAGGACCGGGTCCTGCCGGACCGCGTCAAAGAAACCACCATGCAAATCAAAGCCATGCGGTTCGCGCCCCAGTGTCGTGGCAAGATCGAACCGAAACCCGTCGATCCCCATGACCGTCACCCAATATCGCAAGGAATCCAGAACCATCCGCAGCACAAAGGGATGGTGGACCGCCACGGTGTTTCCGCAGCCGGTATCGTTCACATAGTAACGGGAATGGCTGGCCTGAAGGGTATAGTAGGCCGCGTTGTCCAACCCGCGAAAAGACAGGGTCGGGCCGCGATGATCGCCTTCGGCAGTGTGGTTGAAGACGACGTCCAGAATAACCTCGATACCCGCTGCATGAAGCCGGTCGACGGCGTGACGGAACCCATCGACGCCGTTCGGCCCGAGATAGCGGGGCTCAAGGGCAAAGAAACCAAGGCTGTTGTAGCCCCAATAGTTCGTCAGCCCGCGCTCAACCAGAAAGCCATCATCAAGAAACGCGTGCACCGGCAGCAGTTCCAGCGCGGTCACGCCGAGCTTTTTGAGATGCGCGATGATGGCATCACACCCAAGCGCCTCGTAGGTGCCGCGCAGGTTTTCCGGCACATCGGGATGAAGTTGGGTCAGACCTTTGACATGGGCCTCGTAAATGACGGTTTCCGACCACGATCTGCGCGGGGCCGGCGTGCCGCTCCACGGTGTTTCGGGTTCTGGCACGATGGATTTGGGAACGAATTGGGCGCTGTCAATCTGGCTTGGTCCAGCGTCGCGTTCAGGCACCGCGAGGTCATAGCCCAGTGTTTCCTTGGCCGCGTGCCATTCGCCGTGAAACGCGCGGGCATAGGGATCGGCAAGCAGCTTCATCGGATTGAAACGGTGGCCCCGGTCCGGTTCATAGGGCCCGTGCGCCCGATATCCATAAAGCGCGCCGGATTTCAGACCCGGAACATAGCCATGCCAGACGGGCCCTGTGCGGTCCGGCAATGCCACGCGCGCGGTTTCGCGCTGTCCGTCAGGGCTGAACAGGCACAGCTCGATCTTTGTCGCGTTCTCGGAAAAGACCGCGAAGTTGACGCCTTGGCCGTCAAAGATCGCACCCAGACGGGTGTGATCTCCGGCAACGATGCTAAGGATGGGTGCGGCTTCATGCATCTGCTCTTAGGCCCCTGCCAAGTTACAATATATATCCGCCATCCGCTGCGCAGAGACATCCCAGCCCACAGGATGTTTCATCCCGTTGCGTTGGATTTTCTGCCACGCCTTTGTGTCGGAATAGATCGCCATAGCGCGGTCGAGTGCATCGCCCAGTTTCTCGCCCGTCGTTGGCGCGAATTGCAGGCCTGTGGCACAGCCCGCAGCCAGTGCAGCCTCATTGGCGTCAATGACCGTATCGGCCAGACCGCCGGTGACCGAGACGATCGGCAAGGTCCCATAACGCATTGCGCAAAGTTGGGTCAGGCCGCAAGGCTCGAACCGGGACGGAACCAGCGTGGCATCCGCACCCGCCTGCATCTGATGAGCCAGATCTTCGTTGAACCCGATTTCGACACCGACACTGTTGGGATAGCGGGCGGCGAGTTCACGAAAACCCTGTTCCAGCTCTGGCGTCCCCGACCCCAGCAGCACGAACCGCGCGCCTCTTTCAAGGATTGTTGGCAACGCTTGCAATGCGAGATCCAGCCCTTTTTGCTCTGACAAGCGGCTGATCACCGAAAAGAGCGGCGCGGTGGTGTCCGGGTCAAGACCGAAATGTTCCAACACTGCTTGTTTGTTCACACTCTTTTTCGCCAGCGTGCGGCTTGTGTAATTCTGAACCAGTGCCGGGTCGGTCGCGGGGTCCCAGGCGACCATGTCGATACCGTTGAGGATGCCGGAAAGGTCCGCCTTGCGCGCCATCAAAACGCCCTCAAGCCCCATTCCAAACTCCGGCGTCATCAGTTCTCGTGCATAGGTCGGGCTGACCGTGGTAATCTGGTCGGCCTGCATCAAGCCACCTTTAAGAAAGCTGATCTGGCCGAAATACTCAAACCCGTCCTGTGTGAAGCCTTTGGGATCAAGACCCAATGTGCCCATAGTCGTTGCCGGGAAATTGCCCTGAAAAGCGATGTTGTGAATGGTCAGGACACACGGCGGCGCCGCGCCAGCAGCTTGACGCAAATAGACCGGAGTCAATCCAGCCTGCCAATCGTGTGCGTGGATCACATCGGGCTTCCAGCCCGCGATACCGGTGCGTCCGATTTCCGCACCCAACCAGCCAAGCAATCCAAAGCGCAGATGATTGTCCGCCCAATCCACACCACTTTCGTTCAGATAAATCTGGCCCGGACGGTCGTAAAGATGCGGCGCGTCGATCAGCAAAAGGTCAACGCCGCTTTCACGCTTTTCCAAGACGCGCACCGATCCGCCAAAATGTGAACCGACATTCAGGATTTCCGTTGCCCCGGTCGCCAGATGCGCAATCTGGCGGTAAAGCGGCAGAAGGACACGACATTCAACATCATGCGCCCCCATTACACGGCCAAGCGCGCCGACGACATCTGCCAATCCCCCCGTCTTGACGAAGGGCGCGCATTCAGACGCAACTGAGAGTAGGTTGAGGGTCATTGCTCCAACTTGTCGATCATCGCTTGTGTGATAAGGCATATCCCATTCTCAGAGCGGCGAAACCGCTTGGAGTCCTCTTCTGCGTTTTCGCCCACAACAAGCCCCGCGGGAATACGCACAGACCGATCAATGATGACGTTCTTCAACCGTGCTTTGCGTCCTATACGAACATCTGGCAACGCGACAACACCATTGAGTTCAGAATACGAGTTTGCATGGACTCCACTGTGCAACAGGCACTGGTTCAACTGCGCACCCGATATGATGCACCCGCCCGCAACCATCGAAGAGACGGCCATGCCGCGCCGGTCTTCCTCGTTATGTATGAATTTTGCAGGAGGCGTCAGCTCGGAATAGGTCCAGATCGGCCAGCTATGGTCATACAGGTCCAACTCTGGCTCGAAATCGGTCAGGTCGATACTGGCCTGCCAATAGGCATCGATGGTGCCGACGTCTCGCCAATAGGGCTTTTGCTCATGCGAACTGGTCACACAGGAACGGCTGAACGGATGGGCATAGGCATTTCCCGCCGCAACCAAGGCAGGGATAATATCTTTGCCGAAATCATGCTCGGACGTCTCGGACTGAGCGTCTTCACGCAGCAGTTTGATCAGGAACTCGGTCTTGAAGACATAGATCCCCATGCTGGCCAAGGACTGGGTTTCGTCACCCGGCATTGATGGCGGATCAGCGGGTTTTTCAACAAACTCAAGAATACGGTCACTCTCGTCGACCGCCATCACACCGAACGCGCTGGCTTCTTCTCGTGGTACTTCGATGCAGCCGACAGTCACGTCCGCCCCGGTCTCCACATGCTGTTCCAACAGCACCGAATAATCCTGTTTATAGATGTGATCGCCTGCCAGAATAAGGATGTATTTTGGGGCGTAGCCTTCGATTATGTCGATGTTCTGAGTGACAGCATCCGCCGTGCCAAGATACCAGTTACGTTCGTTGACACGCTGCGATGCAGGCAGGATATCAAGAGACTCGTTGCGTTCCGCCCGAAAAAAGCTCCAGCCGCGCTGCAGGTGACGGATAAGGCTGTGCGCCTTGTACTGCGTCGCCACACCAATGCGACGGATGCCGGAATTCACCGCGTTCGACAGCGCAAAATCGATGATCCGCGTCTTCCCTCCGAAATATACCGCAGGCTTGGCCCTGATATCGGTCAGCTCCTTCAGGCGGCTGCCCCGCCCTCCGGCCAGTACGAATGCCATTGTCTCGCGTGTAAGTCTATGAGTTGAAACGCTCATTTCGAGTACCTCCCCTATCGGCGTCATCGCAGCGCCGAATCGTCATCCTGGTTTCACAATCATCTTAACCTCTAATGACCAGTTTATTTGCATCGGTCAATTATTAATTCACTCTTATTTATTTATTGACTTGATCTGCAAACTTGGTCAGTTTCTCGTTAGGACAGGTCATGGATACGGGACGAGATGAACCACGCTTTGAAAGCTGAAGTCGAAGATGCCGGCCTCGATACCCCATG
>NZ_JALKBF010000004.1 GCF_023016085.1 Aliiroseovarius sp. F47248L | reverse complement strand
TTCACATAGTCAGCGTGGCCGGGGCAGTCGACATGGGCGTAGTGACGCGCGTCGGTCTCATACTCAACGTGGGCGGTCGAGATCGTGATACCACGTGCTTTCTCTTCCGGCGCGCCGTCAATCTGATCATACGCCTTGAAGTCACCAAAATACTTGGTAATCGCAGCCGTCAGTGTCGTCTTGCCGTGGTCAACGTGGCCAATCGTGCCGATGTTGACGTGCGGTTTGGAGCGTTCAAACTTTTCCTTAGCCATGATGGCCTCCTATTAATCTGAGCGCCGGGCAAGGACATCCCCTGCCCGGCTTGTTCGATTAGGCGAATTTCGCCTGAATTTCGTCCGAGATGTTTTGCGGAACCGGATCGTAATGCGAAAACTGCATCGTGAACTGCGCGCGGCCCGAAGACATGGAACGCAGTGTGTTGATGTAGCCAAACATGTTTGCCAGCGGAACGTTGGCGTCAATTGCAATCGCGTTTCCGCGTGGCTCTTGACCCGACACCTGACCACGACGCGAAGTCAGATCGCCGATGATGCCACCGGTGTATTCCTCGGGCGTGATAACTTCCACCTTCATAATCGGCTCAAGCAGCTTGGCGCCAGCCAAACGCATACCTTCGCGCATACACATACGGCCTGCGATTTCAAACGCCAGAACCGACGAGTCAACATCGTGGAATTTACCGTCGATCAGGGCAACCTTGAAGTCGATCACGGGGAAGCCAGCCAACGGGCCGCTGTCCATAACCGAATTGATGCCTTTTTCAACACCGGGGATGTATTCCTTCGGAACAGCACCACCAACGATGCGGCTTTCGAACGAATAACCTTCGCCAGCTTCGGTCGGCGAGATGATCATCTTCACCTCGGCGTACTGACCCGAACCACCCGACTGTTTCTTGTGGGTGTAGGTATGCTCGACCTCTTTCGAAATCGTCTCGCGATACGCAACCTGCGGGGCGCCGATGTTGGCTTCCACTTTGAATTCGCGCTTCAGACGGTCCACCAGAATGTCCAGATGAAGTTCGCCCATACCCTTCATGATGGTCTGACCGCTTTCGATGTCAGTTTCCACACGGAAGGACGGGTCTTCTGCTGCCAAACGGGCCAGACCTTGCGACATTTTCTCTTGGTCAGCCTTGGTTTTGGGCTCAACCGCGATTTCGATCACTGGATCCGGGAAGGTCATGGTTTCCAGAACCACCGGGTCATTAACGGCGCAAAGCGTGTCACCTGTGGTGGTGTCTTTCAGACCTGCCAGCGCAATGATGTCGCCCGCAAACGCTTCCGTGATCTCTTCACGTTCGTTCGAGTGCATCATCATCATCCGGCCAACGCGCTCTTTCTTACCTTTGGTCGAGTTCAAAAGCGTGTCGCCTTTGTTCAGGACGCCCGAGTAGATGCGGGTAAAGGTCAGCGAGCCAACGAAGGGGTCGTTCATGATTTTGAACGCCAGGCCCGAGAACGCCATATCATCGTCCGCACGACGCGGAATGTTACGGGTTTCGGTTTCGTCGCCGGGTTTGAAGCCCATATAGTCGACAACGTCCTTTGGGCTGGGCAGATAGTCGATCACAGCGTTCAGCAACGGTTGAACACCTTTGTTCTTGAAGGCCGAACCACCAAGAACCGGAACGAAGTGCAGGGCCAGTGTCCCCTTGCGCAGCAGTTTGCGCAGGGTCGGGACATCCGGCTCGTTGCCTTCAAGGTATTCCATCATCGCGTCGTCATCTTCTTCGACGGCCGCTTCGATCATCTTGCCACGCCATTCGTCGGCCATGTCTTTCAGGCTGTCGCGGATCGGAGCTTTGATCCAAGATGCGCCAAGGTCTTCGCCCTGCCACAGCCATTCTTCCATGGTGACAAGGTCAACAAGACCTTCCAGCTCGTTCTCGGCCCCGATCGGAATACCAACGGGAACGGCACGTGCGCCGGTACGGTCTTCAATCATACGAACACAGTTGAAGAAGTCAGCGCCGATCTTGTCCATCTTGTTGACGAACACCATGCGCGGAACCTTGTAGCGGTCAGCCTGACGCCAAACGGTTTCGGTTTGCGGTTCGACACCAGCGTTGGCGTCAAGAACACAAACGGCACCATCGAGAACCGCCAGCGAACGCTCGACCTCAATGGTGAAGTCAACGTGGCCGGGGGTGTCGATGATGTTCAGACGGTGCTTTGGCGTGTCAGCAGTTTCGCCATCTTCGGTGCGTTCCCAGAAAGTGGTGGTGGCAGCCGAAGTGATGGTGATACCGCGTTCCTGCTCCTGCTCCATCCAGTCCATGGTGGCTGCACCATCGTGCACTTCACCAAGGTTGTGGGATTTACCGGTGTAGAACAGGATGCGTTCCGAGCAGGTGGTTTTACCCGCGTCGATATGCGCCATAATGCCGAAGTTGCGATAACGGTCGAGAGGATAGTCGCGTGCCATGGGTGTCTTCCTTCCTTGGCTTTACCAGCGATAATGGCTGAACGCTTTGTTGGCGTCGGCCATTTTGTGGGTGTCTTCGCGTTTCTTAACGGCAGTCCCGCGCGAGTTCACGGCATCCAGAAGCTCACCAGCAAGGCGTTCTTCCATCGTGTTTTCATTGCGGTTACGGGCGGCGGTGATCAGCCAGCGGATCGCCAAAGCTTCACGGCGCTCAGGGCGAACTTCGACCGGAACCTGATAGGTGGCACCACCAACACGACGCGAACGAACTTCGACTGACGGTTTGATGTTGTCCAGCGCTTCGTGGAACACTTCCACGGGCGCACGCTTGATCTTGTCTTCTACGCGATCCAGCGCGTTATAGACGATTTTTTCTGCAACCGACTTCTTACCGTCGATCATCAGGTTGTTCATGAACTTGCTCAGCACACGATCGCCAAATTTGGCGTCGGGCAGGATTTCGCGCTTTTCAGCGGCGTGACGACGAGACATTCCCGGATCTCCTTACTTCGGACGCTTGGCGCCGTATTTCGAACGACGTTGCTTACGGTCTTTGACGCCCTGGGTATCCAGAACACCGCGAACGATGTGATAACGCACACCCGGAAGGTCTTTTACACGACCGCCGCGGATCAGAACCACCGAGTGTTCTTGCAGGTTGTGGCTTTCACCACCGATATAGCTGATAACCTCGTAACCATTGGTCAGGCGCACTTTGGCAACTTTACGCATGGCCGAGTTCGGCTTTTTCGGTGTGGTTGTATAAACGCGCGTACAAACGCCACGTTTTTGCGGACAAGACTCCAGGTGCATCGACTTGGAGCGCTTTACTTTTGGCTGGCGCGGCTTGCGGATCAGCTGTTGGATCGTTGGCATAGGGCAGTTTTCCCGTTTCTCAACACATGTGTTTGCACGAGTGTCCCCGTGCGGTTTGCATTTCTTCGCCGAGCACGTCTGCAAAGCGAAAATCCGCGATCGCTTCCATTCCGAGGCAAGCGACGCGGTTGGTTCACAGAGGATCAGTGCCTAAAAGGAGCGCTGACCTTGATCCCTCAATTCTGATAATGCCGGGCAAGACCCAGCTGGATGGTGGGCGTATATGAGGAGTCGTGCCCCCTGTCAACCGCCAGCCCCGACTTTGCGTTGAAGGCCCATGGTTGCGGTGTCACAGAAGAGCTTTGGTTCTTGCCTGACGCGACACTTGTCGTTCGCGGAACAGGGTAAACAGGCCAGTTGCAACGACGATCCCTGCACCAACAAGGGTCACGCCATCAGGCCATTCGCCGAAAATGACAAGCCCGATGATCAAGGCCCAGATCAGGCCTGTGTACCTGAATGGCGCGATAAAACCAATATCGCCCACGCGCATCACCATCACTGAAAACAGATATCCCATGAAAATAAACAGGGCGGACAGCACCAGAAGCCCCCCACTTCTTGGCGTGACGGGTGCCCAGTCCACACCAAGCGATGCAATGCCAAAAGACACCGTAATCGCAACAGACGCCACAAGGGCCACGGTCATTGACGGTGTCGTAGATGACATCTTTCGGACAACAAGATCACGCAACGTGATGAACCCAACCGCGAGCAGCGCGTAGACCGACCAAAGTGTAAACCCATCGCCTCCGGGTTTGACGATCAAAACGACGCCAACAAAACCGATCAGGATGGCAAACAGGCGACGCCACCCCAAAGGCTCACCCAAAAATGACCAGGCTGCCAATGCAATGGTCAAAGGTAAGGCCTGCAAGACGGCGGTAACGTTGGCGATCGGCATATTGAACAAGGCGCTCAGAAAACAATAGGTCGCTCCCATTTCGGCGAAAGACCGCAGAAGCATCAGCTTCCATTCGCGCCGGCCAAGTCGAAAGGTCAGCGACCGCAGCGACACTCCCAGCCCGTATAGCATCAAACAGGTCAGAACACCGCGCAGAAACACTGCTTGTGACAGCGGGACGTCACCTGACAGTGCCTTCATGCAGGCATCATTAAAGGTGTAGCCAGCCATGGAACCAGCCATCATCGCCGCACCTTTCATGTTGTCTGAAACTGACATCAGGCTTCCGTCTAAGGGTAACGAAGTGAGATTGTGGCCGTTCAAACAGGCCAGTTGCACGGCCCGAAGCCTAATCAAAGAAATATTGATCTGGCAAATAAAAAGCCCCGCCGGATGGCGGGGCTTTCCTGATTACTTGAAATTGGGATCAGGGCTGCTCCGAGCCGCTGACTTCAGGTGTTTCAACCAATCCATTGTCATCTTCGGACACATCGCCGAAAACATCATCCGCAGGTGCGGCCAGGGCAGCAGCTTTTTCGGCTTCCGCACGGGCTTCTTCGATCACCTTCATGTCGCGGGCTTGTGCAACCTGACGCACGCGCTGCGTGGCTCCGCCGGTCCCGGCAGGGATCAGGCGACCCACAATGACGTTCTCTTTCAGGCCAACCAGCTTGTCGCGCTTACCTTGGACAGATGCCTCGGTCAGAACGCGGGTGGTTTCCTGGAACGATGCCGCCGAAATGAACGAACGTGTCTGCAGGCTTGCCTTGGTGATCCCCAGCAGGATCGGCTCGCCCGATGCCAGACGACGGCCTTCTGCTGCGGCCTTTTCGTTGGCTGCATCAAATTCGGCCTTGTCCACATGCTCGCCTTTCAGAAGCGTGGTTTCGCCCGAGTCCAAGATCTCCCACTTCTGCAGCATCTGGCGAACGATCACCTCGATGTGCTTGTCGTTAATCTTAACACCTTGCAGGCGATACACGTCCTGAACTTCGTCGATCATATAGTCAGCCAGCGCTTCAACACCCATGATGGACAGGATGTCATGCGGCGCAGGGTTGCCGTCCATGAGATATTCGCCCTTCTGGATGAAGTCACCTTCCGCAACCGGAATGTGCTTGCCCTTGGGCACCATGTATTCGACGGGCTCCATGCTTTCATCAGCCGGCTCGATCGAGATGCGACGCTTGTTCTTGTAGTCGCGGCCGAAGCGCACGTAACCATCGATTTCCGCGATGATCGCGTGATCTTTCGGACGACGTGCTTCGAACAATTCGGCCACACGCGGCAAACCACCGGTGATGTCCTTGGTTTTGGCGCCTTCACGCGGGATACGCGCGACAACGTCACCGGCTTTTACCGTCTGGCCATCTTCGATGGACAGAATGGCATCCACAGACATGGTATAGGTTACGGGGTTACCGGCATCGTTGCGTACCGGTTCGCCATCTTCACCAACCATGATCACTTCCGGCTTCAGTTCGTTGCCTTTCGGAGCCGAACGCCAGTCAGACACGATCTTCTGCGTCATACCGGTTGCATCATCGGTTTCGTCACGGACCGAAATCCCGCTGATCAGGTCGACGAACTTCACCGTCCCATCCTTTTCAGCAATCATCGGAAGCGTATACGGATCCCATTCAAACAGCTTGTCGCCACGGGCCACTTTCGCGCCATCCTTAACGTGCAGCTTCGAGCCATAGCCCAGCTTGAACGTGGCACGCTCCACACCATTGCCGTCGATGATAGCCAGAACCATGTTCCGCCCCATAACAACAATCTCACCGTCGCGGTCTTCCAGAATATTCGCGTTGCGATATTCGATCTTACCGTCCTGGCTGGCTTCCTGGAACGATTGCTGACCACCCTGGGCAACACCGCCGATGTGGAAAGTCCGCATCGTCAGCTGCGTGCCGGGTTCACCGATGGACTGCGCCGCGATGATACCGACCGCTTCGCCCGTGTTCACACGAGTACCGCGTGCAAGGTCACGACCATAGCAGTTGGCGCAAACGCCTTCTTCAGCTTCACAAGTCAGCGGGCTGCGCATCCGAACCGTGGCAACGCCCGAGGATTCGATCTCGTCCGCTTTGCGTTCGTCGATCAGTTCATTCTTGGCAACGATCACTTCTTCTGTGCCCGGAACCAGTACATCCTCTGCAGCCACACGCCCCAGAACACGTTCGCCCAACGAGGCAACAACTTCACCATCGTTGACAGCCGCTTCTGCAGTGATCGAGTTCTCGGTCCCGCAATCGACCATACGGACGATGCAGTCCTGCGCCACGTCAACCAGACGACGAGTCAGATATCCCGAGTTCGCGGTTTTCAATGCCGTATCCGACAGACCCTTACGGGCACCGTGGGTCGAGTTGAAATACTCAAGCACGGTCAGACCTTCTTTAAAGTTCGAGATGATCGGCGTTTCGATAATCTCTCCCGAAGGTTTGGCCATCAGACCGCGCATACCACCCAGCTGTTTCATCTGAGTGACAGAACCACGCGCACCCGAGTGGGCCATCATGTAGACCGAGTTCGGTTCCGCTTCGGCGCCGTTTTCGTCACGCTTGGCAGACGAGATAGTGTCCATCATTGCGTCGGTGACTTTGTCGTTACACTTCGACCAAGCATCGACAACTTTGTTGTACTTCTCGCCCAGAGTGATCAAGCCGTCCATATATTGCTGCTCGAACCCTTTCACCTGATCGCGGGTTTCATCCACGATGGGCCATTTGCTGTCCGGGATAACCATGTCGTCCTTGCCGAACGAGATGCCAGCCTTGAACGCTTCTTTGAAGCCCATCGACATGATCTGGTCACAGAAGATAACCGACTCTTTCTGACCGCAGTAGCGATAGACGGTGTCGATAACCTGCTGCACTTCTTTCTTCCGCAGAAGGCGGTTCACCAGTTTGAACGGTGCTTTCGCATTCAGCGGCAGAAGCGCACCCAGACGGATACGGCCGGGGGTGGTTTCGAAGCGAACAGTCACTTCGTTGCCTTCCTCGTCGATCTGTTTCATGCGGGCCTGAACCTTGGCGTGCATATGCACTTCACCAGCGTCCAGAGCGTGCTGAACTTCGTCTACGTCGGAGAAGATCATGCCTTCGCCCTTCATGCCTTCGCGCTCCATCGTGATATAATAGAGGCCAAGGATCATGTCCTGCGACGGAACGATGATCGGCGCACCGTTAGCGGGCGACAGAACGTTGTTCGTCGACATCATCAGAACGCGGGCTTCAAGCTGAGCTTCCAGCGACAGCGGCACGTGAACGGCCATCTGGTCACCATCAAAGTCAGCGTTGAATGCCGAACAGACCAGCGGGTGAAGCTGAATGGCTTTACCTTCGATCAGGATCGGTTCGAATGCCTGGATGCCAAGACGGTGCAACGTGGGCGCACGGTTCAGCATCACGGGGTGTTCGCGGATCACTTCGTCCAGAATATCCCACACCTCGGGACGTTCTTTTTCGACCAACTTCTTGGCTTGCTTCACAGTGGAAGACAGGCCTTTGGCTTCAAGACGCGAATAGATGAACGGCTTGAACAGCTCCAGCGCCATCTTCTTTGGCAGACCACATTGGTGCAGCTTCAGTTCCGGACCGGTCACAATGACCGAACGGCCCGAGAAGTCGACGCGTTTCCCCAAAAGGTTCTGGCGGAAGCGACCTTGCTTACCCTTCAGCATGTCGGACAGCGATTTCAGCGGGCGCTTGTTGGCGCCGGTGATCACACGTCCACGACGGCCGTTGTCAAACAGTGCATCAACCGATTCCTGCAACATCCGCTTTTCGTTGCGGACGATGATGTCAGGTGCGCGCAGTTCGATCAGACGCTTCAGACGGTTGTTCCGGTTGATCACACGGCGATACAGATCGTTCAGATCTGAGGTCGCGAAACGGCCACCGTCCAGCGGCACCAGCGGGCGCAGTTCTGGCGGGATAACCGGGATCACGGTCAGGATCATCCATTCCGGGCGGTTGCCCGATTCTATGAACGATTCAACGATTTTCAAACGCTTGATGATCTTCTTGGGCTTCAACTCGCCCGTGGCTTCGGCCAGATCAGCACGCAGCTGTTCGGCTTCGGCTTCCAGATCGATCGCGGCCAGCATTTCGCGGATCGCTTCAGCACCAATATTGGCAGTGAACGCGTCCATACCATAGGTGTCCTGGGCGTCCATGAACTCTTCTTCGGTCATCAGCTGACCGTATTGAAGGTCCGTCAGGCCGGGCTCGATCACCACGTAGTTCTCGAAATACAGGATGCGTTCCAGATCGCGCAGGGTCATGTCCAGCATCAGGCCGATACGCGACGGCAGCGACTTCAAGAACCAGATATGCGCGACGGGCGCTGCCAGTTCGATGTGACCCATACGTTCGCGGCGCACCTTTTGAAGGGTAACTTCCACACCGCATTTCTCGCAGACAACGCCGCGATACTTCATGCGCTTATACTTGCCGCACAGGCATTCATAATCTTTGACAGGGCCAAAGATACGCGCACAGAACAGGCCGTCGCGTTCAGGTTTGAACGTGCGGTAGTTGATGGTCTCGGGCTTCTTGATCTCGCCATAGGACCAGCTAAGGATCCGTTCCGGGCTGGCCAGCGACACTTTGATCTCGTCAAAGGTCTTGGGGGCCGCCAGCGGGTTGAACGGGTTTGTTGTCAGTTCCTGGTTCATTTTGCGTTTCCTTTAATCAGGGGAAGGGTGGGAGGGGTAAAGCTAAGCGCCCTACTCCTCGCCCTCCGCATCCAGGAGTTCCATGTTAAGGCCGAGGCCGCGGACTTCTTTGACAAGCACGTTGAAGCTTTCCGGCACGCCAGCTTCGAAGTTGTCCTCGCCTTTGACGATGCTTTCATAGACTTTCGTCCGGCCAGCAACGTCGTCCGATTTGACCGTAAGCATTTCTTGCAGCGTGTAAGCCGCGCCATATGCTTCCAAAGCCCAGACTTCCATCTCACCGAAGCGCTGGCCACCGAACTGCGCCTTACCTCCCAGCGGCTGCTGCGTAACAAGCGAGTACGGACCGGTCGAACGCGCGTGGATTTTGTCGTCCACAAGGTGGTGCAGTTTGAGCAGGTATTTCACACCCACCGTCACTTCGCGCGAGAACTGTTCGCCGGTGCGACCGTCAAACAGAACCGATTGGCCTGAGGTGTCGAACCCTGCACGCGTCAGCGCATCGTTCACGTCAGCCTCTTTCGCGCCGTCAAAGACGGGCGTTGCAATCGGCACACCACGGGTCACATTGCCTGCGGCATCGACCAAGGTATCTTCGTCCATACCGGCAATGCCTTCTTCATAGACATCATCGCCATAAGCGATGCGCATCGCCTCGCGAACCGGGGTCAGATCGCCGGAGCGACGATATTCACCCAAGGCTTCGTCGATGTTAAGACCCAGACCGCGAGCGGCCCAACCCATATGAGTTTCAAGGATCTGACCAACGTTCATACGCGACGGCACACCCAGCGGGTTCAGGCAGAAGTCGACGGGCGTTCCGTCAGCAAGGAACGGCATATCTTCCATCGGTACAACCTTGGAAATAACACCTTTGTTCCCGTGACGACCGGCCATCTTGTCACCCGGTTGAAGCTTACGCTTCACGGCAACGAAGACTTTGACCATCTTCATAACACCCGGCGGCAGGTCGTCACCACGACGTACCTTTTCGACCTTATCTTCAAAACGAGCGTCCAGCGCGCGTTTCTGCGCTTCGAATTGCTCGTTCAGGGCTTCGACGATCTTGGCATCATCCTCGTCTTCCAGCGCAAGCTGCCACCACTGGCCGCGGCTCAGGCTTTCCAGAAGCTCGTCGTTGATCTTCGATCCCGATTTGACGCCTTTCGGCCCCTTCACGGCAACCTTGCCTTCGATCATGCTGCGCAGGCGCGCATAGATGTTGCGCTCCAGAATGTGCAACTCGTCGTCGCGGTCACGGGCAAGGCTTTCGACCTCTTCGCGCTCGATCTGCAGGGCACGTTCGTCTTTTTCAACGCCATGGCGGTTGAACACGCGCACTTCGACAACGGTGCCGAAATCGCCCGGCTTCACACGCAGCGAGGTATCGCGAACGTCCGATGCTTTCTCACCAAAGATGGCGCGCAGAAGCTTTTCTTCCGGCGTCATCGGGCTTTCACCCTTCGGTGTGATCTTACCGACCAGAATATCGCCCGGTTCCACATCCGCACCAATGTAAACGATGCCAGCCTCGTCGAGGTTGCGCAGCGCTTCTTCACCGACGTTCGGAATGTCGCGGGTGATCTCTTCCGGCCCAAGCTTGGTGTCACGGGCAGCGACTTCGAATTCTTCGATATGGACCGAGGTAAACACGTCATCACGCGCGATGCGTTCCGAGATCAGGATCGAGTCTTCGTAGTTGTAGCCATTCCAAGGCATAAACGCGACGACCACGTTCTTGCCCAAAGCCAATTCGCCCATATCCGTGGACGGACCATCGGCAATCACTTCGTCTTTCGAAACCTGCTGACCCACCTTCACCAGCGGTCGCTGGTTGATGCAGGTGTTCTGGTTCGAACGCTGGAACTTGCGCAGACGATAGATATCGACGCCCGCGTCACCCAGACCTAGGTCTTCGGTGGCGCGCACAACGATACGTGTTGCATCAACCTGGTCGATGACACCGCCACGTTTCGCTTGGATGGCAGCACCTGAATCGATGGCAACTTTGCCTTCGATGCCGGTGCCGACATACGGTGCCTCGGCCCGCAGAAGCGGAACGGCCTGACGCTGCATGTTCGAACCCATCAGGGCGCGGTTGGCGTCGTCGTTTTCCAGGAACGGAATAAGCGAGGCCGCAACCGATACCAGCTGCTTGGGCGACACGTCGATCAGGTCTACGCTTTCACGCTGCGCCATCGTGTATTCGCCCGACTGACGGGTGTTCACCAGATCGTTTTCGAACCGGCCTTCTTCGTCCAGATGCGCGTTGGCCTGAGCCACTGTGTGACGCATCTCTTCTGTGGCGGACATATAGTTCACTTCGTCCGTAACTTTGCCGTCCACAACCTTGCGATACGGAGTTTCGATGAAGCCATATTTGTTCACGCGGGCGAAGGTTGCCAGCGAGTTGATCAGACCAATATTTGGCCCTTCCGGCGTTTCAATCGGACACATCCGACCATAGTGGGTCGGGTGCACGTCGCGCACTTCGAACCCGGCACGTTCGCGGGTCAGACCACCCGGCCCAAGCGCCGACAGGCGGCGTTTGTGGGTGACTTCCGACAGCGGGTTGGTTTGGTCCATGAATTGCGACAGCTGCGACGAGCCGAAGAATTCACGAACGGCAGCCGCAGCCGGTTTTGCGTTGATCAGATCTTGCGGCATGACTGTGTCAATCTCGACCGACGACATACGCTCCTTGATCGCGCGCTCCATGCGCAGCAGACCCACGCGATACTGATTTTCCATCAGTTCGCCGACCGAGCGCACACGACGGTTGCCCAAATGGTCGATATCGTCGATGTCGCCCTTGCCGTCACGCAGCTCAACCAGCGCCTTGACGCAGGCGACGATATCCTCGCGACGCAGAGTGCGCTGTGTATCCTCGGCATCCAGATCCAGACGCATGTTCATCTTCACACGACCAACAGCCGACAGGTCATAGCGTTCGCTGTCAAAGAACAGCGTGTCGAACAGTGCCGACGCGGCTTCAACGGTGGGTGGTTCACCCGGACGCATCACACGGTAGATGTCCATAAGCGCGGTGTCGCGACCCATGTTTTTGTCTGCCGCCATCGTGTTGCGGATATATGGGCCAACGTTGACGTTATCGATATCCAGAACCGGGATATCGGTGATGCCAGCATCCATCAGTTCTTTCAACGAACCACCGATCAGCTCGCCATCCTTGTCATGCTCCAACGTCAGTTCGTCGCCAGCTTCGACATAGATCGCACCGGTGTCTTCGTTGATAATGTCTTTCGCGACATAACGACCAACGATCGAGTCAAACGGCACCAACAGGTCGATGTCCTTGCCATCTTCCATCAGCTTCTTGACGGCACGCGGAGTGATCTTCTTGCCAGCTTCGGCAATCACTTCGCCAGTCTTGGCATTGATCAGATCTTGCGTCGGACGGGTGCCAGCAACACGCTCGGGGAAGAACTTGGTAACCCAACCCTTGTTCTTCTTCAGTTTGTACTGAACGGTGTCGTAATAGGCATCCATGATCGCTTCCTGATCCAGACCCAGTGCATAAAGCAAGGTCGTCACAGGCAGCTTGCGGCGGCGGTCGATGCGCGCAAAGACGATGTCCTTGGCGTCAAATTCGAAATCCAGCCACGAGCCGCGATATGGAATGATACGGCAGGCAAACAGAAGCTTACCTGACGAGTGTGTTTTACCCTTGTCGTGGTCGAAGAACACACCTGGGGAACGGTGCATCTGGGACACGATCACACGCTCGGTGCCGTTCACGACAAACGTGCCGTTCGGCGTCATCAGGGGCATGTCGCCCATGAACACGTCTTGCTCCTTGATGTCCTTGACCGACTTGGCGCCTGTGTCCTCGTCGATATCAAACACGATCAGACGAAGTGTCACCTTCAAGGGTGCCGAATATGTCAGATCACGCTGCTGGCATTCTTCAACATCAAACTTCGGCTGCTCAAGCTCGTATTTAACGAACTCTAGAATAGCGGTTTCGTTGAAATCCTTGATCGGGAACACCGACTGGAAAACTGCGTTAATGCCTTCGCCGTCCATCGGTTGTGGCTGATCGCCGGAATTCAGAAAAAGGTCGTAAGAGCTTTTCTGAACCTCAATCAGGTTCGGCATTTCAAGCACTTCACGGATTTTGCCATAGTACTTACGCAAGCGTTTCTGGCCAAGATAGGTCTGCGCCATAAGGTAATTACCTTTCATTTCTCAACTGATGCGCCGACCGTCGGGTCACCGGCGACGCCTCGTCCGAGATTGGGGGTTCGAACCAATTCCCGAAAACCCGCCCAAGGGTTTCCTCCCGATCCATTGAACCTTTCCCAGAAGAACGCCCGGTCATTCAGGCCCTCTTCAAGACAGGTTCGGCTGGACCCGGATTTCTCCGGGCCCAGCCATGTTTTGCGGGTCTTCAGGCGACCCGAAAGCGCAAGGCTTAGGCCAGCTCGACTTCGGCGCCAGCTGCTTCCAGCTTGCCTTTGATGTCTTCTGCTTCGGCTTTGTCCACGCCTTCTTTGATCTTGCCGCCAGCTTCGACCAGCTCTTTGGCTTCTTTCAGGCCAAGACCGGTGATGCCGCGAACTTCTTTGATGACGTTGATTTTCGAGGCGCCGGCGTTCTTCAGAACGACGTCGAACTCGGTTTTTTCCTCGGCAGCTGCGCCAGCGTCGCCAGCAGGGCCAGCCATCATCACTGCGCCGCCAGCTGCGGGCTCGATGCCATACTCGTCTTTGAGGATGGTTTTCAGTTCTTGTGCTTCGAGAAGGGTCAGACCCACGATCTCTTCAGCAAGTTTTTTCAGATCAGCCATTTGACTTCTTTCCGTTATTAGATGTGTTCCAACGTGAGGCGATATTTCGCTACACGGGGCTCAGATTGCTTAAGCAGCCTTGTCCTCGATTGTGGACAAGATGGATGCGATGTTCGAAGCAGGCGCGCCAATGGCCCCAGCGATGTTCGAAGCAGGTGCGCCAATGCAGCCAACGATCGAAGCAATAAGCTCGTCACGCGACGGCATAGCGGCAACAGCTTTGACACCGGCCGTATCCAGCGCCGTCTCACCCATGGCACCGCCAAGAATAACGAGCTTCTCGTTGGTCTTGGCGTAGCCTTCCATGACCTTGGCCGCAGCCACAGGATCTTCGGAATAGGCAAGAACGGTCATGCCCGAAAGAAGGTCGGCGATCGAAGCGGCCGGCTTGTCTTCCAGAGCGATTTTGGCGAGCTTGTTCTTGGCAACACGCACAGACCCGCCAGCTTCGCGCATTTGCGAACGCAGGTCCTGCATCTCGGCAACCGTGAGACCCGCGTAGTGGGCAACCACTACAACGCCAGAGCTTTCAAAGATCTGGCCGAGTTCCTCGACCACTTTCTCTTTCTGGGCTCTATCCACAGTTTTACTCCAAGTATGGAGGGTCAGACCCTCCGGCTCTTATTTCACCAGATTTTCAGAGAAAACCCGGCAATCGGGTCCGTGATACGGGTCCTTCGCAAAATCGCCCCAAGGCCAAGCGGCCACGAGAATTCTTTTGTTCATTTCCCATCTCAGGCAGGAATTATGACCCTTGCGCGCAGTCGCTTTTCAGCTTGGCCCACCAGCGTCACCCACCGTCTCGGACGAAATGCAAAACAGCGCACGACGAATCGCACGCTGATCTGCAGGGGTTACTTAGGACGTCTAGGGGGGATTTCCAACCCCTAATCGGGAAAGAATATCGGGGCAGACAATGCTGCGCGTACTGTCGGGCAGCATCGAGTATATCCGAGCTAATCGAACCGTAAAACGACTAACGTTCACTTCTGATCAGAAAATTGCAAGACGATCTCAAGTAGCATTTCCGCCGGTATCGCAGTTGGCACGACATCGAAAACGGCCATACGTCCAACCAAACTGGTTGGCTTCAGATACTTCTCGACAACATAGTAGTGTTCGCGACCGACGTAGTCATCCCAAAGAACTCGCATAGGTTTCCGGCATTTGAACAAACACGCAAGAAAACAGCCAACGCGAAATCTACCGTCAATCAGCACTACGTCGGGTTCCGCGAAGGTTGGTAGGTCCCAAACTTCTAACGCATATTTAGGGTACTCAGCCCAAGCGGCGTCGGTTTTCGGGCGCCCCCAAGAACCCGTCGGCCCAATATCCACCCAATGAACAGAGACGCGCTTTTCAGCCCCGCGTTGATAGATGGCTTTGCGCAGCTTTGCTGACCAGTTCCAATCGCTTTCAACCGTCACCGTCTGACAATCCGGTACAGCGGCCGCAACAAATGTCGATCCACCCGAACCGTATTCTAAAATGGAGGATGCTTTCGCATATTCTTCGCACAACAACGCTGCTTCTGCCTCAGGCAGTGTCAATTCGAATTCCGATGCTTCAAAGAACTTCTCAGCAAAGCTGCTACTCCGAAAGTCGTCAAGCCTGCTCGATACGACCCGGTTTGCATTTTCGACCGCTTCGGACACCCCCTGCATCGCCATCAGCTTTGCGATCTCTGCCGTGGTATCAGCTTCCCAAAAAAGAACTGAAGCGTCGCTTGTCTCGTTATGGTTCATCGAAGCGTAGTTCGGCGCGGTATGCCGATCATTTACGCCATCATCGCGTTTTGGAGCCCAGCCACGACCGCGCAACTGTTTTAGCCAGAACATTTCAGGCGTGCGCGTGACATAGTGGTTGATCTGCGCCAACCCAAATCCGACTTCTTCCGACTGAACTTTGGCGTCATGACCAATATCCTGACCAGCCAGCCAGCGGCGATGCTTGGCATACCCGTTTGACAAGGTTTTACCCTTACCGTTCAGGAAGTCTGAAAGTTGCAATCCTGCCTGTGGATCAATCTTGGGACGATGCACACCTTTACTCTGAAACCCAACCACACCAGCACCTACCTTGAACAGAGTCTTCACCGAACAGTTGTCGATGTTCCTGCGCTTCGAGCACAATGTAAAATCTTGTGATATCAGCCGACCGGGGAACGGTATCTGTCCGGAATCTCCGAAAAGACGCCAGTTGATCAGAATTCCTTTTTTATCTCCCAGTGCTTCAACGAGCGACACAACATCCTGATTGCCCGTGCGGACATTCAGAAACTCATCGGCATCCAGCCAAAGAACCCAATCACCATCAGCAATCAACCCCGCCTCGGATGCTCGTGTGGCCGCCTGCAATTGTGGGGATGTACCAACAGGCACCTCATGCCGAAGATGCTCAAGAACTCCATGACTAGACAATGCAGCGAGTATTTCATCAGTGCCGTCATCGCAATCATTCGAACAGATGATTATCCGGTCAAATCCGATCACCCGATGATAGGCGATCCATTCCAGAATGAAGGGAGCTTCGTTTTTAACCGCCGAAAAAAGCACTTTTCTACTACTTGGCACTTACAAACCTTTCAAAAGCCATAGGTGCGGCCACGTTATCGGCGCGGGTCTGGTATGTCATCCTAAAGACAGGTCCTGCACACAGTCATTCATGCAAAAAAGGCGGATCGTACGATCCGCCTTTCTGCAGTTCTTTGAGGACCTGTCTTAGTTGCCCGTTGCGCTGTCCACCGAGATGGTGACGCCCGGACCCATGGTCGAGCTCAGCGCGATTTTCTTCATATAGGTGCCTTTGGCGCCGGTTGGCTTGGCTTTCTGAACGGCGTCGACGAAGGCGCGCACGTTCTCAACCAGTTTGGCTTCGTCAAACGATGCCTTACCCAGACCAGCGTGAACCACGCCACCTTTTTCAGCTTTAAACTGAACTTCGCCACCTTTGGCTGCTTCCACGGCTGCTTTCACGTCCATGGTCACAGTGCCAACCTTGGGGTTCGGCATCAGGTTGCGAGGGCCAAGGACTTTGCCCAGACGGCCAACGATCGGCATCATGTCCGGCGTCGCGATGCAACGATCAAACTCAATGGTGCCGCCCTGTACGGTTTCCATCAGGTCTTCTGCGCCAACGATGTCAGCACCGGCTGCCTGAGCTTCTTCCGCCTTCGGGCCACGTGCGAATACGGCGACGCGCATGGTTTTACCGGTGCCGTTCGGCAGACCGATTACACCGCGGACCATTTGGTCTGCGTGACGTGTATCAACACCCAGCGACATGGCGATTTCGATGGTTTCGTCGAATTTCGCTTTTGCGTTGCCCTTGACCAGTGCAACAGCTTCTTCGACCGAAACGTTATCTTTGCCGGCGAATGCTTCGCGTGCGGCTTTGGTGCGTTTTCCCAGTTTCGCCATCTTACTTCACCTCGATGCCCATAGACCGGGCAGAGCCCAGAACGATCAACATCGCAGCTTCGATGTCATTCGCGTTCAGATCTTTCATTTTCGCTTCGGCGATTTCTTTCACCTGAGCGGCAGTCACCGTGCCCACGGTTTCGTGGCCGGGCTTGTTGGCACCCGACTTCAGACCAGCCGCTTTGATCAGATAGTAAGACGCAGGTGGCGTCTTGATATCCATGGTAAAGGACTTGTCCTGATAGTAGGTGATCACGGTCGGGCACGGCGCACCGGGCTCCATTTCCTGCGTCTTGGCGTTAAACGCTTTGCAGAATTCCATGATGTTGATGCCGCGTTGACCCAAGGCTGGGCCGACGGGCGGGCTGGGGTTGGCTTGACCTGCAGGAACCTGCAGCTTCATTGTGCCAGCGAGTTTTTTAGCCATTTGGCTTCTCCTTTAACAACAGCTCGGGGACGCGTCCCGTTGCCTTCCATTGTCGTGGTCTGGATTGGGGATCGCGATCCCTGCCCCTCCCACGCCCGCCCGGTGGGGCGGTTTACGCGTCAGGCCTGTTTGGTGACCTGCGTGTATTCAAGTTCGACCGGGGTGGCCCGGCCAAAGATCGACACCGTCACCTTCAGGCGCTGGTTGTCGTCATCTACGTCCTCGACCATGCCGTCGAAGCCTTCAAATGGTCCGTCTGTCACCGCGACCTTCTCGCCCACTTCGAAGTGGATCAGGGTGCGCGGCGCATCAACACCTTCTTCAACGCGGTTCAGGATCGCGTTCACTTCGGCATCGCGCATCGGCATCGGACGACCTTGCGGACCCAGGAACCCGGTGACGCGGTTGATCGATGTGATCAGGTGATAACCTTCGTCCGACATCTCCATATGCACCAGCACATATCCGGGCATGAAGCGTCGCTCGGCAGTCACTTTCTTGCCGCGACGAACCTCGATCACCTCTTCGGTGGGGACCAGAACCTCGTCGATTTCATCGCCCAGGCCTTTTTCTTCAACCGAGGTCTTGATCTGCTCGGCAATCTTCTTTTCGAAGTTCGAGAGCACGCTCACCGAATACCACCGTTTCGCCATATCAGCCTCTGCCTTCTTGCGCCCAATGGGCCATTCAAATTCCGTTCTCGGGAACAAAAAAGCGGCGTGTAACTCGAATCGCCACACGCCCGTCCCGAAGTGTCGCCCGAACTACCCCTGAAACGTGCTCATTTCAAGGGGTCAGGCGAAAACTCAACCAAACAGGCCAAGCACAGCGGCCAGACCGCTGCGAATACCCAGATCAATAAGCGAGAAAAACAGCGCCGTCAGCGCGGCCAGCACAAAGACCATACCTGTGGTCAGAAGCACTTCGCGGCGGGTCGGCCATGTCACCTTCGACACTTCGGCACGCACCTGCTGGATGAATTGCAGCGGATTGGTCATCTTGTTTCTCAACCTTTTATGAGTCAGGCGGTCAATTACGCAATGCGCGCGGGGTTTTCAAGCCTCGTCAGCCCTGCGCCTCGACAATAAAGCCGAAATGACGTGGTCAAGGTCAACGAAGCGGTTGAAGTGGCAGGGGCACCAGGGTTCGAACCCGGGACCTACGGTTTTGGAGACCGTCGCTCTACCAACTGAGCTATACCCCTAGGACCGAGGGTCGGATTACGGCAAGGCGGAAATGTTTTCAAGCGCTTTCAGCGACAATCTGCGAAGAAAGCAACCCGAGCTTAAATCTTCGGCTGTTTACCTGCCGGATGATGCGGTAACACGGAAACAAGATGATACGGGATACCAGTGAGTTCAAGGACGCGCCGTGGCGTGCCATCGACCGGGTCGAGATGGAGCAAGCCCTGAGCGTGCCCACCATGTTGGCAAAGCGGGAACAAAAACTCTATTATTGGCTTACATCACATTGGACTCAGGATATTGGGGCCGTTGTCGATCTTGGGTGCTTCGTGGGCGGTTCGACCGCACGACTTGCCGATGGGCACATGGACGCCGGGAAAACTCACTGGGTCCACGCGTATGACCGCTTCAAGGCGGATGAACGCACCAAAGCCTCAGAGCTCTATCGCAAGGGCATCGCGCCGTTCAAAGGGACTGACATCTATTGGCTGGCCCGCGACCTTCTGGAACCGTGGGAGGAACGCGTCACCCTGCATCGCGGCGAAATCCTGTCAAAAACTTGGGATGGATCACCAATTGAACTGCTGGTCATGGACGCTGCAAAATCGACCGAGACCACCGACGGCATCGCTGAACGGTTCTTTCCGCATCTGATACCGGGGCAATCTTTGGTGGTGCAGCAAGATTACTTCCACTGGCGCCTTCCGTGGATCCCGGTGCAGATGCACCTGATGAAAGATTGGTTCAGGCCGGTTGCCTTCTGCCCCGACGACACCGTGATCTTCCAAAACATTCGCCAAATTGATGACGAGGCGTTGAGGTCTGGAAAGGTCAGCGGGTTAAACGACGACGCGCTCATAGACTGTCTGACCGAGGTTCAGCCACTGGCCCGAAGTTGGCGTAAGAAACAGCGCATTTACCATATGAAGCGGGCCATCAAGGCCAATCCGGGGGTTCGGGTCGGGCACGAAATGAAACCCTTGGAGGAATGAACGCGGTGAAGCGAAGAGCGCCTGTCCAACATAGTTGCAGCGCTATGCCTTTTGAGAGATCTGATTCAATTTGAGCTTCCCAGATTTGTATCTGCCGCGCACTAGAAACCCTTGCTTTTGAATTTCGGGAAATTCATCCACCCAGTCGCGATACCGATCATTCGATACGACTATGGCTCCGATATTTGTGGCAGCCGCAAGGATAATTGGGTCAGCGGGGCGCCCTTTTTCAACAACCACCACCGCATCTTCAGGAAGCAACAACCGGGCCGCCATATCGGCATCGTCCAAATACCGTCCTTCCAACAGATGCCCTGCATTTGCATCGAACATGACACCCGGCGTGAAGCCGAGCAGTTTTAGTTTGCTGATGACGTCATGCAATGGATCAAAACTGGGTTCGCCATCTTTCCAATGCATGACATTTGAACCATCAATAACAACACGTTTCTCAGGCCGCCGTTTCGCAGGTTTGCTTCGAGGTTTTGGTTTTTTCGCTTTCTGTACTGGGTCGAGTTTATGGAAAAACCGAACCAACAAAAACAAACTTGCTAAAGCGCAAGGTACGGTGATCAAAATTATGTCTGACCATGCCGGCTGCAGTAATGCAAGAATTGTGAGTATCGTGGACACTACTACTATGAGAACTAGAAATGGCACCTGAACAAATCCTGTTGCAAAGACTGAGCAGGGTTACACTATAGATTGAAAGCTGGTTGGCAATTGGCCTGTTAAAAAAAAGGGCGCCCGCTGGGCGCCCTTTCCGTTCGATTAAGCTCTTGGCAGATTTGGCGTGACCGCCAAATCGCCTGTCGCTGTCAGAACGCTGGGCGTTCTTACTCGATGATCTTCGACACGTGTTTGATTGTGCGTCTCGGGATCATCTCTCGGCGTGACACAAAAAGGGCGTCCCTCTGGACGCCCTTTCCGGTCAAGCATCGGAGTTTCGGTTACTCGATGATCTTCGACACAACGCCCGAACCAACGGTGCGGCCGCCTTCGCGGATGGCGAAGCGCAGCTTCTCTTCCATCGCGATCGGAGCGATCAGTTCAACATTGAACTTCAGGTTGTCGCCCGGCATCACCATCT
>NZ_JALKBF010000003.1 GCF_023016085.1 Aliiroseovarius sp. F47248L | reverse complement strand
GAACTGGGTGCGCTGCAAAAGGATCAACTCCAGAACCTCTCTCCCGATGCACTCAAACAGGCCCTGGCACATGGCGCACGCGTCGCCGCCGTCACCGTTTCCCGCGCCGGCGCAAATCCCCCTTGGGCGGACGAGCTCTAGGGCATTTTACCCAAGCAGTTTCAAACGATGCCGACAACCGGACTTTGGCCAAAGCGCTGTGGTCTTTCATGCCCTACGTGCATCCGCTCCCGGTTCAGGCCTGACTTTGCAAAACGGACATATTCGCTTGACGATTTCCTAAGTGCGCTCTTATTCTAAAATTATCGCGCGTCACTTATGTAAATAATAAGGTGTTAACATGGGTCAGGTTAAAATTCGCAATATGGAAGAATTTGCGGCGATAAGCGGTATTTCCCGCCCGACCGTATCCAAGTATTTCAACGATCCTGACAGCGTGCGCGCCTCGACCCGCGCGAAAATCGAGGCCGCCCTCAAGCAACACGACTATCAGCCCAATGTGTTTGCGATGAACCAGAACAGACGCACGACCAAGAATATTGGCGTCGTCGTTCCAAACCTTGCAGACCCCTTCTTTTCCGAGATCGGACGACGCGTCGAACTTGCTTGCATTAAGGCGGGGTATAGCCCGATCCTGCTCAGTTCGCACGGCAGCCCAGACATGGAGCGTCAAAACCTGCAGTCCCTTAGATCGCTTAAACCTGCGGGGGTGCTGCTTGCACCGTTTGGAAGGCGGTCAGACAAAGATGCCGTTAAAGCATTCGACGACGACTTCCCCCTCGTTCTGTTTGACGCCAACATGAGCGATATCGGTCAGGCCTACGTCGGAACTGACAACTTCCAAAGCGTTGGCCTCGTCGTCGAATATCTGTGCCGAAGCGGCGAGCCTCCCTGCTTCTTCGAGATGAAATCCCCCACGAACCCCAATGCCAACAAGCGCCACCAAGCCTATATCGACAGTATGAAGCGCCATGGTCATGAGCCGCGCATTTTTCAGGTGGACGGCGATGGCTGGGATTTCGAAGAAATTGGCTGCACGGAAGGCGGACGGCTGCTTTCGTCAAAAGCGTTCAGCACAAACACAATCCTTTGCAGTAACGACCGTTTGGCAATCGGCATGCTGTCGGCGGCGTATAGTCTGGGCTTGCGGGTCGGGCATGGCGTGGGCTGCGACCTTCGGATTGCGGGCCATGACGATCACCCGTTTTCCAGATTCACCTGCCCCCCGCTGACGACAATTGCGCAAGACTACGAAGCCATAGCGAATCGAGCCGTAGATGAATTGTTTGGCATGTTGGAAAACGAAGAACGACTTTCCGATCGCACAGAAACGACTTTTGAAGGGCGGCTGGTGATGAGAGACTCGGCCTAAACCATTGTTTTAACTCCTGCATCTATATTATTTTACGCGCGCTAATTTTTAATTGACTTCGCGTCATTGCAGAGAGTAATCTGAAATCATCATCCAACGAGGAGGAGATATCGGATGTCTTTTAAACGAACACTCTACGCTGCGACGGCCATTGCGCTTGTCACGGCTGGCGGTGCAACCGCCGAGAACTTGGTGATTGCCACCGTGAACAACGGCGACATGATCCGCATGCAGGGCCTGACCCAGGACTTCACAGACAAAACCGGCCACACGGTGGAATGGGTGACGCTGGAAGAAAACGTACTTCGTCAGCGCGTCACAACAGATATCGCGGCCAAGGGTGGCTCGTTCGATATCATGACCATCGGCATGTACGAGACACCGATCTGGGCTGCCAACGGCTGGCTTATCCCCATGGATGATCTTTCGGCCGAATATGACGCCGACGACATCCTGCCCGCAATGAGGGGTGGCCTGTCTTACGAAGGTACGATGTATGCTGCACCGTTCTACGGTGAAAGCTCGATGATCATGTATCGCACCGATCTGATGGAAAAAGCCGGCCTGGAAATGCCCAAGGACCCAACCTGGACCTTCATTCGCGAAGCAGCAGCAGCAATGACCGACCGCGACAACGACATCAACGGCATTTGCCTGCGCGGCAAGGCTGGCTGGGGTGAAGGCGGCGCTTTCATCACGGCGATGTCAAACTCGTTCGGCGCACGCTGGTTCGACGAAGACTGGAACGCACAGTTCGACACGCAGCCCTGGGCTGACACGCTGAACTTCTATGTCGACATGATGAACGAGTCTGGTCCGAACGGTTATGCGACCAACGGGTTCAACGAAAACCTGAACCTGTTCCAACAGGGCAAATGCGGCATGTGGATCGACGCCACCGTTGCGGCGTCCTTCGTGACCAACCCCGACGATTCCGAAGTTGCTGACAAAGTCGGCTTCGCTTTGGCACCCGACAATGGTCTGGGCAAACGCTCGAACTGGTTGTGGGCTTGGGCTCTGGCCGTTCCTGCAGGCACGCAAAAAGAAGCTGCTGCAAAATCGTTCATCGAATGGGCAACTTCGAAAGACTACATCGAACTGGTTGCTGCGAACGAAGGTTGGGCAAACGTACCTCCGGGCGCCCGTACATCGCTGTATGAAAACCCCAACTACCAAGAAGTTCCTTTCGCTGAGATGACACTGGAATCGATCCTGTCAGCTGATCCGAACAACCCGACTGTGGACCCCGTTCCTTACGTTGGCGTTCAGTTCGCAGCGATCCCGGAATTCGCAGGTATCGCAACTGAAGTCAGTCAAGAGTTCTCGGCTGTTTATGCCGGTCAGCAGTCTGTAGAGGACGCGCTTGCCAAAGCACAAGCACTGACAAATGACGCTATGGAAGCTGCTGGCTACCGCTAAACGCGCCTTCGATCCGGGGGGCACTCCGCTCCCTTTGTGTTCCCCGGATCTCACTAAATCTTTCTAAATCACGGCTCCGTTCATGGTAGACTGAGGTCTGTCAACAGAGGAGGTATGCCCAATGGCAACCCAACATTCCCGATCAGCAGCCCGCATCATGATGGCTCCCGCAGTTATTCTCCTTCTTGGTTGGATGCTCGTGCCCTTGATCATGACGCTGGTCTTCTCATTCAAGAAATACCTACCGCTGCGCGGCGGCGACCTTGGATGGGTTGGCTTCGAAAACTATGTTCGTTTTGTCAGTTCCAGCGCGTTTTGGCCGTCCGTTTTGGCCACGTTGACAATCGTTGGTGGCGTTCTGTTGATCACGCTGGTTTTGGGCGTATTGCTGGCCATCCTGCTCAACCAGCCAATGTGGGGCCAAGGGGTCGTCCGTATTCTAGTGATCGCACCGTTTTTTGTTATGCCGACCGTTTCCGCGCTGGTCTGGAAGAACATGTTTCTGGACCCGACCAATGGGCTTTTTGCCCACCTATGGCGCTTTTTCGGTGCCGAGCCGGTGTCGTGGCTGTCTGAAGCATCGCTGTCGTCCATCGTGCTGATCGTCTCTTGGCAGTGGTTGCCCTTTGCGACCCTGATCCTGCTGACAGCGATCCAGTCGCTTGATAGCGAGCAGTTGGAGGCCGCCGAAATGGATGGTGCCCCCCCGCTCAAGCGTTTTGCCTTCATCACGCTTCCACACCTGAGCCGCGCGATCACAATCGTGCTGCTTATCCAGACGATCTTTCTGCTGGCAATCTTCGCTGAGATTTTCGTGACAACCGGTGGTGCTTTCGGCACTCGGACGCTCACCTATCTTATCTTTCAGCGTGTGCTTGAAAGTCAAAACGTCGGCTTAGGCTCAGCCGGTGGCGTATATGCAATCATTCTCGCCAACATCGTTGCCATCTTCCTGATGCGCATCGTCGGCAAGAACCTGGACGCGTGAGGAACACATAATGGCACGCTCAGTAACTCAACAACGCAAGATCATAAATACGACAGCCGCTTGGGCCGTCGGTCTGCTGATCTTCTTCCCAATCCTCTGGACCATCCTGACAAGCTTCAAAACTGAAGCCACGGCTATTGCGGATCCGCCTGTGTTCCTTGCCTTTAACTGGACACTGGAAAACTACACCGCGGTGCTGGAGCGTTCAAACTACGCCAAGTTCCTGTGGAACTCGATCATCATCGCGGGTGGCTCAACCATCCTTGGCATCATGATTGCAGTTCCGGCGGCTTGGTCCATGGCCTTCGTGCCCGGAAAGCGGACGAAAGACATCCTGCTATGGATGCTGTCGACCAAGATGCTGCCGGCAGTGGGTGTTCTTTACCCAATCTACCTGATCTGCATCAAGATGGGGATATTGGACAGCCGCATCGCGCTGGTTGTCATCCTGATGTTGATGAACCTGCCGATCATCGTCTGGATGCTTTATACCTACTTCCGCGAAATCCCGGGTGAAATCCTGGAAGCGGCACGTATGGATGGCGCATCGCTGAAAGAAGAGATCCTTTATATTCTCACCCCAATGGCGGTCCCCGGAATTGCCTCAACCTTGCTTTTGAACTTCATCTTGGCATGGAACGAAGCCTTCTGGACGCTGAACCTGACCGCGGCAAACGCCGCACCACTGACAGCTTTCATCGCAAGCTACTCCAGCCCGGAAGGACTGTTTTTCGCGAAGCTCAGTGCGGCCTCCACCATGGCCATCGCACCGATCCTCATTCTCGGCTGGTTCAGCCAGAAACAACTCGTTAGCGGCCTGACCTTCGGCGCTGTGAAATAAGGAACCTGACCAATGGGACAAATCAAACTCAACCAAGTAAGCAAAAGCTTCGGTGAAGTCGAAGTCATTCCACCGCTCGATCTGACAATTGAAGACGGAGAGTTCACGGTATTCGTCGGCCCATCGGGCTGCGGTAAATCCACCCTACTCCGTCTCATCGCGGGCCTTGAGGATATCACTTCCGGGCATATCGAGATCGACGGCGCAGATGCAACCAACGTGCCCCCGGCGAAACGCGGGCTGGCGATGGTGTTTCAATCCTATGCACTTTATCCGCATATGTCGGTGCGCAAGAACATCGCGTTCCCGATGAAGATGGCGGGCGTGCCCGAGGACGAACAGAAGCGTCGGATCGAGAACGCTGCAAAAGCGTTGAACCTGACCGACTATCTGGACCGCAAGCCTGGTCAACTGTCGGGTGGTCAGCGTCAGCGGGTCGCCATCGGGCGGTCGATCGTGCGCGAACCTGCCGCGTTCCTGTTCGACGAACCCTTGTCGAACCTCGATGCCGCGCTGCGGGTCGGGATGCGCCTTGAAATCAGCGAGCTTCACAAGCGCCTTGAAACGACCATGATCTATGTGACCCACGATCAGGTCGAAGCTATGACCATGGCGGACAAGATTGTCGTATTGCGCGCTGGGTTCATCGAACAGGTCGGCACACCGCTGGAGCTGTATCACGCACCACGCAACGAATTTGTCGCGGGCTTTATCGGCTCACCCAAGATGAACCTGATCAAAGGTGCCGAAGCAGAAAAACACGGCGCGACCACCATCGGCATTCGCCCGGAACACACGGATGTCAGCAAGACCGAAGGCGCTTGGAAAGGCATCGTCGGCGTGGCTGAACACCTGGGGTCGGACACCTTCATCCACGTGCATGAAACAGGACTGGATACCGGCCCTGGCGACATGTTCACGGTGCGGATCACGGGGGACATCCAGGCCAAGCATGGTGACGAGATTTACCTCACACCACAGCTCGACAAGTTGCACAAGTTTGACGCTCAAGGCCTGAGAATCAACTGATGCAGTTGGCTGGCAAAACCGCACTCATCACAGGGGCCGCCCGAGGAATCGGGCGCGCCTTTGCTGAAGCCTATGTGACGGAAGGTGCCAAGGTCGCTATCGCCGACATTGATCTGAACCGTGCGAATGCCACAGCCAACGAGATTGGCGATCATGCATTTGCTGTCCACATGGACGTCACGGATCAGGTAAGCATCGAAAAGGCCATGACCCAAACCATCGAGCGTTTCGGGGCGATCGATATTCTGATCAACAACGCGGCCCTGTTTACTGCCGCGCCCATTGTCGAGATTGACCGCGATGATTATCAACGCGTCTTCGATATCAATGTCGCGGGCACGCTGTTTACCATGCAAGCCGTCGCACGCCACATGATCGAACGCGGCCAAGGCGGCAAGATCATCAACATGGCCAGTCAAGCGGGTCGGCGTGGCGAACCACTAGTCGCAGTTTACTGCGCCACAAAGGCTGCGGTGATCAGCCTGACCCAATCAGCCGGGCTTGACCTGATCAAGCACGGTATCAACGTCAACGCGATCTCACCGGGTGTCGTCGATGGCGAACACTGGGACGGAGTGGATGCGTTTTTTGCCAAGTATGAAAACAAGGCACCCGGCCAAAAGAAACAAGAAGTCGGCGATGCCGTGCCCTTTGGGCGAATGGGCACAGCAGAAGATTTAACAGGAATGGCAGTTTTTCTGGCCAGCGACGCGGCGGATTACATCGTCGCGCAAACCTACAACGTGGATGGTGGACAATGGATGAGCTGACTTCCCTTTCAAACGCGACCCTTGACCAACTGAACGTCGAACGCCCCCACTATGACCGCGCGGCATTGCAACCTGGCATCGTGCATATCGGCGTCGGCAATTTCCACCGCGCCCATCAGGCATGGTATCTGCACCGCCTGATGCAGGCTGGCAAAGCCTTGGACTGGGCGATTATCGGCGCCGGTGTGCGCCCCTATGATGCCGCCATGCGGGACAAACTCTTGGCACAGGATTGCTTGACCACCTTGATCGAGCTTGATCCGGATAACGTCTCTTCCGAGGTCGTGGGCTCGATGATCGACTACCTCCCGATCGAGGAAGGCAACGCATCGCTTATCCGCCAGATGGCCGACCCGGCCATTCGCATCGTTGCGATGACCGTCACCGAAAGCGGTTATTATGTTGACCCCGTTACCAAGGGGTTCAATGCTGCGCATCCCGATCTGGTCCACGATGCTGCCCACCCTGACACGCCGCGCACCGCGTTTGGTGCCATGGTTGCCGCTCTCAGGCAGCGTCGTGACGCAGGCCACGGGCCATTTACCGGCCTCAGCTGTGACAACCTGCAAGGCAACGGCGACATCCTGCGCCAGACGGTTGTGTCCCTTGCCGCCATGTCCGATCCCGATCTTGCAGGCTGGATCGACACCAACACCACGTTCCCCAACTCCATGGTCGACTGCATCGCACCTGCCACCGGCCCGAAAGAACTGGCCCTCGCGGAGGACTTCGGCATTAAAGACGCCGCCGTTGTGACCCACGAAGCCTATCGCCAATGGGTGATCGAGGATAAATTCTGCGCCGGGCGACCGGATTGGGACCAAGTTGGCGCGACCTTCTCGGATGATGTCCACGCCTTTGAAACCATGAAGATCCGCATCCTCAATGCCGGACATCAGGTCATTGCAAATGTCGGCGAGGTCCTTGGCATCGAAACCATCGCCGGATGCATGGCGCATCCCGGTATCTTGGCCTTCTTCGGCAAAGTTCAGCGAACCGAGATCGCTGTGACGGTTGACCCGGTCCCCGGTCGCACCCCGGCTGAATACGTCGATTTGATCGTCAAGCGGTTCTCGAACCCGCGGATCGTCGACACGACGCGCCGCGTGGCATTTGACGGCTCTGCGCGCCACACAGGCTTTGTCTTGCCGATCGTGCGCGATCAGCTTGCAGCCGGGCGCACTGTGGAAGGCCTTGCGCTTGTCGAAGCACTTTGGGCGCGCATGTGCGCCGGAACCCGTGAAGATGGCAGCGCTATCGACGCCAACGATCCGCTCTGGGATGACCTCACGAGTGTTGCGCATGCCGCAAAAGAACGTCCAGCAGCATGGTTGGAACAGAGCAATTTTTACGGCGACCTGGCAAATTCCGAAGCCTTTTCAGCAGCGTTCTGCAAGTGGCTTCCGTTGATCTGGACCCAAGGCTGTGAAGCTGCCCTGGGCAGTTATGTACAATCTGCTAAATAAGGCTAGCACATTTGTCGACGGGCGCTCTTGAACCGAGGCGCCCGTCCGTTTCATGGGATCATGCGGACTGTTCCACTTAGTTCCATGCAAAACGTGTCCTGTCAGTGCACCGGCACGATCCAGCATTCTGTACATCACTTGCAGCCTGATGGATGCGAAGGACAGGCAGATAGGCGCTTCATCCAACCGAAATTTTCTGGGAACGACAGGATCGTGACCCGATTTCGCAGCGCTTTCAGGGGTAATCTACGTCTGAAATTGCAAATTTCCCTGTGAAAGCAAGGATGCATTGGCCTACCTACTTGAAAAGACAGGGCAAATAGTCAGGCGAATAGAAAATCCGCCCGAGGCTGGTGGATGTGGGGCGCAGGATTGCCACTCGAAGCGATCCATCGCGTCCTCAAGCCGCCAACCAGTCCAGAATTGCGCGGGTCGTTTCTGCGGGCTTCTCTTGCTGGATCCAATGTCCACATTCAAGGCTGACAACGTCCACCCCCGGCACGAATTCAACTAGGTTCTGCGACTTCGGGATTATGTCATGTTCGCCGTAGATCATCAGTGCAGGCTTGCGAATAATCGGGTCGACGTCCGCTAAAATGTGCCAGTTGCGATCCATGTTTCTGTACCAATTGATGCTGCCGAAGAAACCGCTGGCTTCAAAGGCGGCGATAAACACACCAAGGTCACTTTCGCTCATCACAGGGTCACCTTTTGGCTCCTTTGCCTTGGCAAGATTGATCATCATCATGCCGGGGTCAGGCGGCGCAAGAGGCACGTTCTTGCGAAACAGATTGCGTAGAAATTGTGGGGTGTTTTCCCCAAGAATGGCATCTGCAACGCCGGGTTGGCGATTGAAGTGGACGAAGTAGTTATCGGCTCCAAAAAAAGCCTCCATCATCGCGATCCACGGGATCTCGGTCCGCGTTTGATAAGGCAGTGCGAGATTGATGATTTTTCGCACCCGTCCGGGGTGCAAAAGCGCCAAGTTCCAGACGACATTCGCACCCCAGTCGTGCCCGACAAAGACAGCGTCGCGATAGCCGAAGTGATCCAGAAGGCTGGCAAGGTCGCCCGTCAGTTTGGTGATATCATACTCCGTGACCTCGGAAGGGCAGGATGAGTAGCCATACCCCCGCTGGTTGGGGACGATGACGTGATAGCCAGCCGCCGCCAAAGCAGGCATTTGCTGGCGCCAGGTGTAGGCATGCTCCGGCCAGCCGTGACAAAGCACGATCGGATTGCCTTTGTTTTCCTGACCGGCCTCGAAGACCTCAAGGGTTATGCCGTTCACGGGAACGAATGTTGGGGATGGGAAATCTGTGATGCTGAGCATGAATTGCCTCTTTGGATTGATGTTCAGCAATGGTCTGGATCATAAAGGTTCCATAATCTGACACCTTTCGTGATATCGTGCCCACATGAACAGCAAATCACGACAGGACGCGATTGTGCGCTACTTGCGACGCAGCGGTGCGGCGACGATCAAGGGCCTCGCGCACGAGGTGGGAGCATCCCGCAGCACGATCCTGCGTGACATTGCAGCCCTTCGCGATGAGGGTTTCCTGATCGAAACCGAACAAGGCCGTGGCGGCGGGGTGTCGATAGATACACGATCCATCCAAACGGCCGCGCGGCTTACCGTGACCGAAGTTTTCGCACTGGTGATAAGCGTGGCGAGTATGCGGGCAGCGGGGCAGCTTCCCTTCTCTGGTCATGCCGATACCGGGCTGGCAAAGATCGAAAAAGCTCTGTCGCCCGATCAGGTCCGGGATCTGCGTCGCCTTCTGGAGTGTCTTTATGTCGGCCCGCTCGCGCCGCAGGTCGACACCTCTGACGTCACCGAAATGGACCCGGCTTTGTTACCTGTATTTGAAGGCGGGTTCCTCAACAAACATCTCCTGCACTTCAACTATCGTGATGCGAAAGGGGCAACGACCAATCGAGAGGTCGAACCGCAAGCTGTGCTGATCCTGCCACCCCTCTGGTATCTTGTCGCCTGGGATCCCGGCCGACAGGATTTCCGCCATTTTCGAATGGACCGGATCTCGGCTCCGAAAGTGCTGGCCGGCTCGACGTTCCGCAAAAGGCATGTCACTTTTTCAGAGGGCATGCACTGCATACGATACGCGTGAGCCAGGCCTCTACCGCTTCAGCTCCTCAATCAGGAAATCATAGACCCGCCGGATGCGGCGGCTGGTGTTCAGTTCGCGGTGCGCAACAAGCCAGATCGGGAAGGTCAGTGGTTCCAGATCAGGCAGAACACGCTCCACACCTGGCTCTGCATCCCCAATCTGCGCATCCAGAATGCCGATAGCAGCCCCTTGCTTCACCAACTCCCACATCACCAAATAGCTTTCTGTAAGCAGCGGGAAGTTCGCTTCGGTCAGGCCAAGCCCAAGGCCATTCAATCCTTTCAACATGCCGCCGGTGCGGTCCATGTTCACGAAATCGGCGTGGCGCAGATCATAGGGCGTCTTGGGATTGCCCAGCGTCGCGATATACTCCGGCGAGGCATATAGAATGGCGTCCGCCATGCCGATCTTCTTGGCGATCAGGTCAGGCTCCGTGGGTCGGAAATTTCTGATTGCGATGTCGGCCTCGCGGCGCAGCAGATCGCTGGCGTGGTTCGACACGACGATCTCAACCTGAATGCCCGGCTCCAACTTGCGCAGCTTTGTCACGATCGGCGGCAGCAAGACAGCAGCATAGGTTTCGCTTGCTGAAATGCTGATCGGCCCTTCCAGCGCCTGAGATTGCCCCAAAGCCGCCAGTGAAACGCGGCCCGCAGCCTCGCCCATCGCGCGCACATGTTCCAGCAGTTCCAGCCCGCTCGGCGTCAGCGTCAACCCACGGCCAACGCGTTCGAACAGCACAACACCCAGCTCCTGTTCCAGCCCGTCAACCTGCCGCCCCAACGTGGGCTGCGCCATGCCCAAGGCACGGGCCGCCGCCGACAATGACCCTTCCTCCGCCGTCACCAAAAACGCGCGGGCCTTGTTCCAGTCAAACTTCACCGACCGCCATTCCATGCAAATCTGCATATCAAAACTGTAGAATTGGTCAATTCGCATAGATCGCAGACAGGCGTAGACCTTTCCAAAGGTCAATCAAACCGATCGCAGCTCCCATGGGCCCGAAACGGCACAACCTTGAAAGGACAGGTCATGGAACAATCAACACACCTCTGGGACCCACATGCGTCCCGCAGCGCAGGCGCGCTGTACCTTGCCATTGCCTTCTGCGGAGGTTTCAGTATCGGCTATGTCCCGATGCAGATCGTGGCCAGCGACGCCGCGACCTCAAGTGCGAATCTTCTGGACAACAGGGGCCTTTATCAACTGGGCGTTCTGGCTGACAGCGCAGTGATCCTGTTCGAACTGGCGATCACTGCGATCCTCTATCAGATGTTCCGACAGGTCGGACCAAAGTTGGCCATGGTCGCCCTGATTTCTCGGGCCGGTATGATCACCGTGATGGGGGTCAACCTGCTGCTGTGGGTCATGCCTTACATCCTGCTGACAACTTCCACGAAATGGGATCTCGCCCAGATCCATGCACTCGTCCAGTTCTGTTTTGAAGCGCATGCAATGGGCGTCTTTGTCTGGCAGCTCTTCTTCGGTGTCCACCTTCTGGCGCTGGGGAGGTTGATCTTGAAGACAGACGTGGTGCCACATCTGCTGGGGCGCGGGCTATTCATCGGGGCCTTTGGCTATCTGGTCCAAGGGATCGCCAAGCTCACCTTCGTCGATGTCGCCGCCATCAACTACACTTACATCGCGCTGCTGGTCATCGTCACAGTGTCCGAAATCAGCTTTGGCCTATGGCTGCTGATCCGCGGCAGCCGCACCACCCCCAAACCCATTCAATCCGCACCTGTAGCGGCATAGAAGGAGATAGCGATGCTTGCCTATTCATACACCCAATACGGGTCTGCTGATGTCATCAAAGAAGTCGAAATTCCAACACCGGGCGTGACGCCGAGCGAGGTTCTGATCAGGATCATCGCAACGACGGTCAGTGCAGGGGATTGGCGTGCACGCAGCCTGACCATGCCAAAGGGCCTCGGGTTGGTTGGTCGGCTTGTCTTCGGCATCACCGGCCCGCGCAAATCGATCTTGGGAACAGAGTTCTCCGGCGTAATCGAACGGGTCGGGTCTGACGTCGCAACGTATCACCTCGGCGATGCCGTCATTGGCTTTCCCGGCGCGTCCTTCGGCGCACATGCCGAGTTCATCACCATGCCAGCGGACGGAAAGCTCACCATAAAGCCCAACACTCTCAACTTCGCAGAGGCAGCCGCAATCCCGTTCGGTGGAACAACGGCCTATGACTTCCTGGTCAACAAGGCCAAAGTGACGGCTGGCGACAGGGTTTTGATCAACGGGGCGTCAGGGTCCGTGGGTTCGGCCGGCGTGCAGATTGCCAAGAACTTCGGCGCTCATGTCACGGCCGTTTGTAGCGCCAGCAACGCGGATCTTGTGCGCAAAATCGGGGCTGACCGGGTGATTGACTACCGGACTCAGGACATTGTCGAAGCCGACGTACACTATGACATGGTCGTCGATACGATCGGAACTTTGCCGTGGTCACAAGCACAGCACGCCATCCGGCGTGGGGGCAAGATGGTCCTCATCGCAGGCAAAACGTCAGACATGATATTCGGGCGCCTCAAAGCTGCTTTGAAGGGCAAGAAGATGGTCGGTGGTGTCGCAGCAGAAAGCCGTGAAATCCTAGAGGCCGTGGTGAACCTAGCCGAGTGCGGTGTCTTCAAACCAGTCATCGACAGAAACTATGCGTTCAGTGACATGAAGGCCGCCCACGCCCATGTTGATACCAGACATAAGCGTGGCAATGTCGTCGTGACAGTTGGTGAGACAGCTCATAAATCACTGGCTGTGTAGTGCAGATGGCCTCTGCAATTACTGCCCCGGGACGCCCGGGGCAGTGGGAGCCAGGCTAAGTCGGCTGTGTACCCGCCTTCGTCGCTTTCTGAACCGCGCGCTGCATAAGGGACGGCCTAGCGTCGTTGATCGTCATCAGAGCGTGAGGAAGGGATCATATGGATAACACCTTCGATGGCTGCTTTCATTGCGCTGAGGTGCATCTAACGCTGACATTATCTAAATCGTCGCAGAAGGACGAAGGCCGTGGACTACCAACTCGCTCACTGATCGCCCAATCGGTTTTTTAACTGCGAGCGCCGCCGATGCCTTCTATCGTTATTGCTGGTCTGAACTGGCATACATCCGACAACACCCCCTTGTTTTCCGATCTTGACCTGTCTTTCGGGTCAAGACGCTCCTGAACAACGACGACATTTTGCGAGGCCTCCGTAACCATGAGCGTACTATCGGCCGATCATTTCTCCTTCAAGGCATCTGTATTTTGGCTGTTCGATTTCCCTAATCTGGACATTAGTCAGGGCGTGCAATGTTTGAAAAAGCGTGGCGGATGCCAATATCCTCGACGTGCCGATGGATCTTCACCCAGTGATTGTGGCTATTTTCAGTTCTAACTTCACGGATGCGAAACGGGTATTTCTGCATGACGTGGCCAACAAAATCTATCGCAATGGCTTGTGTGTGTTTCCCTTAGACCCTCAAGGCTCGAACCCGCGCCGCATCTTGAAAGCGGCGCACCTATTCACTTTGATTGCCTCTGTGCTGAAGCAGGCGGAAGTCGGATCAACTTCGGCGTCGGAACCTTCGCGCCGCCACCTTTCGACTGCGGCGGATCAGCATGGCCAAATTGTTGCGGTTGAGCTGTGACAGCGAAACCGGATCACGTGTCGAGCTTACAATGGCCACCAACAGTTCGTCATCGGTACCCGAGGCGTCCGTAACTGGATGGGTCAAATCAGCCGAAAACTCGACCGCGCGCGGAACGCGGGCTTCAACCGGCGCGGTCAAGTTGCGCCGGGGCGTGCCCGGTTCGGCCAAGGCCCAGCCAGCGGGCGGCGTGTTTGATGATCCATCCATCAGCGCCAAAACAGCCTGACGCCACGGCGTATCAATTGGTACCGTGGTCAAATCAATGGGCGCGTTGGCAAAACGCAGCAGAACCACCGTAACCTGATTGCCCGCCAGAGCATCGGTGTCCCGATGATGCACCATCACATAGGTTGGAAAGGTGCCGGGTGATCGGCGAAGATTGAGCCGAAACGGCATGCGCTCTCGCTCGGTCCGGTCGAACAACTGTGCTTCGTTGGGCAGCACTCCCATGCCCCATGGCGGCAGCGCTGCTGATCCGTGCACATAGATATCCGGGCTCATATCCAGCGTGAAGGTTGCGGGCGGGTTTGAGGTGCTCAGAGGATCAATCGGCGCGGCATCCAATTCGGCCTGACGGGTATCAAGGTTGGTCACGCGCAGGTACGTGTTGCCCACCGACGTTGAGCTATCCGAGATGTTCAGCTCCCAAATCCCCCGGCTTTCCAGTGCCGCGCGCAGCAGCCTTAAATCCCCCTCGCGGTAGATCACAAGGTCCTGCACGACCGCCTGCGGCAGACCGTTCAGTTCTCCAGTCCAGTTCCAACTTGGCGTGTCACCGGAAAAACTCAAAACTCCACGCCACACACCCGCACCGCCCCCGACGAAAACCACGTTCGGATTGTCGGGATGGACGACGACAGCGAATTGCGGTGCCTTGGTGCCCGAGGTTCCAGCAACCGGATCAAGCCCCTGATTGCGCAAACCAGTCGGGTGCCATGTCTCTTCGCCGTCAAACCACCAAAGCGTGTCCATTCGGTCCGCCTCGCCGACCTCGCCGGTGTCCGTCATCTTTGATTTGGACGTCGTCGCGACGTAGAACGAGCCATGACTGCCGCGCGTCCGGTCATGGGGAAAGACATCGGTCCATTTGCCGATATAAGGCAACTTCTCTGATGGGCCGGGTTCGATATCTTCATTCTTGCGGATCCGGTTCTTCATCTTCTCCTCGGTAAACCGGTGGGAGGTCCAGGTGTCCTCGTCCGCTGCATAGCTGTATTGAAAGATGTTCCTGTTCGTCAGAACCAAAAGCCGCGCCCCGTCAAAGTCATTGGTCGCGTCACCACGTTGTGCCCAGCGAAGCGTCACCGCCTTTTCGTTTTCGCCGAACGCATCTTGACCGTCATTTTCTGACCCCGGGCTGCGGGAATCCTCGCCCGATGGCAGCGTCACCCAGGTGTTGTCTGCATTTGCCGGGTTCCAGTCAGGTGAAAACCACACGCGCGTCGTGCCGATGGCAATGCGCGTTTCATCTACCTCGCCAGCCACCGCAGCAATCCCGCTGTAAAACAGCGAAGCATCGTTTTCTTTGGTTTCGCTTTCGGGCGGATCGCTGCCCGCAGCAACCGTGGTTCGAAAGACTGGTCTGGTAAACCGCCCGCGGTTTTCCCGCCACGAGGCTTCGGTATATTGGCCAATGTAATAAGCCGGGTTGGAAGCGTGATAAGCAACGCCCCCACCGTCACCCTTGCGCCAAAGTCGCCAGAGCGATCCGCCGACCTTTTCGATCCGGCCATTGTCCTGTGTGCCCGCAATAAGCCCGCCGGGCACATCGGGATGACACGCCAAAAAGCCCGGTTCCGAAATTGCCAACCCATAATTCAGAGATTCCATGCCAGAACCGCGATCCACGAATACGCCGCCATCGCAGCCGATCCAAACCTCGCCCGTCAGCGGGCAGATTGCGTGCACATCGGCATGGGCTTTATCTCCGAAAAACGTGGGGTCCGTGTGGGCAGTAAGATCGTTGTCAGTGTTGAAATCCGTGCTGTAATCATTTGCCGCATGGGTGCCGCTGATTGTCAACTTGTGCATGTTCGCGTTCGACACATTGCTGACCCGGATCGTCGATCCAGCGACGTAGACGATGTTCTCGTTGGCCGGATCGACCGCCACCGAATTGTTGTAGTAGGAGGAGTTTCCGTCCACCTTCACCGTGGTGCCATCCATCTTCGGTTTGCCGAACAGCCCCGGCGGCACGTCATCGACATCGCGGGCAGGCCCGGTGCCTTCGATTCGCCACAACCGCGCGCGGTTATGTGCACCGGTGCCGAGCACATAGACCACGTCCGGGTTTGTCGGTGCGACGGCCAGGCTCAATCGTGCGGTGCGCCGAACACCATCCAGGTCAATCTTGCTATAATCGCTGTCTGGGCCACTTTCTGTGACATAAACGGCCGTCTTGCCTGTTTCATTGTGGGTCAGGGCCGCATAGATGCGTTTGGGGGTCGATCCGGTCCACAGCACATCACACACATGCGGCCACGTATCGGCGTCGAAATTGAACGGCGCGCGTTCGATCCGGGTCCATGGCGCGTCCGCAACAAACGGACCATCGCGAAAATAAAGCCCGGACGACGCTGCCGCGATCATCACGTTGGCACCTGTGGGTTCAAAGGACAGCGGCACCCCCGGTTCATGGGTCAGCCGGAATATCCCTGCCCCGCGCATCGCCGTGCCTTCGCGCAGCCATGGGATTGTTCCCACGTTGGCCAACGCGTTCGACAACGCGCCATCCAGCCGCAGAACGCCAATACCCGCATGTTTGCTGGAATGGGTGCGTCCGACGACGGCTGTCAACTCGCCAGTCGCCGCATAGATCACATCATCGTCGGGTGTGGCCCCGAACTCGACATCCAGCGCGCCGATGGTCAGCGATTGCACGCGTCCGCCGGTGCCTGAAGCGGCACTGGGGTTCACGCCCCAACTGCCAAGCGGTGCCCAGCTTTGCCCGGCATCCAACGTCACCCAGACCCCGCCATTGGCCGCCCCCGCATAGGCGCGGCTGCCATCGGGTGCGACCTTCAGATCGCGCACCCGACCCGCCACGACCGGATTGCCGGTGGCCTGTCCGTTGATCATGCCGGTTGGGCCAAGCGGTATCCAGCGATTGGCATCAGTGAACAGGTCAAGGTCTTCAAGAACGCGCAGATAATTCGCGCGATGACCAAAAATCTCGTCAAAAAGCCCCTCAGGCGCATGAATGTCGATGAAAGTATTGAAATCATGGCGACGGGCGGCGAAGTCGATGCCAGCGCGTCCGCGGCCTGGCCAATTGTATCGCATCAGCTCTCCTCCTCGTTGCCGGGGATCGGCGCGGTGGCAATGCGCACATACCCCTCCTCGATCGCGGCAGGTGCATCCGGCAGAAGTGCGGCTTGCGTTGCCGCCAGAATGGGATCGTCCTTCCAGGAAAAGGGCGTGTCGCGCCGGGTCCAGATCTGGTCCTCACCGAAACTGGCGATCTTGGGCAGGCGCACCTTGTCGGGGTCGATCAGCACCGGACCGATCCGGGCAGACGGCGCCATCCGTCCAAGCCCGGGGTCCACCCAATCACGCGCGAGTTGAAGCGATTTTCGCGGCACAATGCCCGAGGTCAGATGCACCTTGCCCGCCGGATGCATCAGGATCGTCAGGCGTATGACCTCGCCCAGATGAATGGGGAACTCGTCCTCGCCCACCAGATAGGGATGATCTATCGGGTCAGGCTGCGGAATGCGCGAAGCCCCTAACGCGGCAAAGTGGCCCCTGCGTCGCCCGCTTTCCAGCGCACGGGTTTTGACAATCTTGTCGACCACATGAAAGCGTCGATAGTCATCGTTGATGAAATAGCCATACACCCCGTCATCGTCCCGGGTAAACTCGCCAAGGCGCGCGCGGAAGGCGCGATCTGCAAGGTCGTCATAGACCGCCTTGCGCGCATCGCGCGCGCCGGGCGCTGACAGGTCCAGCAGGTCAAGGTCATCGTAGATCTGCATCCTGATCGTGGCCCGCACCATGGCCATGGGACGCCCGACCAACCCCGCGATATGCGGCGTGCCAAGCGAGGCGAAGGTGTCAATCGACCAAAGCGTGGTATCGACCGCGCGCAGGAAGGCTGAAAGCGCCGTTTCACGTTTGGCGCTCAGCGCCGTTCCGCCCCGCGTGCGGGCGTCGGCTTCGATCATCGCGGCGGCGAAACGACCCAAAGGTTGCGCGGAAGCGGGAAGCTGATAAAGCGGCCCGGCATCGGCCGGCCCCTCGCGCCCTGGTGCGATTTCCCACACGACGCCACCGCCGATGGGTTCATGTTGCAACTGGCCCAAGGGCGTGCCCGCGGCATCAAAAACCTCCAGCGCCTCGTCAATCAGATCGGGCAACAGGAACCCGGCAACCGGGTTCACCATCAGGTCCGGGCGTTCCTGGTTGATTGTCGCCTCTCGCGGCAGCGCTGCGCCATCCGCCGGATCGGCCAACCGGAAGGCAATGCGCGCGGGCCGCGTCAACCGGGGCGGCAGTTCCAGCCACGGCCCCGGGTGGACCAAGGCTGCGGGATGCACCACCCCGCCCGGCTCCAGATCGAGCACCCTGCCGAATGCGTCCACCAGACGCGCCGCGTTGATCCTGATCCGGCCCGTAAATAGAAGTTGCGGCAGATCAATCGGTGCAATCTTTGAATCTGGCGCCTCAACCTGCCCGTCCGGCGCCGCGGGCAGACCCAGCAACGCCTCGTGAATACCGCTTAACGTAGCCGAGATCACATCAGCATTCGTCAGATGCTTGTAAACCGCCCGAACCTCTTTTTCGCCGTCTTCGTCAAGCTGACCTTCATCGTCAATATCGCGCAGATTTTCGGCGGTCATCCAATTCGTGACGGTTGCGGTCAGGCTTTCGGCAGCGCCATTGTTGACAGGACTGCGGCCCGAGAGAATCCGGTTGCCCCCGCCCGGCGGTGGCGTCGCGTCATAATCGACCTGCCCCAGCGCCCAACCGGTTAACCGGTCGGTCAGATCAAGTTCGACCTCCCATTCCAGCCAGATCGGCGACCAGGGTTGCGCCCAAACGGTCACGCCCAATGGGGCAGCATCCACGCCATCCAGCAGCGAATGGCGGCGCAATTGATCGCCCAAAGCGGCTTCCATCGGACCGGGAACAGACGCCTCGCCGGACCGCGTCTGCGGGGCGAACCCCGGCACGGTTCCGTCATAAAGCCCATCGCGCGAATAGCGCAGCGCCACCTCTCCCCGCAACCGCGCGGCCAGAACGCTTTGCGGAAACGGGCTTGTCGGCGCGGCTTGTTCGGCCAGCCAAGGCACTGTGAAGGGATCGGTGATCACCGCGTTCTGCGCCAGCCGAACCACCTCGTCGGGCAAAGCGCCATGCGGGAACGGGCCCAAATGCTGACGGCCCGAAATGCCGCCCGGAATGACAATCGGTATCTGGCTTGGCCATCGGCAGGTCAACGTTCCATCCGGCGAGGCCACGCCGTCCTCCTGATGACGACGCGAGCGTTTGGCATCGCGGATCGCCACCACGGGTTCCAAAGCCCGGAAATATCGCGGACCGGGACGGCGCACGCTGCGCACCTTCGGCTCGGCCTGTGCGCGTCCTTCACGTTCGAAATGGTTCGAGGCAAATCCGAGGTGATCCGGAATGACGCCCACAACACCGGGTTTGGTCGCTGACCATGTCAGCTCGGTCGCCAGCGTGCGTTCGGTTTCCTGACGTTCCGTGTTGCCCGCCCTATTGCGCGCGGCGCGCCCGGCGATCAGGTTTTCAGGCCCGCCACGATCAATGATCTTTTCGATCGTATAATCGCGCCCGCGCTCGGCCTCGAAACGGGCGGCATGCTCGCGTTCCTCGATCTCGACCGCGCCATTACGTTCGCCCAATTTCGCGACCTGATCATTTGTCAAAGCTGCGATCAACCGCTCGGTCTCGGCGCGGGCGTCCAGGTCATCGCCCTCCATCGCGGCGGCGGTCAGCGCGGCGATACTGTCTTCGACCTGCGGGCCAAGGGCGGCGCGAACGCGGCGGGGATCGGGGCGCTGATCGGCGGGCACCGGGCCTGTGACCGGCACGCCGTGGACGATCCCGTTCAGCAAGGTGGAGTAGATGTGTTTGGGTTCCACGGCAACGAACTGCCCGCCTTCGGGCAAGAACACCTCGGCCCCCTGAGAACCAGAAAGCGCGGTCGAGCTTGCCAGCGATCCGGTGTCGACCAGCGAAAAGCGGCTGGCGCTTTCAACCCCGAAATCGGCCAGCTCTGCCTGATAGAGCATCGCCTGCTCGGTCACCGCTGTCTGCCCGCTGGTGTCGCTGTTGACCCGCCAGCCCAGATCCTCGGTCACGCTTGCAAAGCCCGACGCGGTGCGCGCGGCATCCAGCGGGTCTTCTGCCGCGCGGCTCCACCATCCTGCAATCAGATAGGTGGCCGCATCGCCAAACACCCCATTTGGTGCGACCTCGGCGATGTCGTCCAACGGATCGTGGAACGCAAAGCGATTGAAGGTGGCGTCATAGCTGGCGGTCCACGCAAGGCTGCCCCCCGCACCCGCGTTCAAGTCCCGACCCTTGAGCGTCTTGCCCGTCGGCGGCAAACCCAGATCGGTGTCCTCTTTCCAATCCTTCAGGGGGATGACCCGCGTCGTATCGGCTTCGATCACCCAACCGGTGACGGCCATCCGCTCGGCCCCTTCGGGGGCTAAGAGCCGCAGCACCAGCCAGCGGTTTGGCAGGGCCGAAAGGCCAAGCCCGTCACCGTCCACATCCTGCATCTGACCGCTCATCACAGCATCCGGCATCGCCCAATGCAAATGAACACCCGAGGGGCGCGGCGCGCCGGGATCAAGCGGTGCGGGCGATGGCTCTGGCGGGTCCCCGTCAGGTGTCGAAACAGCCCCCGGAAGCCGCACAAACGCTTCTGTCGAGCCTTCTTCGACATACAGCGCCTGTACATCTATTGGCACGATCAATCGCGGCTTGCGGATGATCTTGGGGTCCCATGTCGCGAAGTCATCCACCCCAAGCCCTGTGCGCGTGATCACCGACCATCGCGGAGACGTGATGGCTTGGTCCAACAGTTGTGGGTCAAGTTCAATCGGCATCGAACACCCTTTCAAACTCGGCCGCCAGCGTTGTGACCTCTTTCGACACCGTCGGTCGGAACACGGCCGCAATATCGAAATCGCTTGTCACCTGTGGATCACCAAACACCTGGCGATAGGGGAAACGGATCATTTGCAGGGCAAACTCGGCGCCATCAAGCTCCGACCCCATGTTCAGGTCGTCATCCTCAAGAAACGCGCGGCCTGTATTGGCAAGATCCAGCACGCCAGGGCTTCCGGGTCGGAATCGCACCGGCAGGCGCTTGGCTTGGGCCATCGTTTCAACCTCGGTGCCATCCTCGCCGACATAATTCGCTGTTTGCACATTGCGCGCCGGGATCGACGCGGAATAGGTGTTTGACCCTGTCTCTTTCAGGCTGACACCAAATTGCAGTCCCCGCTTGGGTTCTTCGATGTGAACGACCTCGGGCATCCCGTCAAACAGCGCCAACATCACCGCAGGGGCAAGGCGTTCAAGCCGCAAGAGCTTCAGCCTGTCTGGATGGGATTCAGGCAAGATCTCTTCATCATTGCCCTCCGGCTCGCGCGCATAGGCCCGCACATGCAGGCCGGGCCAACCCGACACAGCCCGGGACCGCAGCAGGAAACCGGTCATCAAGCCTGCGCGTCCGGCTTGACGATCTTCACCACCCGGCAGACGCACCAGACGTTCTTCGCTGTCGATCTCGTCTTCGATGGCGCCATAAAGCCGGTCAAGCTGCGCACGGTCCGCCGTGTTGACCGTTCCGACCGACAAGGCACCTTGGGTCAACGCATCGGTCCAACCCCGATCGACATAGAAAAAGCGAATGGATTCTATGGGCAAAAGCGCACTGTCCGCGACGATGTTGGAAAATGGCACACCTTCCAAAAGCCGCAGACGGGCCAGAAACTGCCGGACTTCGCGTGGCGTGATCTTGTCGTCATCGGTGTAATCATCGACATCCGTCACCGCCAGGACGCCTTCGATGGCGGCCACGGCTTCGTTCATAACGGTTTCGGCGGTCAGGGTCGCTTTGGCCATCAGTCCAACTCCTTTTTGCGACGTTCGGTCGTGCGCCGGATCAGGGCATCAAGCGCATCTTCGTCTTCTGCCACTGACCGCCGCAGGTCGCGCACGGGCTGTGCGCCACCTTGGTCAAGCACGCTGCGCAGCGACTCGTCCAGTCCGGCGTCAAGCGCCTGCATGATCGCCGGATCGAGCGTATCGGCCGACGCACCCCGGGCCACTGAAACGCGGTCCAGCATTGCCGGATCGCGCAGCTGTTGGGCCTCGACCAGAACCTGCCGGTCGATCCCAAGCCCATTTGCCAGATCGGTGATGGGGTTGGCGGCCAGATGTTCGATCGGGCGACCGGGGTCGGCAATTGGACGGGCATCACCGAAATTCGCAACCAGATCGGCCGATGCCACCTTCAAAAAGCGCCTGCCAACCTCGCGTGCGACCCCTTGGCCCAACGTCAGATCGAGGGTCCCGGCGAACTGCCCGACCTTGCTGAGCTTACCGTTCAAAAGCCGCGCGCGCTCAGCCCCGAATTGCTCGCGCCGCCAACGCATCAGGGCTGCAACGAAGGACGGTTGCGAAAGGGCCAAAAGCCGCCCGATCTCGAACGCGACAGCCAGCGACAGATCTTCACGGCCATCCGGGATCGTCAGCCGCAACTGGTCCGAGACATGCGCCAGCACCGGCAAATCGCCCTCCTGATGCCGCCTGCGCGTGGCGAAGGGCACGAAGGGTCCGCGGAACCAGGCGCGCCGATCCTCGCCTTCGCGGGTCTTGTGCGCCAGCCCCACATGGCCGGTGCCGGTGACTTCCGGCGCCACGCGGGGTTTGTCGGCAGGGGGCGGCGCGTCCCCCACCACAGGGGGCAGGCATTCGGGCCGGGGCGGTTCGGCATCCGGGCCGGGCAAGGTGCCCAGAAGCCCCACGTCCAGCTCTTGCATAATGGTGTCGAGCGACCCCGCGCCGTTGCAGGTAAAGCTCCAATGCGCAAGCACAGGAAAACGATAGGTTTTTTCCAGCACATATGCTTCGAACGGGATGCGGAACCCGGCCTTCATCGCGTCGCGCACCACGAAAGCGGCATCGTCTGAATTGGCCGACGTCGCAACATCAGAAATCCGCGCCGTCACAGAATCCGACGCCCATTCGCCAGCACGTGATGACTGGGTTGCAGTGGCGCGCGTTGGATTGCTAACGTTTATCTGCGCTGTGGTACCGCCCAAGACGGCACGAGTTCCGGGTCCGCTACGGGGCACATTGCCGCCGGTAAATTGCGGCGTGAACACGGAGTCCACCTCGGCCCCCATATAACGCAGATCCGGATCGACCGGCTGGTTTTGCACGACAGCGGCAGCGTTGAAGACGAACTCGGTCGCCAGAAACGTGTTGATCGGCGGGGTCGGCGCCGGCAAGGCGTCAAGCTGGCCTTCGAGGTTCAGCAGGCACGCCATATAGCGCACAGGTTTGCAGGCCACCCGATCGAACTGCGGCAGCCGATTGGCCAGCACCACCGCCATGAATCCGTCATCATCCCCCAGCGCGTTTTCCGTATCGGCCAGACTGACCTCGCGCACATGGGCCAGCAGTCGCAGATCCTCGACCGTAGGAAAGACCTTGCGCACCACGGATTGCGGCACCGCCAGATACAGCCCCTTCACCACGTCGGACGGCCCGTTCATCGGCACACCGGGCGTCACGCAGTCGGCAATCGGGGTCTCGACCGAGATCTCGCCCTCGCCTTCCGCAATCACCACCAGCGCGAGCCATGGCGTGTTGCGGTCCGCGGCTTCCTCAGGGGCGTGGGGCACCTCGGGGTCGCCGGGGCGGAGCGGACGGCGTTCCCACGGCATTGTCCTGCGTTTGATGACGATCTGCGGCAGGCGGCTTTCATAGGCGCCTTCGGAATTGGCGGGCGGGAAGGTCGACAGGATTTGATCGGGCGGCAGTTTGAACCGGGGCGAGGTGATGCGCACGCGGCTTGATTGCGTTTCCACGTTCAGCCCGGACACGTCCGGAGAACTGAGCGTGTGGCGGGCAACCAGATCGTAATCCCCGGCTTCCAGTGGGGGCACGAACCCGTCATAGAGCACGAATTTTCCAACCGCGACCATATCAGCACGCCTCCTTGATTTTGTTCTTAGGTTTCTTCCAGGCAATTTTCACCGGCTTGCCGCCAACCGCCTGAGGTCGGTCCAGTAAATCTTCAAGGCTGCGGGTTCCCAAAAGCTCTGCAAACCGCTCGGCTTTTCCGTTTGCCAGCATCACGCCAGCCAGTCGTCCCGGTGCCTTGCTTTCCACGCCGACGCTGACCGGGCTGCCTTTATCCACCGAAACAATCTCAAGGATCAGTGCGGTGCGCGCGCCCAAATTCACAACGACCGGCGCTGCAGCAGTTTCCTTTGCGCCGGTCAAAGCCAGCGCAAAATCGCGCGCGGCATCGGGATTAACCGGGCCTTCAAGCAGCAGCACCAGCAGGGGTTGGAAAGCCTCGAACCGGGTGGTGATCCGACCTTGCCGTGTGAGCTTTGCCGCGTTGATCCAGCCCAGACCCGCCGCCTCGTTGCGGCGTCCGATTTGCGCGCCCGCTGCATGAACTGAACCACCGGCGAAAACAGCGCGGCTCCAACCCACAAACGCCAGCTCCTGTTCGGCCATCCAGCCCGAAACGCCGCCCTTGGCCCCGCCATCACCCAACGCCTCGACAACGATCCGCGAGGTTCTGCCCGGCAGGCTGACGCGCCCGCGCACAGGCTTGCCGGTGTCCAGTACCGCGCCGCCAAGCCCAATGGCCGTCACACGTGCCGCCCCGCCCGAGGTCGCAATGGTCCCCGCCCCAAGGCGCGGGTTCGAGCGTCGGGCGGCTGGCATGTCGAATATGGCGATCTCGCCGGGGGCTAGCAGTGCGCTGTCCGGCGCCCCGCGGCGTGCAGGTCCGGTGGCCACCCGGTCGAACGCCGCCAGACGCGCTGCCGCCGCGCCGTCCTGACCCAGCCCTGCCACGAAACTGGCATTGGCCCGCGCCGATTGCGTCACGGGTGGGCGGGTGCCCGCAATGACGGTCTTCTGGCCACGCGCTGCGGTGTCGACGCGGGTCAGGGCCGAGGGCATTTGTGACGAAAGGCCAGAACGCATCTGCGCAAGGCTCGGGGCGGCGGTGCGCTGGACTTGGCCGGTGCCTCTGACGGTGGTGATCCTTGGCGCAGCCTCGGCCCGGATTTCTGGACTGAGGATCGCGGCGGCGCGGGGCGGTTTGACCGACAGGTCCAGTTCCTTGACCGGCGCCGCTTTCAGGACTTTGCCTAACGTCGCTGGCTCCGGCTCTACCAGACGTTCACCAAGCGAGCCGATGCGCCCCGGCGCGACCCGCGCATTCGCTCGTCCGGCCAACGCCGCTTTGCCCAACCCGTTCTGGGCAAGGATGCCCTGTTCAAGTTCAAATATCTGTTTCGGCCCCAAACCGCCCGGCACGGTCGCAACCAGCCCGCCGATATCGGACAGGAAGCCGGGGCGCACGGTGGCCTCGGTGACGAATGGCAGCGGCTTGCGCTTTCCAGCCTCGACCTGATTGAACGCAATCTCGGGCGGAAGCCGTCCAATGCGCGAGGGCTTCACGGTCATATGTGCGCCTTCAAGCGCGTCCAGCACCTCGCCTTTAGGCATGGACTTGTTGTCAAGCTCTTGCGGCGGCCCCCAGACGGCCATCGGGAACTTGCCCGTGTATCGGCCAAGAACCGTCACGCCGGTTTCGTTGATCCGCTCGGCATCCGTATCGACACGGATCAATGACAGCGACAATTCGGACCCGTCCAGTGAGGCATTGATCGGCGGCAGACCAAGCGGCAAGGTTGAATAATTCTGCGGGCTTGCGGTGCCCACAACAAGACGGTCGGCAGGCAACGTGGTTGTCACGGTCATCTCGAACTCGCTCAACACCTCGAACGGGTGCGCGACGGACCCGTCGGCCGTGCCTTCCTCGCCACCCGGCGGCAAGGCCCCGTTGCCCGCGATGGCCGACACGGCGCGTGCGGTGCCCGGTGTTGCCTCTTCCAGATATTTGACGACGAAATCGGTCCAGCTGATGTAGTTGGGCGACGACTGCTGCTTGGCGCCGAACTTCACCTTCAGCTTGACCGGCCCGACCTTGAACTTCGCCTCGCCCCGGAACTCCGGCCCTTCGACATAGATGCTGGCCCCAAGGCTGATCTTGATCGTGATCTTGCCGATCCAGACATCAATCGTGACGCCTGCTGAAATCTTGGCATAGGCCTCAGCCTCGTATCGGAAGGGGTCGAAATAGATGATCACATCGCAGCCATAGGCCAGATGCGCCCAGGCGGGCCCGAACGTGGCCGACGCTTCCAGCCCGCCCCCCGCCATGATCGCCTCGGAGGTCAGTGCAAAATAATTGCCACCCTTGATGACAATGTTACTGATCGGTTGCCAATGAAAGCCCAGCCGCGGCACCACAGGATAGCCGTCGCGATGGAATTTTGGGTGATAGCCGCCGAAGGTCAGCACGAATTCGCCCTTTTTCGGCCCGCCAAACCACGAGACATAGGCAAACCCACCGGTCAGCCGCACGCTTTCATGCAGCAGCCAGGAATTGTCGGTCAGTTGTGCCTGTATCCAGATCACACCCTCTTCGGTCGAGAAGCGGGCGACCAGCGCGATCTCGATTGACACCAGCCGGAACTGCGGGCGCGGCAAGGCCATCCGGGCCAGGCCAAAGATGTTCAACTCGAACCCGTTGCCGAACTCGACCGCGACGACCGCCACGCCATCGACGATCATGAAACTGGTGAAGCTGATCCCGGCGGCAAACCAGAACGTGCCTTTGCGCGGTGGGAACGTGACCCGCACGCTGTCCATTTCCGCCATCGGGTCCGACGGGGCCGAGGCACTGGGATCAAGCGCCCGGATCATCACGAACTCATCGAATTTCGAAAGATCGTCTGGCACGACGATCTCGCGATTAATGCCGAACCCGCCGCCAATACCGGTCAGGAAGAACGCAGGCGGCCCACCGATGGGACCGACCACCGCACCATAGGCGAAGAAGGCGGTGTAACGCCCCTCGTCGCCTTCCTCGATCGACGCATAGCCGCCATAGATCGACAGCCCATAAGCGGCGAACCGTGCCAACAACATGCCGACATATTCGACATTGTCGGGATTGCCGGGGTCCGAGTATTTCCGCAGCCCCCCGGCCAGTTGCACACCCGACAGATCCGCGCTGACCGCCAGACCCGCCAGATCGACGCTCCAACTGCCGGGGTCATAGACGGGCCCTGCATCCAGCGAATAGGTCAGTTGCAGGTCGTCCACCGCCGCCGTCAGCCCGGCAATCGAGATATTGCCGTCAAACAGAAGCGAAATCTTCTCAAGCTCTTCGCCGGTCTGTGTCACGCCCAGCCCGACCTGATCGACGTAAAGCGGCCCAAAGCCTTTCTTGATCGACAGCCACCAAGGCCCATCACCTTCGCCCGCCGACAGGCGCACCATCACCGGATCGGACCCGTGTTTCTGGATCGCCAGTGCGGGGCTGAACATCGGTGCCAACGCCTGCCCACTGTCCGAGCTTTCGTCCATGATGCCCTGCGCCACCGGATTGCCGCCGGTTCCGCCCGAGACACTGACCGCAAGGTCGGACAATTGCACCTGCACACCGCCTGCAGCTGGGCCATTGCCGATCCGGCCAAACAAATGCAACGCAATGGAGCCAAGCGACAGGCCGAAATCGACCAGCGGCCCACCATCCTTGCCGATCCTGACGCCCAGCCCGTTGGCCGCTATCGACGGCGCAAAGCCCAGCGTCGGGCTTGTCTCGACCAGCCCGATGACGATTCCTGCCGGCGGTGCGTCCTTGATCCACCGGCTGTCATTTTCAATCGAGACCACCACATCGCCCGAGGTCAGCGGAAGGCGTGACGTCAGCCCGACATTCACGCCAATCGCATTGCCATCCCGCGCCAGACCCACCGTCAGGATACTGTCGATGGTCACGGAGGGACCCGCATTGGCGAAGTTTTCGATCAACCTGATCATTCGCGCGACGAAATTATCGCGAATGTCTGCCGCGCTCTGCCCCGGCGTCGGGATCAGTTGGAACAGCGCCAAGTCAAGCTGGCTGGTATCGCCATCCAGAAGGATCACCCCTTCCAGCAGATCCTCGATATCGCTCGAGCCAGTGCCCGGGATCTCAGTTTCCAACAGGTCTTGCACAGCGTCGGTCTGGCGTAGGAAGTCGATCACCAGACCCAGCGTCAGCGTCAACAGGCCCGAGGCCACGCTGGCCGGGTCGGACACAGGCCCGTCGCCATCGTCGAACACGACCTCGAACCCCAACGGCTCAAGGATCGTGCGCAGCGTCAGCACCTGCACCCCGTCGCCCGCTATCGCAAGGCCAAGCCCGACGAAGGGCACCGCGATGCCCTCGCCCACCTCGAACGAGACGACCGGGAACAGGCTTGCGCCGCCTGCGTCAATCGACGCCGGTCCGACGCTGCCGGTGAATTCGTCCAGCCCATCTGCGTCAAACGCCAGTGCAGTGGTGATGGTTTCGACAAAGGGCGACCCGGTGTCGGAATACCCGATGGTAAACCGGAATGGTCCGGTTTCCAGCGACAGGGTCACCGGCCCCGCTGTGATGTCCAATCCGGTCGCGCTTGAAGCCGCCGACACCCCTGCGGGCAGAACCGGCGCAAGCGCACTGGCCAGCGCGTTCAAAGCGCCGGTGGTGATCGCAGGCCAGCGTGCGGCAAGCTCGCCCTCCGGGTCGTTTGCCCAGGCCGACAGGCGCGGGCCGGTGAACTCCGGCGGCGTGCCTTCGCGCAAGACCAGCGCATCGCCCACCGCCGCCACCACATCGCCCGCCGTGCCACCCGCATCCACCAGCGCATTCAGCGCCAGGGGCAAAGCGGTTTCGACCGCCGTGCTGACAAGCGAGGCCAGGCCGGGCGTGTTCGGATACAGCGGCAGGTCGGTGCCGCTAGCGTTGCGCAGGAACAGGCTGATATCCGGGGCGACCTGAAGATGCACGGCGCTGCGCCCTTCGATGGCACTTGGAAGCCCGGCAAAGATGGCGATGCTTGGCGCAACCGGTCCTGTATCGGCGATCAACAGCCCGATCCGGCCACCAAAGGCCAGTTGCTCGGCCCCGCCGCCAATCGCGCTGCTATCCAGCGCCAAGCCCAGATCCAGCACGCCCCCCGCGCCGGTCAATTCAATCGCCACGCCGTCCGCAACGTCCCAACGCCCCGGCGCGCCGGCCAAGCCAAGGAAAGGCCGCAGCGCGTCGAAGGCCGCGCCCACGCGGCTTGCGTCATAGCCACCGGCCAGCCCGAAGACGGCGTCACTTTTCAACCATCCCACCGGATCGCGGAACAACCCGATGGGCGTGATCATGGCCCGATCACCGTCCGGCCCGGGGGCTGCCAAAAGCCCCAACAGCTCAAGCAGCCCATCGATAACAAGCTTCGCGCCATCATCCTGAGCGCGCATATAATCGACGCCAAATTTGACCGCGCTGGCGATGGTCAGCGGCGCGCCTTCGCGCGCAAGGGCGGCGGCGTCCGCATTCGGCCAGATGGGCAGGCTTACCGGTGCAGCGCCCGGTGGTGTCCAATCAAGGCTTATCTCCAACGGAACAAGCGACGCTGTCAGCGCGCCCGACGACGCGGTGCCAATGCTCAGGTCCGCGGTGACTGGCCCCGTGCTCGCGGCACTCGCGGAAACGCTCCAATTGGGCAAGCCCAAGGCCGGGCTCGATCCTGCCAGCGAAAACGAGACAGACCTAGCGGCAATGTCGATGCTCAGACCCGGAATGCCCGCGAAGATCGTGTCAGCGGCATCTTGCAAATCCAAGACCCGTGCAGAGCTCAGAAGCGCGTCACGCACCTGTGCGTCGGGTTCGTGCAGCACACGATCAAGAGCGGTTGCCACCAGCCCGCCCAGTTCATCAACGATGCCCATCGCGCGCAGCAAATCGCCCAACGCGCCCATTTCGGGGCTTGGATCGTCAAGGATTGCCGTCACAACGGATGACAGCAGCACCCGCACTTCGGGCAGCGCGGTCGTGACCACGCCCTCGGCAGCCTCGGCGCCTGCTTCACGCAGCACCCAGACATCGCGGGTCAGACCAAAGATCACCGCGTCATGCAGCCTGATCTCGGCTTCCACCGGACCTGACGCGCCCAAGGGCACCGCGATGTCGACCGCGATCCAGCGAAGTTCCTGCGCGGCCCCTGCCCCGGATCCCGGCCCGCCCAGAAGCCAGCCGCCGTCTCGGCGGATCTCAAGATGCAGCCTTACGCTACGCTCGTCCGTGAGTGATGGAAGGGGGTCAAGCGCAATGGCACCCAGTTCCACAGCCACGTGGCCCGAAACGGAAAGCCCTCCGCTGGTTGGCGAAATCGGCAACAGCAGGCCAAATCCTGCACCGGTGACGGCGGCCCCGGCTTCGAAATCGGCTTGCATGCCCGCACGTTCGCTTAGTCCTGCCGCCGCAGCGGCTGTCAGGGCCGCCTGGATCGCCGCACGATCAAAGACGCCATAGGCGCAATGCAGGTCCAGACCCGCGGCGGCTGCGGCCGGAAGGTTGGCAGGCGGGCTTAGTTCTGCCGCGGGGTCGGCAAAGTGAGACAGACCGGACAGTGCACCAAACGCCGCGCGGGCGACCCCAAGTGCGTCGTCATCGGGCGTGACCGGATCTACGGGCGGCAGCAACCCCAGAAAGGTCCGCAATGCCTCGGCACCTGGGTTGAGGTCAAAGATCGAAAACGCGACCGGGGCCAGCGGCATACCAAGGGTCAAGAGCCGGTTGACCGACCCCGTCCCGACGATCTCACAGGCCAGCCACGCCGCATGGGACCCAGCCGCATCGGCCACCACCGCCACATCACCGCCCACGGTCGAAAACGCACCGATAATCCGTGCCAGCCGCGCGGCCTGCCCGCCGGTGCCGTCCGGATCGCCCGACAACAGCGCGACATCTGCACGAGGTCCCAACGCGATGAACCACTCGCCCGGTGCGGGTGTTGGTGCCTCGAACGTATCGGGCGCGCGACCTGCGGGGCGCAGGTCGATCCTGCGATCGTCCGGGGCAGCGTCGAACGGGAACGCATCGGCCTCGCTGGCCACCGCCACATGAAGGACGGTGCCGGGCACAGCGCCAAACACCACGCCCAGATCTATGGCATCGCGCAGCCCCGGCCCGGCTATATTGGGTATCTCATGGCGCGTCGCACCGCCCGGCAGGACATCCGGCGGCGCAATCAGGCCATCCGTGCCCGACAGCCGCGCCTCAAGCGCGTCGATCCCGGCGGTCAGCGCATCAATCCGCGCGCTTGCCTGAGCAAGACCTTCGCGCGAGGCAAGCTCGACCACGACACCGGCTGCGAGCGAGGCTGCATCAAGCGGCGCAGCGCCGGGTTCCCAGAGACGAAGCGCTTCCGACTGGACCAGCCCATCGCCTTGCACCGCGCGCCCCGGCATCTTCCAAAGCCCCAAGGCCGGGCCACCAAGATTCGGCGCAAGGTCAAGCCGAAACGGGTCGTCGGGGGCACCGCGCCCGCTAAGCCCACCTAATCTCTCGCGGCTGCCGGTCAGAACGCGGCCCAATGGCTCCAACACCTTGCGCAGCGACCCGCCCGGATCGCTGATCAGCCGGCCCAGCCAAGCGCGAAGCGCTGCGTCGGGGTCGGCAATCAGATCGGACAGCGCCAGGCGATTGATCGCGGTATTCTCGGCCAGAACACCGGCGCGGCTCCAACCGATGGCCGCAAGAATGTCCACCGCCCAGGGCGCGGCGATGGAGCCACCCAGTAGGCCAATCAGCTCTTCGATGGCATCCCACTGCGCCGGTGTAAGCGCGTCGAAGCCCTGATCGAAGTCTGGAATCTCCAGCGGAATCTCGATCTGGCTGACGATCAGCGCGGGGTTGGGCGCGGCAAAGCTGACTGACAGCCCTCCGGTCGCGCTCCAGCCAAAGCGCGCACCCACCCGATCTGCGGCAATTGCCAACGGATCGTCGCCCAAAGCAGTGCGGCGCGTGCCTCGACCACGGGCGTCGATGTTCAGGGTGACTTCGGCTGCAAAGGCAGCGTCGGGCGCGGCCAGATCTGCGCGCATGATCAGGATATCAAGGCTGGTTTCCAGCACCGTGCAGCGCTCGCCCAGCTCGGACTGTGTCGCGGTCACGCCAACGGCAAGCTCGATCACACTCGGATCGGGTTGACGAATAAGCAATGCCACCGGTCCGGTGATTACAACCCGCCACGGGGTTTCGACGGTGCCATTCCCCGTCACAGGGTCAGCGGCCACCGCTGCGTCAGCCAACAGCCCGCGCAGGGCGCCCAGAACGTCTGGAATATCGCCAGCGTGACTGCCAAGAAGCCCAAGCCAGTGGTTTCGCACGGCGGCCAACGGGTCGGCCAGGAACGCCGACAGGTCCAATGTCGGCAGTCCCGGTGCACCAGCTGGGGGCGCGATCCCCAAAAGAACCGAGATTGCCGTGCCGGGGGGGCCAAGTTGCGCCAGCAGGTCTGCAATCACATCGCCGATCACCGTCGTGCCGACTTCGGCAATGGCGTCCGGTGTGGACAGGTCCAGAACCTCGTATGAGTTGCCCGCGATCACCACCTGATCAAGCGCAAGGATCGCGATGGGTTGGCGCGAAGGGCCAAGGGCAATGCCAGCGCGCAAAGCCTCGATCCCAGGATCGCCGACAAGAAGCGGCGCACCGGAATTGCCAAGTCTTACTTGTGCAGTCAGCGCAGGAACTGCGACCGCACCACCCGTGCCCAGATCAAGCTTCAGAAGATCCGCCGCCACCTCGACCCGAGCCGAGCCTTGGGTGATCCCGAAGGAAATTGACGGCGTCACGACAGGCCGCCCGGTGGGTCCGGTCACGACCGCAATCACCAGATCCACGCTGACACCACCGCCCAGATCAATGGCAAGCGTATCGCCTGACAGACTTGCCGCGCCGCCGATCAGATTGGCGGCCGCTTGCATCCAAGCAGACTTGGACGCGCTGTCGCCCATAAGCGCTGCGAACCAGTCAGCCAGCACCTGCGGCCCCTGATTGACCAGCCCGTCGATGGGAAGGGGCGGCACGGACCCAGCCAGTCCCAGAAGCTCGGCCAGCGCGGTGATCTCGGGTGTGGCACCGCCATCCGCCATGGCTTGAATGATGCCAAGGATCAGCTCCAGCGCGGATTCATCAAGTGTTTCAAGATCCGAGACCGAGAGCGAGAAATCGCGCGGGGCCGAAAACCCCGGCAGGAACAGCCCCCCAAGTGTCAACGCCACCGCTGGATCGCCATCGCCCGCGGCTGTTGGTGCTGTAAAGGCCAGACCAATGGATCTGAGCCCCGCTTCGCCGGTGGGCGGATTGGGGTCGACAACAATCTCGCTTGCCAGAATAAGCTTGCCACCCGGATGTCCGATCAAGACCGGGTCTGGAACCGAATGACCCTGCTTCGCAGCCCGGAACAAGGGCACGAAGAACGAGGTTGCCGTATCCGGGTCCGTGGTTTTCAACCGCACGCCAAGACCGACGTGAACCTCGGCTTCCGGTTCATCGTCGATGACGAAATAGAAGGTTGCCGCGCCATCATCGCTTGCCACGATCGGCAACCATTGATGACCTTCGCCGTCAAACTCGGTGTCACCTTCCAAAAGCCGATCCATAACCGCCAACAGCGCCTCGCGCTGGGTCTCGTTGGCGAGCATCGTTTTCAGATAGGTGATCGGATCGGCCAGCCAGTCTTCGTTTAGCGCACCGCTGTCGCCCGCAAATCCAAGCGCCTTCAGGACGTCTTCGATATCTCCAAAATCGGCAGCATCAAGGCTCATGGCGCCCTCCGGTCAAATCCGTGCCGCGCCATGGTGCCGATCGACAGCCCCTCGGCCCCCGCCAGCAGGTTGAACGCGATCAGCCCTTGGCGATCCGGGTCTTGTCCGGCACGGTTGGCCAGCACCTCGGCCAGGGTCAGAACGGCCCCCCAGGCGAAGGCGGTCAGGGCTTCGGCCCATATTTCGACAATTGCTTCCGGTCCGATGGGACGCATCGGCGTGGACGCCATCAGCCCGGCAGGACGCTTTTCAGACCCCACCGCGAAAGGCACCTTGATCACCACATCTTTGGTCTGGTCGGTCCTGACGGGCAGGTGAACGACGATCCGTCCCGGTTCGGTTTCGATGGCAACGCGACTTGTGAAAACCAGGATTTCGCTGTCACCCAGCACCCAGATGACCTGCTTGTCGCCCGCCAGCTTCATCGCAGCACCCCGAAACAAGGTCACCGCGGTTTCAGGGCCTAAATCAATTTTGGGACCAACTTGCCCGGTGTTCACGGGACGATCCGGCACCAGATGCGGGCAGCGCTTTCTGAGTGTCCGAAACAACTTTTCACACACCTCATCAACGTCCTTGTCGATGTCCTTGTCCGGTGTCCGTTCAAGCAGCCGATCAATCGCCACCCGCAACGCGCCAGCGCCAACCAGCCGCTCAAGATCAGCGAGATGCGCGTTGGGTTTGGACATCTGAGGTCGCTTCCCCGGACGCGTCGCATCCTGTTCAGTTTCTGGTTTAGGTCGGGGCGGTTTGCCCATAGCGATCCTCCTCGCTTGCTGGTTGGTCCAACAAACGTGATGTGCGTTGACGTCGATAGGTGTGTCGCGTCAGTCCTTGCCGGGTGCCGGCATCACGCGATCAGAAACAAAGCCCAAAACAGCCCACAGGACGAGAAATCCCATAAGCTCCAAGCCAAAACTGCCCCATTTGAAGAAGAGTTGCGCCGTGACCAGTGCGATCACGAAAGGCACGAATTCAGCGCGAAAAGCGCGTGCCAGACCGAAATTTGCGATAAGGGTATACATATCACTCCATTTCGCACAATAAACTCTTTGAATAGTTTTAAGCATGCTCCTTGGCTAACTGATCTGTCAACTCTGAATAGAATAATGACAGAAAGGACCGAATTTCCGCCGACCACATTGCCCGGACGCAACCGTTCAATTGCACAGCAGTGTCTTTGATCAGTCCGATAGCCATGCCAGAATTTCGCCGCTTAGATCGCTTGCATCAACTCACCGCCACTCAAACACTTTACGATTTACCTGTGCTTTGACGGGAACCTTTTCAGAGTTGCTGCATCTAAAGGGTTGAGCGCCGGAAAACTGGCGCCCTTCAAAATCGAAAGGCAACAAGATGATAAAACCTATGGCTTTAAGCGTGGTATTGGCCGTGTCGGCAACCTTCGCCTTCGCACAGGATAGCGAATTGCTGCAATCGCCGCCGGGCGATCCCTATGTACAGGTTAGCGATGTCCTGCCATTGCCCGAATTCATTCCCGGATTGGGGACGCTGTTTGTATCCCCTGATACGCTGCCTGCGGGTCCGTTTCTGGCGTATGACCATGACGGCAAGCTGTCTGCGACGGTCTACATGACACCGCTGGAAGAGCTTCAGAACGGGGTTTCTTACGATGATTTGGCGACAGGGTCGCACGAGGTCACTTCGGTCGATGTCTACTACAATGCTGGCCATCCCGGTGTCGACAAACCGCACGCACATGTTGTGCTGTATCATGATGGCGACGCCAAATCGCGGTTGGCCGAATGACTTTTGCACGACGAACGTTTCTGGCTATGGGGGGTGGCATCCTTGCCACCCTTTCAGCCCCTGCGATCCTGCGTGCAACTTCGATGGAGATTATAGAAATGGTCGGTACGATGCGCGGTGAAAAGGTCTGGTTCAAACCCCATGGCCTTGCCGTGAGGGCCGGCACAACCATCCGGTTTGTCAATCGAGACACAGGCAGCAGTCATACCTCGACCGCCTATCATCCTTCCAACTATGATCGAACCCGCCGCATTCCAAAGGCGGCAACCCCGTGGGACAGTGATTTCCTGTTGCCGGATGAAAGCTTTGAAGTGACACTGACAGAGCCCGGCGTTTACGACTACTACTGCATCCCGCATGAGATGGCGGCTATGGTCGGACGTCTTGTGGTCGGTCGCCCGGACGACACCCGCTGGGAAGGGCCAAGCACTGACACGGACGACGTTTCACCCGAAGTTTTGGCAGCCCTGCCGACGGTTGAGACAATTCTTGCGCGTGGCAGGATCGAAGAGGAGAAAGCCCCATGATCGCCCGACCAAGCCAGAAAATCTGCGAGATTTTGGAGCAGAACACTCCAGAGGCAGACCTCGTTACAGCCGCAAGGGCTGGCAACGAAAGCGCCATACGCGAACTCGTCCGGCGAATGAACCCACGGCTTTTCCGGATCGCACGAGGTATCGTTGCCAGTGATGCGGAAGCCGAAGACGTGGTTCAGGAAACCTATCTGAAAGCATTTACCCAACTGGAAAACTTCCATGCAGAAGCTCGCTTTTCCACCTGGATTACTCGCATCGCGATCAATGCTGCCTTGATGCATATCCGGCGTGCCCGACCACAGGAGGCATACGACACCGTGGCCGAAGATGAAAATTCAACAAGCTCCATCCTTGCGTTTCCCGGCCAGCAGCCAGACCGACCGGAAGAAGCCCTCGGGCGGGCACAAATGCGCGCGTTACTAGAAGAATGTGTTGCTAGTCTGCCTGCGGATTTACGTTTACCCTTTTTGCTGCGTGAGGCCGAGAACATGAGCATACTTTCGATTGCGCGCGACCTCTCGCTGAACCCTGTCACAGTCAAGACACGTCTTTTTCGCGCCCGTCGCCGGTTGCGCAGCGCTCTTGAAGATCGCATTCAGGGCGGCTTCGATGTTATCTTCCCGTTTGATGGTGCCCGTTGTGCTGGTATGGCTGATCGGGTTGTTGCAGCATTGAAAGATGTCAAACATCTCTGACAGGGGGAGACAATACTTCCTAGGTCATTCGCCATCCGCTGTCTTTGCTGTCATCGGAGGAGGTCCACATGATCACAAAAGCAAGACAGGTCTGCGACCAACACTTAAGCAAACTCGGTCTCTGGATTGCGAAAAAGCTTCATGCGCGGAGTTACAGAAGCAATCCGCCCGCACATGTTGATTTTGACAAGGTCTGTCAGGCTCTTCGACCCGGCGACGTCTTGTTGGTTGAGGGAAATGAACGAATTTCTGGTGCAATCAAGTATCTGACGCAATCCACCTGGTCCCATGCTGCGTTTTTCGTTGGAGACGCTTTGGACCAAACTGACACGGCGAGGTCACGGAGCTGCCTGATCGAAGTGAATTTGCACGAGGGTTGTGTAACGTCGCCGCTTTCAAAATATGATGGTTTCAACTTGCGCATTTGTCGCGCACCCGCTCTGAGTGATGCCGAAAGGGCTGCTTTGATCACCTTCATGGAAGGCAAGATCGGCCTGCAATACGATCTGCGTAACATCTTCGATCTGCTTCGTTATTTCATGCCAACACTTCCCATGCCCGCGCATTGGCGGCGCAGGATGCTGGCTGTCGGGTCAGGTGATCCGACACGAGCGATCTGTTCTTCGCTAATTGCACAGGCGTTTCAATCCATCAACTATCCCATCCTGCCTGTTGTATCACTCAATGAGACAATGGACGAAGCTGCACAAAAAGAGATCTATCACATCCGCCATCATTCGTTGTTTGCGCCGCGCGACTTTGACTTGTCACCTTATTTCGAGGTGATAAAGCCAACCCTCGGTCGTGGTTTCGATTTTCATGATCTCGTCTGGGACAAGCCAGTCTTAAGAAAATAACAGAAGTTGATTGGCCCTCGCAAAAGCCTCCTTTGTATGAACCACCGAAATGGGTCTTGCTGGTTCAAACAATGTCGGATGTTCAACCCATGGCTAATCTTGGCATGGCGTGCAGCACGGGTCCAACGAGGCTTTCTGCGAACCTCTGAAGCGGCGCAGCATCCGTGCATTCTTGGCCTTGGAAGTCGGCGTGCCCGGCCATGAGTTGTTGCTAACGGATACCTCTCATTGCTGTGGTACGGCCCGTCTGTCCGGGCTTTCGCTGCAGACGACACACCAAAAAGAAGCTGCAAGGCGATAGCCAAGCGTTTTTTGTGATCCCTATGAAGGAACAATCAAGAACAAAACGAAACTCTAGCCAATCTTTAACCCTTAGTGAATGGAATGATTTCGATCTGCTATCCAATCGTCCTAAATCGAAGTCAGCACCTTGCGAACCAATTCAGTTCGTCGTGAAACATTCAATTTTGACATCGCAGATTTAAGCTGGTTGCGAATTGTGTGTATACTGACCTTGCGAAACTCTGCGATCTCTCGGGTCGAGCGCCCTTCGGCGATACTCGTTGCGACCTCCGCTTCACACGGAGTCATCGAGAACAGTTCAACCAGCATCATTTTTGAGTCTGTGGCCTGCTGATCGCGCATTAAGCATAGCATTATATACGGTCCTCCGATCAGACCATGAACTGAATGCCTAGTGGCCTCATCGGAAGGTACAAGCCTTGCTGTTCGACAATTGAAAACTCGCCCGTTCTTGCGATCGACGGCTTTGAAGGTCGTTTCAAGATTTAGATCATACCCAGCGAGTTTCTCAACCAACCTTTCAAGCAACCGTGCAAGCCGCAGATTTCGAAAAGACAGTCGTTCTTGGAAATCGCAACATAGCACGCAACCACTTTGCATCAGCGACTGCGCTTCTTCATTCGCGAAGCAGACCCGGCGCTGACTGTCTATTGCGACAACCGAAGGTCGGTGCCAAAGCCCAAATTTGGCCGCTTTTCGTTCGATGGCGTGGGCCGCGATCATCTGATTGATTTCGATTGCGTGTTGTATGCTGGGTAGAAGCTGAGTGACAAGTGCCATCCATTGATCCTGTTTGGCTTCAATATCTCTTCGGCGAATGTTTCCCCCAAGTAAGAAGCTGCGGCGTCTGTCGTTAAAGATAACCGCACCTCCACCACCCAGAATATCATCGTTGGGTCGCACCCAATCATTGTAAAACTCGGTTTTAAGCAAGTCTTCAACTGGACACATTTCCTCTGAGTACATGACCGCCCCTGCGGTCCGCCTCATAAAGCCAGGAACCCATGCATTCATCGAACCATAATATTCAATATAAGAGCGGATTGCTTCTGGATCATAGCCAGAGGCCTTTATTCCGAACTGAAAGTTCGACCTGACATCATGCCCGAACATGTGGGTGCGTATACCCCCTGTCATTTCGTGCAGGGCATCCAGAAAATCTTGCCACCTATGAGGCTCTACTGCGGCTTTGAATATCAGGTCCGTCAGCCGCAAAAATTGGTTTTGGTCAACTAGCATCTAAGTCCCAGTCGAAAGCAGTAACTCCACCAAAGATTGATGTGTCAGCGCCAATACTAGCACATTTTCTGCTTTAAGGCGAACCAGCTTGCCAAGCATCCGGGATCTGACGAGCCAGCAATCTGTGCGCTGATGAATGCGCAACTTGTAAAACAGCGATGAAATGGTTGGAGATACCAAAAGCGCTTAGTCCAAATGGATCATGCCAGATTGGAAGTATTCTTCTAACTTCGTGAGTCTTTTCGTCCGCTTTTCATCATGGAGGCTGCAATGGCACTTATATTCAAGAGCTCAAGGAATGACGTCGTAAGGGCCACTGACCGATCTGATTGGATATTTACATTCGGGGGCGATGACGAAGTTCACGCCCGTGCAGGGAACGACTTTGTTTTCGGTGGGCGCGGTAGTGATTGGATCAGCGGTGGCGCTGGCCGTGACTACATTTACGGCCAGCGTGGTGATGACTTTTTGATAGGCGGCGCAGGTGCCGACGTCCTAAGCGGCGGACGCGGAGATGACACCGCTGTATTTGTTGCAGCGGACAACACCCGGAACACAAGTCATGATGACGTATACTATGGCGGCAAGGGGCACGACACGTTAAGGCTTGAGTTTACCGCGGATGAGTGGGCAGACAGCTCGGTGCAAGAAGATGTGGCCAACTTTATAAGCTGGCTTTCAGACACTGCGGCTTCCCGCTCTTTCACCTTTGCGTCTCTCGGCCTGACAGTCCGGGGCTTTGAAAGTTTGACAGTCTTTGTCGACGGACAGGAAATCGACCCCACCGCCCCGCCGGACGTGACCGAGATTGACCTGTCAGACTCGACAGAAGATGAAACGGTCACAATACCGGATGATACTGACACCAATATCCGCACCGGCTCGGGTGATGATACAATCACGACCGGAAATGGTGCCAATGTGATTGATGCAGGCGACGGCAATAACGTCGTGACCACAGGCAGCGGGGACGATGATATCACCACGGGGTCCGGTGACGATACCGTCACGATAGGCGATGGGGACGATATCGTGCGCACCGGTGCCGGAAACGACACGATTATTGCCGGGGCCGGTTTGGGCGATGATATCATCGATGGCGGTTTAGGTAACGATACCGTGGCCTACCCTTCTGTCGAAAATGGAGTAACCATCGATCTCCGTGCCGAAGATCGGTCGAGCACGATGACGATAAAAAATGGCACGATTGGGGATTATCTGACTTCGCATGGTTATGCAGCGACCACCCCGGTGGGCATTGCAACTGGCGATGTTTCCCCAACGGGACAGGACGAAGTCGAAGTTGATATCCTGATCAGCATTGAAAACGCCACGGGTGGCCAAGGCAGCGATCATATCACCGGCAACGACGACGATAATGTTTTGCGTGGCGGGGATGGATCGGACATGGGGAACGATACGCTTCTGGGCCTTGCGGGAGATGACCTTTTGATCGGAGGTGCAGGAAACGACACCATTGATGGTGGCGCGGATGACGATACGATCGAAGGCGGCGCCGGGAATGACACGATCGATGGTGGCGAAGGGTTCAACCAGATCGTCCTGAGCGGGACCAACGACGACTATGACGTCATAAGCAACGGCGACGGCACCTACACGGTTACGGATGTCGGGGGAAATGGCGACGGTGTCGACATAATCACCAATATCGAAGACCTCGTGTTTTCCAACACGACGTTGGCTTTGTGGTCTTTGGTGGACAGCAACTATATATTCGGCACCCCAAATTCTGAAACCATCTTCGGGACACAGGGACGAGACAACATTTATGCTGGCGCAGGTGACGACCAGATTTTTGGACGCGGAGAGGAAGACTGGATCACAGGCGGCGCTGGAAATGACTTGATTGATGGCGGCGATGGAGTGGTTGACCATGAATTTGGTTGGGACGCTGTAGATTACATGGAAGAAACCTCTGAAGGAGGTTCTCAGGGCGTCACCGTCAACCTTGGCACCCAAACCGCGACGGACACGTTCGGCGACACGGATACTTTGGTCAATATCGAACGGATCAACGCCACGAACTTCGCGGACATCCTGATAGGTTCCGACGATGACGACGCATTCGACCCTCATGGCGGTGATGATGAGATTCACGGCGGTGCTGGTTGGGACAATCTGATGTATCAACTGTCCGCCGGAGAGGGCGGAACATTCGGGATCGTGGCAACATTTAGCCCGACCATTGAAGGGTCAGGAACTGTGAAGGACCCGTTTGAGGATACCGACACTTTTTCCGGGATCGAGGCTCTTCGCGGCACCGAGTTCAACGACAACGTAACCGGCGGTATTGGTTTTCAGTTCATTCGCACATTTGCGGGGGATGACATCGTCGACGGAACGATAGGGCAACAGATGTTGGGTTATCATGACGATGCGAATTACGGTGGGTTCGAGGGCATCTCGGTCGATATGTCCGAGGTCGATGGAAACGGTTTTGCCATCGTGACCGATGGTTTCGAGAATAAAGACCTGATCAAGGACATCGAGGAAATTCGCGGCACCGGCACTGACGACTCCATCACCGGCAGCAGCGCGGATAACTTCTTTCTTGGTGAGGCTGGCGATGACCTTATCGACGGACAAGATGGCAGCGATACGATTCAAGGCGGGTTGGGGAACGATACGATTCTGGGTGGGGTTGGCGACGACAATCTTGATGGCGGTGCGGATAACGACACCATCACCGGGGGTGCGGGAGTTGACGTCATGATCGGTGGAGCCGGCGCTGACCAATTCATCTTCAGCTTCGGCGACGGCAATGACATCATCGAAGATTTCACGGTCGGAGAGGATCTTCTGGTCCTTGAGGGCGGCGTGACAATCACCGGATTGTCCGAGCTTGACGTCGGAGGCGATACCAATTTGGACACGGTCGTCGAATTGTCGAGCGGCGAAGAAATTGCACTGTTAGATGTCTCTGGTCTCACCGACTGGAATGCTCTTCTTTGAGAGATTACGACTTTCAATCAAGAACAATGAAACCCAGGTCACCAGCCAGAGTAAGCTAACACAATGATATCGCGGAGCTTACATTGCCGGCAATCGAAAGCACCTTGAACACACAATGAATACAGGTCGACATGGAAAGGCCGTCACATTTGAATCCAATAGCTTGGCTCTTGGCGCTTAACGTCAGACACCACAAACGAGATTTTCTGTATCGCAATGCTGATGGCGTCGAAGGTTCTTCCTGCAACCGTGCCAAGCATGCCTGCGCCGAGTGCAACAGGTTCTAATCCCTCAGAGTGCGCATTGCTCCATCGCCCAAATCAAATCGTCACGATGCTGCTTGATGGCAACGAGGCAGCGATCCACATTCTGTGGCGAGAAGTAGTGCTCTTTGTCGAGAATGTTGACGGTCCCTATGACCTCGTCCAAGCCAATCGGCACATTTAACGCAGCGCCACATCCAAGGCTTTCAATCAAGGCATGGTCCGGGAAATAGATCGCGAACTCCGCAACGGTGTTCGCGACGAAAACCTCACCGCGTTCTACGACCTGTTCTGTCCAAGCCCCTTGCGACATCGATTTGGTCCCGGACACAGGAAATGCGTCGGCGTCAGAAGTATAAACCCGCCGCGCAAGACCAGCGGCGCGGTCCAGCACCGTCACGGTGAACAACCGCCCCCCGGTTTGCGTGTGCAAGGCACGATAGATCGCCTCGGGGGACGGTTGATGGGTCATTCCTTTTCGACCAGACGGTAGAAGACGTAGTCAGAGGTGGCACCGTTGACGTACCCTTTGATGTTGTCCCGCATCGCGACCTGCTTGATCGCCTGGAACATGATGACGTACGGCGCTTCGGCCTGGGTTTCTTTCTGAAGCTCCAGATACATGCCAAGCCGCTTGTCCGCATCCTGCTCGCCCAGGGCTGCCATGGTTTTGGCGTTCATCTCGGCCGGTGGCATCCATGCGTTGCGCCACGTCGTAGTCGAGGCGTATTTGTCATCGGAGTTATCCTTGTTGTACGCAAATGCCTTGGCGTTGGAATGCGGGTCCATGAAGTCAGGCCCCCAATACAGCAACATCGCCTCATGGGTTCGCGCGCGGTACTTGGTGATGACCTGCGCGCCTGTGCCTGCGATGATTTCGAGGTTAATCCCGCCCTCGGCAAAAGAGGCCTGCAACGCCTGTGCCATTTCCACGAAAGTGGGAGCAGATATGACATCCATCGTGACGTTGATGGGTGTCTCCACCCCGGCGTCCTTCAGGATCTGTTTGGCTTTTTCGGGGTCGTAACTAAACGGTGTGTCGGTCAACGCGCCCGGAAAACCATCCGGCCAAAATGCCTGATGCACCTTCATCTGACCCTTGAGCATGCCATTGGCCATGCCCTGATAATCCACCAGATACCGTGCGGCTTCCCATACGGCGGGATCGGTCAGACTGTCGGTTTTCTGATTGAACGATACCCAATGCACGGCAGCTTGCGGGTAGGTCTCCACACGCACGCCCTCAACCCCTTCAAGGCCTGCGATCTGACCGGGATCAAGGTCCTTGGCCATGTCGATATCGCCCGCTTCGAGCTGCAATCGTTGGGTTGCACCTTCGGGGTTGTGTTGAATGACGATGCGGTCCATCAGCGGGCGGCCCTGATAATAATCGGGGTTGGCATCAAGCGAGAGGATATCGGCAGGACGATAGGTGCCCAAACTGAACGGCCCGGTGCCCGCAGAGTTCTTGTTCAACCACGCATGGCCCATGTCGCCGTCGACCTCGTTGGCCATGACGGTGAGCATGTCCACGACTGATGCCGGGCGTGCGGCGAGTACGTTCAGAACGAAAGATGGCGCAAAATCGCCCTCGTAACGCACGGTAACTGTATTGCCTTCTGCCGTGACCATATCGGCGATGTTGTCAGCGGTCCAACCCAATTGTGTCAAGATGAAGGATGGCGCCTTATCAAGGGCGACGACGCGGGTCCATGATCCGACCACATCCTCGGCTCGCAACGGATTGCCAGAGTGGAATTTAACCCCGTCGCGCAAGGTGAATGTGACTGTCTTGTTGGCGGCGTCGACTGTCCATTCGGTGGCTAACGCAGGGGCCAAAACAGTCGTGTCGGTCGCATCGTAGCGCACCAGTGTGTCATAGGTGTTGGCAACATATTCGCCCGAGCTGAATTCGTAAGCCGAGGCTGGATCAATCGTAACAATGTCGTCGATGTTTTGGGCCACCACAAGCATGTTATCTGGCGTTGCGGCTGCCACCGGCGAAAGCGCAAAGGCGCTTGCCAGAAGTCCAGCAATAAACGTTGTCTTTAGGTTTAGCATGTCGTCCCCCTAGTGAATGGTGCCCTCGGGCAGAGGTCTGCAGCAACTGCTGCGAACAAGGATGTTTGGCCCAAATATCACGCTAGACCTCTACATCTACGAATTCAACAATCTCGCGGTCCCTGGTGATCGTGCGCCACGGCTAGGATAAAGAGCTAGCGGACATCGACAGCAGACTCAGCAAAGGTCGATTTGAAAGACACATATAGGCAGCATGCTGAAAGGCAAACATCGGGACTTCGCGACAATTGGCGTTGACGGACGTAGAAATTCTATTGCCTGATAGTACTATTTATTCAGGAGATCTTAGATGCGTGCTTTTCTTACAGTCCTATTTATCATAGCCGGAACGAGTATCTCAGCGGAAGAAATTGCAGATTACCAGTCTCGGGACTTTGCCGCTGAATCACGCGAGGCGTTGGGAATGGGGGACCGTGCTGCGGCGATTATTGCCGCGCTCAAGGGTTTGCCGGCAGAACCGGAAGATGACGACATTGCGCGGTTCGGCAATGCCTACGACGCGCTCGTTCGTGCAGCGGTGTCGCGTTCCATTCGACTTGATCTGCCCGTCATATCCGTTTTCGAGTTCGATGGTACTGGCACCCGTCTTGCGAGCGTAGGTTTGTTTCCCTCTCCCGACGGTGACCAATCGCGGAGCGGTTTGGCACTTTGGGACCCGCGAAGCGGCGAGAAGGTGGCCGAACTCCTACCCATTGAGGCGCTGACGGACGGAGCATGGGGGGTGCAGGCACCTGCCTTCTCGCCCGACGGGCGCTTCCTTGTTCAGATAGCCCCTGCGGAGGGTGTGGCGGTCGTGTTCGATGCCGTATCGGGCGCGGAGATCGCACGTTTGCCGGGGCACGACCCTGGCACACTCCCCAACTCCGGCGGTGTCGCCTTTTCGCGCGATGGCTCGCTGCTTCTGACGCTCGGGGCTTCGCCGACCGTTGCGCATCTCTGGGATACGACCGATTGGCAGCGCGTGGCGAGCGCAAAGTTCGGCGACTTCACGCTTCTCAGCCCCATTGATGGCGGACGGGACGGAATGATGCATTTCATCGCTGCTGATGTCGCTCAGGGCAACCCACCGCCGGTAGAATTTTGGAGGATCGGGCGGGACGGGGCCGAATTGGTTCTCCAGTTTCCATCTGAACCTTCTGGTCTTGGCGCACATTGGGGGCGCATCGCCACGGATGACGAGGATCGCGTTTTTGCGATGCCGAACGGCAATTTTGACCTTATTGTCTTTGAGCGAGTGACAGGAAGTGAGTTGGCAAGAATCCCAGCCTCGATCATGGGTCAGTCAACCGGGATCGTGGCCCCATCCGGAGACGGGGTTTTGTTGCTGTCATCACTTGATGCCTTGCCGCGTCGCCTGAACTTCGATGGCACCGATGCTCCGCTGGACCCCTTGGACAAGTTAGCCGGAATCCATGGCGTGTTCTCACTCGGAGGAGAACTGATCGGAGGATCACCTGGCATGCTTGGTTATCGCGGCAGCGATATGCCGCGCGGTGTCGAACTTTATCAGGCTATCGTGTCGTCGTTACCTGAGAATACGAAGGCCGAGATTGCCGCTGAACAAGTAGTGCCTGAATGAAAACCCGACCACATGAGGAGTTTGCAATGACCAGAATTTTGATCGTGTTCCTAATTTCCTGCTTCCCTGCGACCGAGGCTTTCGCCGAATGGGCGCTGAGGTCGCCGGAAGCGAGCGATGACAACGGCAGCGCATTTGTGGTCAACGCTCAAGGTCATCGGTTGGATATCGGATGTGGCAACGGAGGCATCATTGACATCTCTCTCACCCCGGATACGCGCCCGGATGATCTGAAATTCGTTGACGACGGCGCGGTCGTCTATTTCCAGGTCGATGGCGGTCAGCCCTTACAGATGCCAGCGACCTGCGGCATTCATGGATGTTATCAGGATTTCATGCTGGGTGGCGAACCTTGGCCGGTCAGTCAGATGCGGGCGATCACCTCGGCATTGCGTTCCGGATCAAGCGTCGAAGTCTTGCTTGGCGGAAAAATTATGTCGCGCTTCGATCTATCCGGATCTTCCGCGGCCTTCGACGGATTGGCCGCTCGGACGCAGTGCGATGGTCTTTGATAAGGCGATAGTTCTTACAGCCGGTGGGAATATGTGAACCGCACACTTCGCTCACGAGATTTCGCCGCTTTCGCATGCGGTTTGCGAGTGCGTTGAGCGGATGTCACCCCGCGAACAATTCGTCCTCTAGGTACTGCAAAAGGCACGCCTTCCGTTGCGCCCCTTCTGCCTTGGATAGGCCGATGCGCTCGGGATTCAGTATATCGAAGACACCAATCCGGGCAAATCCCATATAGCGCGAAGGCGGTACCTGCATCGAAAGCGCCTTCGCCTGCTGTTGCACAGTTTCGCCCGCGCCACCCTTAACATCCGCGCAGGTGCCGTGCCGCAGCATCGCCAACCGCTCCAGTTCCGGTTGTGCGACGGGGCCTTCCCGCTCGATGGCACAGGCAGCCTCCCATTCGCTGCGCAAGTTAAACGGCAGGCCCTCGCGCCCTGCGGCCTTGTTCAGGCCCTCCAGCGTCAACTCTGTCTCGTACATCTCCTTGGCGTCGATGGCGCACGCCTCGGATTGCAATCGTGTCCGAAATGCCTTCAGGGCCCCTGCGAACACCGCCTCCGGATCTTCCTGCGCCGCATCAGCCTCGGCGACTATCCAACGTCCCCGGTGGCCAATCCCCGGTCGGAAACTCAGCCCGATTCCCATCAACCGATAGTCACGATTGCCACTGGCATCTTCGAACGGTTTCGCCCGATTGATACGGATGCTGTAACCGTTCTGCAGCCGGTTTGGCTTGCCCCCAAGCGTCGTTCGCAAGGATTGATCAAGAGCGGAGATACCGCCGCCGATAAAGCCGCCAATCTCAATTCCGTGGGATCCGATCAGGTCCCAGACGGGTCCGAACTCTTGAATGTCCAAGATTTTCAGCATCGCGTTTTTCCGCCCGCGCACATTGACGGCAGCTTCCTTCACTCGGACTCCCAACCCATGGATTACGTAGCTGCCATCCTCAAGTTGTATCGGAAAGAAATCTCTCAGGATCAGCTCATCCCCGCGGCGCACTGCATCGAAACCTTCCATCCGCTCCCACACTGCCTGCGTCGCGGACTTCCGGGCCTTGCCAGGCATCGCCTCAGGCAGCGTTCCGAACTCCGCCGCGCCAAGCGGAAGCGGCAGGCAAAGCCAAAAAACAGCAGCAAAAACTCTCATCAACGAAGGCATGAACGTGCTCCTTCCCAAAGCTCGGGACTCAGTGCTGCCGATAGCAATACAGTTTCACGGGAAAAACCGTCCTCGATACGCGCCAGCCAATCTTCTGGCAGACCTTTCCAGAAGAGGTCAGACAGGCAATCGCAGGCGGCATCTACCGGGACTGACATGCGGCCATCCAGCCCCGCGACTCCCGTGGCACCGCAGCGCGCTTCCAGATGTGTCGGCACGACGCCCTGTCGCTGCAGCGAAGGCTCACCACGCACGATCGCTGCGAGGTTGCGCTCAAAAACCTCAAGCTCCGCCGAGCCGCATTCATTAAGCCGGATCGCTTCGACACTCGCGCTGGTCAGACCGGCAACCATCTGCAAGTAGTCCGGCCCGAAGACAAAGGCCATCTGAACCGGATTGTAGGCGAGCGACATGCCCTCCCCGAACACATCAGCATAGGGCAGTCTCACGCGAATTTCGCGCGAGGTACCCTCCTCAGTTTCTTCAATCCCAGGCGCGATCCGTTTGACCCAGTCAACCCGAACAGAGAAGACTTGGGCCGGTTCGGGCACGGCACATTGCTTCTCATAGACAGCGTGATACACCATTGCCAGAACTGTCAGTTTTTTCGTCTGCCGCGCAATCACGTCTGCCTCGTTCAAAATCGCGCCTCGCGCGATCTCAAAACGGCCTAGTGCGATTTCTCGAAGCCATCCCCCCGAGACGCCAGAACCGTCGAATTCAGCCCTGGCCGGGCCTGCCAAAGCCAGCGCAAGACACGCCAATCTAAACGACGTCCACATTTAATTCTCCGACGAAACTCAATCTCGCTAGACGCTACCATTTGGCAAAAAGCAATCAAGCTTGTAGATCAGTATAGCTCACTGTGCATCGGTGCGTGCGCGTGCTGGAATGCAGGTTCATCGGGACTGGTTGGGTCTTTTAGCGCGGGACCATATCACGCAGTGCAAAAGTCATACTCGACAAAAACATCACATCTTCAAGGGTTTCAGAATGTCCCAACGTGACCCTATGCGAAAAGTTGGCTAGACTACTCTGGTTGTTCACGTGCGTTGCGGTCTGACAGATCGTGTTACAGGATCAATCTTTACACGGCGCTTTCGTTCACAAATTACCGCATTAACCGCCGCTCCTTGCCTCCCGCCATTATGTCCAATAAGGTTATGTTATCGGACATATATTACAGGCCCCGTGAAAATGACAAAAAGAACCGATTCTCCGGCAGATCAGGTAGAGAATAGCGCCATAAAGAGCGATCAAAACGAGGCAATTGCCCTCCCCTCACACATTGCGGGGTCTGGTGCGTTAGACCGGTTGGTCGATACGGCGCGCGATTATGCGCAAGCGGCCGCGTCCGAAAACACGCGGACAGCCTATGCAAAAGACTGGGCTCATTTCGCGCGTTGGTGCCGCCAACGTGGGTCAGACCCACTGTCTGCCCCCTGCCCTGAACCGCAGCTTATTGGTCTCTACATTGCTGATCTGGCCGCTCCCTCAGATCAAAACCAACCCCTGTCGGTTTCAACCATTGAACGGCGACTGTCTGGCCTTACCTGGAACTATGCACTACGCGGCTTCAGGTTGGATCGCAAGAACCGCCACATTGCATCTGTATTGGCCGGAATCCGACGCAAACACGCGCGACCACCGGAGCAGAAAGAAGCGATTTTGGCCGAGGATATCTTGGCGATGTTGGCTACCCTGCCCTTCGACCTGCGTGGCCTTCGTGACAGAACAATCTTACTTTTAGGTTACGCAGGCGGACTGCGGCGGTCCGAGATCGTAAGTCTTGATGTCCACAAGGATGATACGCCTGACTCGGGGGGCTGGATCGAAGTTTTTAGCGACGGTGTCCTGTTGACCCTGAACGCCAAAACCGGCTGGCGAGAGGTCGAAATTGGTCGCGGGTCCAGTGACCAGACTTGCCCCGTGCACGCGTTGGAGCAATGGCTGCGGTATGCAAAAATCGACTTCGGCCCAATCTTCACCCGCACGTCGCGGGATGGGAAACGGGCCTTGGAGGCACGGTTGAATGACAAGCACGTCGCCCGCCTGATCAAGCGCTGCGTGCTTGATGCGGGTATCCGGGCGGAACTGCCCGAGAAAGAGCGACTGGCCCTGTTTTCCGGCCACTCCCTGCGTGCTGGTCTGGCCAGTTCGGCAGAGGTTGACGAACGCTATGTGCAAAAGCAGTTGGGCCATTCCTCGGCCGAAATGACCCGGCGATATCAGCGCCGACGGGACCGGTTCCGGGTCAATCTGACCAAAGCCGCGGGTCTGTAGCCCCTACCCCAACTCAGGTTTCGCAGCGAAACCACCGCCTGAAATCTATGGCTTTTCCAACCATCGCTCGACCTCAAGGATGATCGCGTCGATCATCTCAGCGTCGATCTTGCGGCCGTCAAAACGTATCATATAGCCACGGTCGTCATGTTCGCGGCGCAGCACGAAGCCGGTCGAGGTTGTGACATCCGGCCCGCTTGCTGGACGCGCTGGCGGCGCTTTGGGACGACCACCACGGCTGGCATCACGGGGCTTGCCCTCGTATTGTTCGATCACGCTTTCCAAAAGAGCCCATTCCGCATCAGCGTCCAAACCCTGCCCTTCGGCCAGAAGATTTCTGATCTCGGTTTCAGCACCAGCGCGCAAGGCACCGGCAAGACGCAAACCTTGCCGTTCGGTCAGGGCCTCGGGAAAGGCCAACATGTCGCCCAAGGCCTCGAACACCATAGCGAAGGACCTCACCTTGGATCTTTTGGCTTTTGAGGCTGAGGCAAACAACTTGTCCACCGCGTCTTCGACACTGTCGAAAACACCGCTCTGGGCCGAAATGGCGGCAATGCGACCCCGTTCAAAATGGCTGAGGTCTGCGCGTACTTCGTTCTCTTCGACCATTGCAACGAAGGCAGCCGGCAGCGTTTCCGGCAGCTTGATCAGCGCCTTGATGGTCTCAAATCGCGGCTCGCCGGTTGCGGACAACAAGCTGCGCATGGCAAGCACACGGCGATAGCCGGAAATGATGCCATATTTCTGATCACCGTTTGGTTCGATCAGTTGATAGAGCTCGACCGGCAAGCGCAGCCCGTTTTGACGAATTGACGCGCGCAGTTCGTCCATCTCTGCTTCGTCCACCGTGATCCGATCGCGCACCATATCAGTGCTGTCGATCTGGTTCAGCGGCACTTCGACCATGACCAGACCTTTGTCCTGTGCGGCGCGATGGGCCTCGGCGTCGGCCTTATCGCGCGCCGTCAGGCTGCGGGTTTCAGCGTCCAGCACCTGCGACTGTTGGGCCGCTTCGGCGGCAACTTGTGCGATTGGCGCCATCGGCAACCGGCGGGAGGTTTCGCTGCGAAACTCCTCTTCGATGCGGTCCAGATCCTCGGCGCTGGGGGCTTCTAGTTTACGACGTTTTGCCATCACTTATCTCCCTTTTTGGCCATCTGAAGGTCACGCCACCAGCAGCCCAGAATGATCTCTTTCACCTCGGCCCATGTGCGATCGAATGTCTCGCGCCCACGAACATAGGTGTCGCGATTGAACTCGCGATAATCGGCTTCATAGATGCCGTTCACTTGCTCGCCGGCCTGCCCGACCATCGCGGTCATTTCCTGACGATAGGTGGTCATGAAGTCCCCGAAATAGGCCTGAATCACATTGGCCAAATCGGTTTGCTGTCCCGCATCAAATCGGGTGATCAGCGCGCGCACGGCGTCCCATTCAAAGCGGATTTCCGGCAGATCATGCGCGCGTCGCATCGAGTTTTCGCCATCCTCGATCGACGCGAAGGTGGAATAGAGCATGTCGAAGAACCGACCAGTGGAGTCGAATTCAAGGAAGGACGCGCCCAGCGGGATCAGCAGGATGTCGGCGGCGGACAGCGCGTTGATCGTCAGATAGCCAAGGGCAGGGGGGGTGTCGAGGATCACGAGGTCATAGTCCTGAAGCAGCCCTTCGGTTTCTAGAAAACCCGACAGGGCGTCCCACAGCGGCCAGGACCGCATCTGCATCCGCCAGACCGGCACCTGGAACTCGGCCCAATACAAGTTCAACTGCGCGCCGATCAGGTCGATATTGGGCCAATGGGTTTTCTGGATCACACGTTTCGCAGCGAAACCCAATGCCTCGGTCAGGGTTTCATCAAGGGGCAGGGGGGGCTGACCGGCGGCGGTGCGGACCTTGTTCTCGGCCTCGACATGTTGGGCATAGTGCTTGGCCATCAGGGGAAAAGCGGTTTGCCATTCATCCTCGACCTGACCACCCATGATCGACGTCATGGAGCCTTGGCTGTCCAGATCGACCACCAGCACGCGGTAACCATCAAGGGCCGCTGACATCGCCAGATGCGCGGCGGTCGAGGTCTTGCCGACCCCGCCCTTGAAGTTCGCCACCGCGATCACCTTGGCGTCGATCCCATCTGGGCGCCAGGGGCGGTATTCACGGGTCGAGACCCCTTCGGCGGCGAAAAAGTTCCGAAGCGTCAACACATCTTCAAGACTGAACCATTTGGCACCGCCATCACCTTCGCCCTGCGGCAGGTCAGGGTTTTGCTTCAGCACCCGCCGGAAATGGGCAGGGGCAACGGGGATCAGGTATTTGCAGATTTCCCACGTTGAAAACCGGCGCAGGCGTTTGCGTCCATCCGGGGCATAGCCCCGCTTGGCGAGGTCGTCGCGGCCCTTCGAGGCGAAGGCTGCCGCTTTGGCGAATCGAGCGGTGCTGATAGGGTCGGTTAACTTTTGCGACGCCGCTTCGGGATTGATGTTGAAATAGGGCGGGGGAGGGGTCTTGGGGGGCTGTGCCATCTGCTCTCTGCTATATACGCGGTTTTGTACGTTGTTGCCGCAAATATCGCACATCAAGGTTGGGATGGGAACTTGTTTGAGGTTTCGCTGCGAAACTTATGTAGAAAGACGCCAACATACTTGTAGATTCTTTATGAGTTTTAGAATCTTTGACGTTAAAAATCCCTTTATGAACAGGGCGGTAGATTGGTTTGGGTGCCTGAATACGGGGCTAATGGTGCCCAAATACAGGACATCGGGTGCCGATTCGCGGGTGTAAGGACTCCTGCAAACAGGAAGACCGGTCCCCGGACTCGGTTTGGGTCTGAATAGGGCTTTATTCCGCAGTTTACTGTCATAAGGTGCCGTACGTGATCCTGTAAATTGGTTCCTTTCGCATCATAGGGACCTGTTTGCGGGATTGGCAATCCTGCATTCAGGCACCCATGTTCGCGTTGAGTGAAGGTGCCGTTTGTGGCATAAGAGGCAAAACCCAAAAAGGGACGAGCAGATGGACAGTTCAGATAAGGCGCGGCTGACCGGGGCGCTGAAACGCGAGAGCGTCAAGAAGAACGTGGCGGCGATCCATGTCTCTGGAAAACTGTCTCTATTACAGCGGAAATTGTCAAATGTGCTGCTGTTGAACGCCTATGACACGCTGACCAGCCAGACCAGCCACCGGATCGACGCGCAGGCGCTGTGCCTGATGATTGGCTATAACTCGAACGATATCGAGACGCTGAAATCCGCGTTGCGCGGGTTGGCGGAAACGGTGGCTGAATGGGACATGCTGGACGAGGCGGGGCGGCAGGAATGGGGGGTTTCGGCGCTGTTGTCCTATGCCAAGTTGAAGGGGGGCGTGTGCGAGTATGCCTATTCCCCGGCCTTGGCGGAAAAGCTGCATGACCCGAAAGTCTTTGCCCTGATTAATCTGAACATCCAACGGCAGTTTACCGGTGGGCACGCGCTGGCGCTCTATGAAAATTGTTTTCGCTTCTTGAAGACCGGGTCGACCGGCTGGTGGTCGCTGGATATTTTTCGCCGCCTGATGGGGGTGGAGGGCTCGGAGTATTACCAAAGTTACAAGCATCTGAACGCGAAGGTGATCAAACCGGCAGTGGCCGAGGTGAACAAGGTGTCTGATATTATTGTCACGCCCGAGACGCGGAAGATGGGACGCAGCGTGTCGGACATTCGGTTCCTGATCCGCCGCAATCCGCAACTGGCGATTATGAATATTGATGACGGTGAGGGCGCGCGGACGACGCGGACCTATGCGCGGCTGATGGAGTTAGGGGTCAGTGACCGGCTGGCGCGGCAGTGGATTTCCGAGCATGGTGAAGCGTATGTGGCAGGCAAAATCGACTATGTCACCGGCCAGCCCGAAGTACGCAGCCCCGCGAAATATCTGAGCCGGGCGATCAGCGAAGATTATGTCGCGCCCGACGCGCCCAGATCCGAAAGGGCAGGGGACCCGGCCATCAAAGCCCGTGCCGCGAAGTTGAAGCGAGTGCAAGAACTGGTGCAGGCCCGTAGCCCGACCCAACGCGACGCCGACAAGCGGCTGTTCATGAGCCAGCTGACCACGAACAGCGAGCGGTTGGATTTCGAGAACCATGGCTGGATGTCCGCCCTGAACGCCGAGGCGATTTTCCAGTTCTGGGCCGAATTGGTGCCAGAGGAGACAGAGTAACAGCAGGCGATCAGGTGGCTTCACGATGCTGTGTGGCCCGTTTTGCACGTCGGGCTTTTGTAGTATTGTTGGCGCTGAAAAACGCGCCATATCTGTCTGACGGAAGGGCTTCGTATGTCCCAAACCCTGATCAAACGCCGCACGCTTCTTTCCACCGCGATCGCAGCCGCTGTGACCGGGAGTGCTGGTCTTTTGCTTCCCGCCAGCGCGCAAAGCCTTGCGCCGACCCGGTCGATGCGGGGCGGGTCAAATAACTATCTTCCCGGTGCGCCGATTGTGGATCGGATAGGCAATGGCGGTTTCTTGATGACGGGCACGGTGCGCCGCGCGGGCGACGGGGCTCCGCTGGCCGGGCAGCGCATACAGGTCTGGGCGCACACCACCGAAGGTCACGAACGTGACCCACATAGCCACGGCGCCACATTGACGGACGCAAATGGTGCGTTCCGTCTTGAAATGCCGCAGATCGTGCCCGCCTTCGGGCAACCGCATGGTCATCTGGCATATGATGACGACGCGTTCGAGACAGTCTTTCTGCGCCCGGTCATGTCCAGCTCGAAAGAGACAAGCCTAAGTGCGCATTTTGTCCTGCAACCGGCCTAACGGGATGCACGGCGGGTGATGCGCGGCTTCAGAACCACCCTTGCCGTATTGGGTGTCGCAGGCGCAATTGCGATACCGCTGACACTTGCTGCGCGCAGCCCACTGCTGGCGTGGCGCGAACCGATCTATATCGTGGCCGGGTTTGCCGGGATCGTTGCGATGGCGCTGTTGCTGATCCAGCCATTGCTGGCGGCTGGGCTTGTTCCCGGTCTGCGCCTTTATGATGGTCGTCGCATTCATCGCGTGACCGGTGGGGCATTGGTGCTTGCGGTGGTGATCCATGTCATTGGCTTGTGGATAACAAGCCCACCAGATGTGGTCGACGCGCTTCTTTTCTCTTCACCTACACCGTTCTCTGCTTGGGGTGTCATTGCGATGTGGGCCATGTTTGGCGCATCCGGTCTGGCGCTGGTGCGTCGGCATCTGAGGCTGCGGGTCTGGCGTCTGGGGCATACGATGCTGGTGGGTGTGGTCGTTATCGGCAGCGTGGTGCATGCGATGCTGATCGAAGGGACGATGGAGACGATCTCGAAATCCGTGCTTTGCCTGCTGGTGCTGTTGGCGACGGCAAAAGCCGTGGCGGATATGCGGGCCTGGGCGGGCAGGGGTCGCGGGAGCAGGTAAGCGCCTGCAATAATCGGGTGGGCAGGGTTGCCCCCGCCCGTCCCGGTGTTTGTCAGGCCAGCAGATCGAAGCGATCTGCGTTCATGACCTTGGTCCAGGCGGCCACGAAGTCGCGCACGAATTTCGCTTCGTTGTCGTCCTGGGCGTAAACTTCGGCATAGGCGCGCAGGATCGAGTTTGATCCAAACACAAGATCGGCGCGGGTCGCGGTATATTTGACCTCGCCTGTCTTGCGATCTTGCAGCTCATAGGTGCCATCAGCGTCTTCCGGCACCCATTTGCAGCTCATGTCGGTGAGCACCTGGAAAAAATCGGTGGTCAACTGACCTTCACGCTGGGTGAAGACCCCGTGTTTTGAGCCACCGTGATTGGTGCCCAGCACCCGAAGTCCGCCGACAAGCGCGGTCATTTCGGGACCGGTCACGCCCAGAAGCTGCGCGCGGTCCAGCAACAGCTCTTCCGCATTGACGGACAGGTCTGGCCGTTGCCAGTTGCGGAACCCATCGGCGACGGGTTCCAGCACCGAGAAGCTGTCGGCATCCGTCTGCGCGTCAGAGGCGTCACCACGTCCCGGTGTGAACGGCACGGTGACGTTTGACCCGACGGCCTTGATGGCCTGTTCGACCCCGACATTGCCTGCCAGAACGATCACATCGGCGATGGACGCACCGGTTTCGGCCGCGATGGGTTCGAGGATGCCCAGCACCTTGGCCAGTCGCTTCGGTTCATTGCCCGGCCAGTCCTTCTGCGGTGCAAGCCGGATACGGGCACCATTGGCCCCGCCGCGCATGTCAGACCCGCGATAAGTGCGAGCGCTATCCCATGCAGTGGCAATCATCTCGGCGGCACTCAGACCGCTTTTTGCGATTTTCGCCTTCACCGCATCGACGTCGTAGCTGGTTGACCCGGCGGGCACTGGATCTTGCCAGATCAGATCCTCTTCCGGCACAAATGGGCCAATATAGTTGGCTTTTGGGCCCAGATCGCGGTGGGTCAGTTTGAACCACGCCTTGGCAAAGGTCTCGGCCAGATAGGCGGGGTCTTTGTGGAAGCGTTCGCAAATCTCGCGATAGATCGGATCGACCTTCATCGCCATATCGGCGTCGGTCATGATCGGGTTGTGTTTGATCGAAGGGTCGGTCGCGTCGGGCACCTTGTGGTCTTCGGCGATGTTGATCGGCTCCCACTGGTTGGCGCCGGCGCGGGATTTCTTGACCTCCCATTCATAGCCGAACAGCATATCAAGGTAGCCGTTGTCCCACTTGGTGGGGTTGGTCGTCCATGCGCCTTCAAGGCCAGAGGTGTGCGCCGTGTTGGCGTTTCCGTCAAAGCCGGGATCAGCCCAACCAAAACCGCCCGCCTCAAGATCGCAGCCTGCGGGGGCAGGTCCGACCTGGTCTGCGGCCAGACCGCCATGGGCCTTGCCGACGGTGTGACCACCCACGGTCAGGGCGGCGGTTTCCTCGTCGTTCATCGCCATACGTGCGAAGGTCATGCGCACGAACTTACCTGTCTTGGCCGGATCCGGCACACCGTTCACGCCTTCGGGGTTTACGTAGATCAGACCCATATGAGATGCGCCTAGCGGGTCATAGAGCGAGTCCGCATCTTCCAGATCGGCAATCCGTTCGTCCGTGGGGGCCAACATTTCGCTGTCTGTGCCCCAGTTGATATCAAGCTCAGGGGCCCAGATGTCTTCACGCCCAAAGGCGAAACCATAGACTTTCAGACCCATATTCGCATAGGCGACAGTCCCGGCCAGCACCAGAAGGTCGGCCCATGACAGCGCGTTTCCGTATTTCTTTTTTACCGGCCACAGGATGCGCCGCGCCTTATCAAGGCTGGCGTTGTCGGGCCAGGAGTTCAGAGGTTCAAACCGCAGGTTGCCGGTGCCGGCACCGCCGCGCCCATCGCCCAGACGATATGATCCGGCGACGTGCCATGACAGTCTGATGAACAACCCGCCATAGTGCCCCCAGTCGGCGGGCCACCAGCTTTGGCTGTCGGTCAGCAGTTTGTCGACGTCGTCCCAGACGCCTTGAAAATCCAGAGCCTTCACCGCTTCGCGGTGGTTGTAGTCGGGATCCATGGGGTTTGATCGCGCATCGTGCTGATGCAGGATGCTTATGTTCAGCGTTTTGGGCCACCATTTTGCCGGGTGGTTGTCCATACCGGTGTTGCCGCCATGCATGACGGGGCAGCCGCCGCCCTTCATCACGTTGTCTCCGTCCATAATACTCTCCCTGTCGGATGATTGCTGCGGCGATTCCACAGCTTAGAATGAGTCTAGTGCGGCAGAGCGATAAATCCCAATTGATTATTCTTACAGAAGCGATAACTTGCGGTTATGATAGGTTTGACCCTGAAACATCTAAGGTATTTCGATGCTCTCGCACGGCACGCCCATTTTGGCCGCGCTGCGGATGCCTGTGGAATCTCGCAGCCTGCCTTGTCGGTGCAGATCAAGGAGTTGGAGGCGATGCTTGGCTCGCCCTTGGTGGAGCGGGGATCGCGGAACATTCGGCTGACCAGCCTTGGGACCGCGTTTCTGGATCGGGCGCGCAAGATATTGGTGCAGGTGGGCGAGCTGGACGATCTGGCGCGATCCGCCACGGGGCCGCTTGCCGGGCAGTTGCGGCTTGGGATCATTCCGACGGTTGCGCCTTATCTTCTGCCGCAAGTGATGGCTGCGCTGTCGACCCATATGCCCACGCTTGAGCTGTATCCGCGTGAATCTGTTACCAAATCATTGATCGCTGACTTGCTCGACTCGCGGTTGGATGCGGCCATCGTCGCCCTGCCGATTTCCGAGCCTGCGTTGCAGGAATTTGCGCTGTTCAAAGAGGATTTCGTGCTGGTGCGCCCTAAGAGCGAGACGAACAAGCCGGTGCCTAGCCCCAAAAAGCTGCGGGACATGCGGTTGCTCTTGCTGGAGGAGGGGCATTGTTTCCGTGATCAGGCGTTGAGCTTCTGCGAGATGTCGACCGCCAAGCCACGCTATCTGATGGAGGGCAGTTCGCTGTCGACGCTGGTGCAGATGGTCGGGGCGGGGATGGGGGTGACCTTGATCCCCGAAATGGCGCTGCCGCTTGAGACGCGGCAGGCGCAGGTTTCGATTGCCCGGTTCCCGCCGCCCAGCCCCGCGCGCAGCATCGGCATGGTGTGGCGCAAGACCAATCCGTTGGCTGAAAAGTTGATGGAGGTCGGGGCAATTGTCCGACAGGTGGGAGACGCACAGCGCAGGTGCGCCGATGCGACCCCTGCCTAGCTAGTTTTCGCCCAGAAGATGGGCCATATGCTGCATGGCAAGGGCATATCCGTGCGTGCCGAACCCGGCCATGACCGCGTCGGCGCGATGGCTGACGTAAGATTTGTGCCGGAACGCCTCGCGTTTGTGGATTTGGCTGATATGAACTTCGATCACCGGGCCGTCAAAGGCGTTCAGCGCGTCCAACACCGCGATGGAATAATGTGTCAGGGCAGCGGGATTGATGATGATCCCGGCGGCGTCTTCGCGTGCCTCTTGAATCCAATCGACAATCTGGCCTTCGTGGTTTGACTGCAGCATCTTTTGCGACAGACCCGCAGATGTTGCGGCCTTCTGACATTGCGCTTCCACATCAGCCAGCGTCTCGTGGCCATAGACCTCGGGCTGTCGTTTGCCCAACAGGTTCAGGTTCGGGCCGTTGAGGATATAGATCAGTTTGCTCATCAGGCGGATTTCTCGTCTTTGTGTGGGGCGGTTGCCGAATTTTCAAGTTCTGGCATTAATGCCGATCTTACACAAGGAAGCCAAAAAGATAACAAGGCCGCTGTGGGAATGGTGCCAGTGTGGACCGATTGAAAAGCCCCGGTCGCGGTTGCGCCGGGGCTTTGTCTGTTTGGATGATCTGTAGACCGTCAGCTGGCGGTCAGGCGAGTGTCGAAGAAGGCCAGTGTCCGCTCCCACGCCAGTGTTGCCGCTTCTTCGTCATAGCGTGGGGTGGTGTCGTTGTGGAACCCGTGGTTGACGCCCGGATAGAAGTGGACGGTATAGTCTTTTCCGTTTTCATCCAGCGCCGCCTTGTAGGCGTCCCATCCCGCGTTGATCCGTTCATCAAGTTCGGCATAGTGGATCAGCAGCGGGGCCTGTATCTGCGGCACGTCTTCTGCGGCGGGTTGCCGGCCATAGAACGGCACAGACGCGGCAAGGTCGGGATAGGCCACGGCCAGTGCGTTGCACACGCCGCCGCCATAACAGAACCCGACACACCCAACGCGGCCCGTGCTGTTTGGATGGTCGCGCAGGTATTCGAAGGCGGCAAAGAAATCTTCCATAAGCTTTGCGCCATCAAGCTCTCGCTGAATCTCGCGACCTTCGTCATCCGTGCCCGGATATCCGCCAAGTGGCGTTAGCCCATCCGGCCCAAGCGCGAGGTATCCGGCCTTGGCTGCCCGGCGCACCACGTCTTCGATATAAGGGTTGAGACCGCGATTTTCGTGCACGACCAGAACTGCGGGCAGGGGACCTTCGGCACCCGCCGGGCGGGCCATAAGCCCACGGATCATGCCATGACCTTCGGGGCTTTCATATTCGATGACCTCGGTTTCAATATCCGCATCGTCCGGCGCGACCTGTTGGGCCAGCGCATAGTTCGGCTGAAGCTGTTCAAGGATCATCGCGCCGGTGACACCAGCGGCGGCATAGCGGCCTGCCTTGGCAATAAACTCGCGTTTGCTGAGCTTGCCATGCACATACCCATCGAACACTTCCAGAATGCGCGGATGGAAGTCGGACGCACGCTTGCGTTGGGGTTGGTTGGTCATTTGTTTCCTCCTGCGTTGATTGAAGTTAGTGATGTGGTTTGGAATTGGTGCTGGCCTCTGCTGTGTCGCGAGGGCTTTATCAAGTGTAACACGCGCGATGATTCTGGATTGAAGCGTTCCGTTCACATATGCGCGACCGGTTGCGCAATGTGATGCGGCAAGGAACGAAAGGGCAGTTGATGACCTATCTGGGGATTGATCTTGGCACTTCGGGCTTGCGAGCATTGCTGGTCGATGCGGATGGCGCGCCGTTGGCTGCGGTCGAGCGGAGTTATGCTGCGACCCATCCTCGGCCCGGCTGGTCAGAACAGGACCCCGCCCAGTGGATCGCCGCGTTTGACAGCGCGATGGACGAGCTGCGCGCAACGCAACCACTGTTTACCGGGTTGCGCGGGATCGGGGTGGCGGGGCACATGCATGGCGCGACACTTCTTGATGCGGCGGGCAAGGTACTGCGCCCATGTATCCTGTGGAATGACACGCGTTCGGCGGCCGAGGCGGCGGTGCTGGATGCACTGCCCGAGGTGCGCGGGCTGTCTGGCAACATCGTGTTTCCCGGTTTCACCGCGCCCAAACTGGAATGGGTGCGCCACAACGAGCCCGAGGTTTTCGCAAAGACCGCCAAGGTTCTGCTGCCCGCGGCCTATCTGAACTATTATCTGACCGGCGACTATGTGGCCGACATGTCGGACAGCGCGGGCACCTCGTGGCTGGATGTTGGCAAGCGCCAGTGGTCTGAGCGGTTGCTTGAGGCCAGCCACATGCGGCCAGACCAGATGCCCCGGTTGGTCGAAGGGTCAGATGTGGCGGGGGGGCTGCGCCAAGAGCTGGTCAGGAAATGGGGGCTGAGCGGTCCCGTGACCGTGGCGGGCGGGGCAGGGGACAACGCCGCCGCCGCCTGTGGCATTGGCGCGTTGGATGAGGGGCAGGGCTTTGTCTCGCTTGGCACATCAGGCGTGCTGCTGGCCGCGCGGGACGGTTACAGCCCTGCGCCCGAGACCGCCGTGCATACCTTCTGTCATGCGGTGCCGGGGCGGTGGTATCAGATGGGCGTCATGTTGTCGGCGACTGACAGCCTGAACTGGCTGGCGCGGATCACCGGGGAAAAACCTGCTGACCTGACGGCCAAGTTGGGCGAGGAGTTGCAGACACCGGGCGCGGTTCGGTTCCTGCCCTATCTGTCCGGCGAACGCACACCGCATAATGATGCCGACATTCGCGGCGGGTTTACCGGCTTGTCCGCAGGCACCACCCGGCAGGACATGACCCGCGCGGTGTTGGAAGGGGTGACGTTCGGGTTGCGCGACAGTCTGGATGCGTTGGCAAGCACCGGCGTCACGCTGGACAAGATCATTGCTATCGGTGGCGGAACCGCGTCGCGGTATTGGTTGAAGCTGCTGGCAACGGTGCTGGGTGTCCCTGTGCAATTGCCCGCGTCCGGCGAGTTCGGCGCGGCTTTGGGGGCCGCGCGTCTGGGCAAAATCGCGGCCACAGGTGTGGCGCCGGAAAGTGTCATTACCCCGCCAGAGATACAGGCCGAGATCCTGCCGGATACCGAGAAGATGGACGCGTTCGCCGCCGCTCATCAAGCATTTCGAGCCGCATATCCGGCGGTGAAATCCATTCAGTAAATCAAATCGTCCGACCCGTCTGTCGCCCCTCGTATATCGCCAAGGCCGCATTGCGGGGCGCATTGGCGTCGCCGATGGTGTGGGTGAGAATACCTTTTGCGGCCAGCGCCGTGTTCAGGCTGGTATCGGCGACATTCGTCGTGGCCAGAACCAACGTGTCCGCGGCCAGAAGTTCGGTCTGACCGGTCAGCAGAGATTTTATGATCGCACCGTCGGTGGTCCATTCACCAATCGTGGTGTCGGTCACGAAGTGCACACCCAATCGCGCCAACGCCCGTCTGAGCGGCCAATCGGTCGCCGAGCGCTCCAGTTCCTTGCCGATCATCGCGGCGGGGGTGACAATCGTCACCGCGTGGCCGTCTTCGGCCAGCCGCCAAGCAGTGCCGCAGCCGCGCCAGTTGCCGCCTTCGTCCAGCACCACAACGCGCGGGCCGGGCCGGGCGGCCTGCATCATCACATCCTCGACCGACCAGACGCGGCCCAACCCGAGGCCCGGCAGGCGCGGCAGATGCGGCAGCGCCTTCTGGAACCCGGTCCCGGCGGGCAACGATCCGGTGGCCAACACAACGTGGTCGGCGCCGATGTCCGCAATCTCGTCGTCGTCCAGACAGGTGTTCAGGCGCAGCTCGACGCCCAGCCGCGCCAGTTGCCGGTCATACCAGTCGATCAGGTCGCCGATCTGACCCCGGCGCGGTTGCAGACCGGCCAGACGGAACTGTCCGCCCAGTTTCGGCCCGGCCTCGGCCAGCGTGACGCGGTGGCCGCGTTCGGCGGCGACACGCGCGGCTTCCAGCCCGGCGGGGCCCGCGCCGACCACCAGCACCGTTTGCGGGTTGGGGGCCGGTTCGAAGCGATCCCCGCCCCACAGGTATTCATGCCCCGCAGACGGGTTGATCAGACACGAGATATAGTAATCCCGCGACCGCCGACCCCAACATTGCTGGTTGCAGGAGATGCAGCCGCGAATGTCGTCCGCTCGCCCGGCTTCGGCCTTGGCGACCAGATGCGGGTCGGCAATCTGGCCGCGCACGATGGACACCAGATCCGCCTCGCTCGCGCCCAGCACGGTGTTGGCGTTTTCCGGTGTGCGGATGTGGCTTTCGGCGGTGACAAGGGCGTTTTTCACCACGCGTTTCAGCATCGCGGCCAGATCGACCCCTAGCTTCTCGCTATACAGGAACGTGGGCATTAGCTTGTAGAAGTCGAAATAGCCGCCGGTGCCACAGGTGACGTAATCCATCAGCCCTTCGGCATCGTGCAGGGCGACGATATCGGCGGTTTCCTCGCGGTTCAGCGCGGCGTCGACATCCGGTTCATCATTGACGGCAAGCCCGATGATGAAGTCGTCGCCGCAGGCTGCACGAATGCGGCGCAACACCTCGCGCGAGGCGCGGGTGCGGTTTTCAAGACTGCCGCCCCAGCGGTCGCTGCGCTGGTTGGAAAACGGTGTCCAGAACTGGTCCAGAAGCCCGTGATAGGCCGCCCAGACCTCGACCCCGTCAAAGCCTGCCTTTTGGCACCGAATGGCGGCCTGCACGAAACCGTCGATGGTGTCCTCGATCTCGGCCTCGGTCATTTCGTGACTGCCGTCGCTGTCGTGATAGCTGGGGCCGCCCGAGGGCGACCAATGCGCGTGCCACGAGTTGTCGCCATCGCCATGCGCGCCGATGTGATAGAGCTGCTGGATCATCACCGTGCCGTGGGCCTGGCACGCTTCGGTCAATCGCCTGAAATGCGGGATGACATCGTCCGAGCCGGGTCGGAAATTGCCGCGGGTCAGGACGGCGGCAGGGTGGACCGGCATCGGCTCGACTACGATCATCGCGGCCCCACCCATGGCGCGTTCGACGTAGTAGGCCAGATGCTGGTCGCCGGGCAGGCCATCACGCGCCATGTTGGTGGTATGCGCGCCGAACACCACCCGGTTCTTCAGCGTCTTGTGCCGCAATTGCACCGGTTGAAAGACATGGGGGAAATCGGTCACTGGCTCGCGTCCCGTTTCAGATGTCCTTGACCAGCCGAAGCGCGTCATAGATCGCCGCGTGGGTGTTGCGGGCCGAAACTGCATCGCCAATGCGGAACAGCTGGAACGAGCCGTCGGGGTTGCGGTCGGTTGTTTGCGGTTGACCGTCGATCAGGGCGTCGTAATCCACCGCGCCGCCATTTGACGACAGCGGTTTCAGATCGAAATAGAGATCATCCAACGGCAGGGTGCCATAGTTCACCACGACCTGATCATACTGCGTGGTGTGCGTGTGATCGCTGTAGTCGGTGCCGATGGTCGCGGTCAGCTTGTTGCCGTCGCGGGTCACGTCCAGAAGCCGCCGGGTCACGGTGAAGGTCACGTCTTTGTCCTGTAACGCGCGCATGTAAGGGACAAGGTTCATCGCCATGATGTCGGGGGCAAACACGCGGTCGGGAGTCATCACTTCGACCTTCGATCCGGCGAGCGCAGCAATCTCGGCAGCCTGAAGCCCCGGATGATCGCCGCTTTCGTCATAGATCAGGAGGCTGTCCGCAGGCTTCACGTCGCCCGAGATGATGTCCCAGGCAGTAACGACATTGGCTTGCTCGGTCCCGGTTTCGAAAAGTTCGGTGTTGGGCAGACCGCCGGTGGCGACGATCACCACATCGGGGGCCAGGGCGGTGATGTCATCGGCCTCGGCCCAGGTGTTGAACCGGAAGGTCACATCGCGGGCGGCACATTGGGCCATGCGCCAGTCGATGATCCCGATCATCTCGCGCCGCCGGGGGGATTGCGCGGTCAGCCGCACCTGCCCGCCGGGGTCGGCAGCGGCTTCGAACACGATCACTTCGTGGCCGCGTTCGGCGGCGACGCGGGCGGCTTCCAGCCCACCAGGACCGGCCCCGACCACCACCACCTTCTTGCGGGTCTTGGCGGGCGGAATGTCATGCGGCATGGTCAGCTCGCGCCCCGTTGCCGCGTTGTGCATGCACAGCGCATCGCCCGCCTGATAGATACGATCAAGGCAATAGGTTGCGCCAACGCAGGGGCGGATATCATCCTCGCGCCCTTCGATGATTTTGCGCACGATATGGGGGTCGGCCATATGTGCCCGCGTCATGCCGACCATGTCCAGAAGCCCCGCCTGCACTGCATGGCGCGCGGTCGCCACATCGGGGATTTTCGCGGCGTGGAAGGTGGGCATTCCGGTGGCTTTCCGGACCGCGCCTGCGAAATCCAGATGCGGGGCGTTTTTCATCCCCTGCACCGGAATCACGTCGGTCATCGCCGGATCGGTGTGAATGCGCCCGCGGATGACGTTCAGAAAATCGACTTGCTTGGTGGCGGCCAACTTCTTGGAAATCTCGATCCCGTCTTCGGCGGTGATGCCGCCCTTCTGCGCCTCGTCCGCCGTGTAGCGGAACCCGACGATGAAGTCGTTGCCGACGCGTTTTCGAATGGCCGCAAGCACATCCATCGGAAAACGCAGCCGGTTTTCAAGTGTATCGGCGCCATATGGCCCGGTCAGGTCATTGGTCAGGGGTGACCAGAACTGGTCCAGCAGATGGCCATAGACCTGCAATTCGATCCCGTCCATACCCCCAGCCTGCATCCGTTCGGCGGCGTCGGCGAAATCGGTGATGATGCGGTCGATGTCCCAATCCTCGATCAGTTTGGGAAAGGCGCGGTGTGCCGGTTCGCGGTGTTTGGACGAGGACACCGAAGGCAGCCAGTCGCCCTTGTTCCACGCGGTGCGGCGGCCCAGATGGGTCAGCTGGATCATCACCGCGCAGCCATGGTCGTGGCAGGCATCGGTCAGGTTTCTGATCCACGGCACCACCTCGTCGCGAAAGGCGAGGATGTTGTTGAACACCGGCGGGCTGTCCTTTGACACCGCCGCCGACCCGGCGGTCATGGCCAGCGCAACCCCCGCCTTCGCCCGTTCCGCGTGATAGGCAGCATAGCGTTCCTTCGGCATCCCGTCTTCGGGATAGGCGGGTTCATGACTGGTGGTCATGATCCGATTTCTGAGCGTCAGATGTTTAAGCTGATAGGGCTGGAGTAGCGGATCGTTGGACATCGGATTATCCTTAATACCACGCGTCTGGCATCGACGCTTTCTTCTTTGTCATGAAGTCCTGCAGGGCTTCGTCTTTTCCGGGGTCAAGCGGGGGTGCCTGATAGGCGTTCAGTTGTTCTTTCCAGCGCGCATTGGCGCGGGTCGCGGCGTCAATCCCGCCTTGCTCGTCCCACGTTTCCCACGGCTGGTTGTCGTCCATTGCACTGTCCCAATAGGCGGTTTTGTAGTGCCGCATCGTGTGCGCGGTCGAGAACAGATGCTCGCCGGGCCCTTGTTCGGCCAAGGCTTCGAACGCAAGCGTGTCCTCGTTTACCTCGATTCCTTTCAGATAGGCGTGAAGCGCGCCACACAGATCGGTGTCCATGATGAATTTCTCGTAGGACATCGACAGCAGCCCATCGAGGAACCCGGCCGAATGCAGGACGTAGTTGGCCCCGCATTGGACCGCCGACATCATCGACATCATGGATTGCTGCATCGCTTGCGCATCGGGCAATTTCGAGGTTGAGAAGTTACCAGCGCAGCGCAGGGGCAAGTTCAGGCGGCGGGCAAGTTGGCCCATTACAAGCGATCCCAGCGCGGGTTCCGGCGTGCCGAAGGTGGGCGAGCCGGACCGGAGTGACATTGAGCTAAGGAAAGATGCCAGCACCGCAGGCGCACCGGGGCGGACAATCTGGGTCAGGGCGCAAGACACCATGCTTTCGGCCAGGCATTGTGCGACGGACCCCGCCATCGTCAGGGGTGACACCGCGCCGCCCAACAGGAAGGGCAGGTGGATCGACCCCTGTCCGGCCCCCGCATAGGCGCGGATGCCTTTGGTTGTGACGCCATCAAGCACCAAGGGCGATGTCGTGTTGAAATTGCCCATGATGACGCAGTTCTGGTCGACGAAGTCAGCCCCGAACAGGATGCGGCACATCTCGATACTGTCCTCGACGCGTTCGGGGGCAGTGATCGACCCCAGAAACGCGCGGTCGGAATAGCGGACGTGGGAATACACCATATCCAGATGCCGCTTGTTCACCGCGATGTCTGTTGGCTCACAGATCGTGCCGCCGGAATGGTGTAGCCACGGGCTGGATTGGCCCAGTTTGATGAAATTGCGGAAATCTTCGATCGTGCCGTAGCGGCGACCTTTGTCGAGGTCCATCACGAAGGGCGAGCCATAGGACGGTGCGAACACCACCGCGTCGCCGCCGATCTCAACCGATCGCGCGGGATTGCGGGCATGTTGGGTGAAGCGGGCTGGCGCGGTTTTCAAAATATCGCGGATCATGCCGGGTTCGAATTTAATGTTCCAGCTGTCGGCGGTCAGATCGGTGACGTGCCCACCGGCGGCACGGAACAAATTCACGGTTTCGGGGTCGTCGCGAAACTCGATCCCGATCTCGGCAAGGATGCGGTCGGCTGTTGCCTCGATCTGCACCAGACTGTCGTCACTCAGAAGATCATAGGTCGGGATGCCGCGGGTGATGAAGGGCACTTCGAGTTGTGGGTTCTGACCGGGGGCGCCGCTGCGCGGCTGATGATCACCGCCCCGCGCGCGCCGCCGCGGTCTGCGTGCTGGTTCTGTCACATGACCCATCTATGTCGCCTTTCGAGTCGCCCTGTTGACACATCTGTCCGCAGAATTGACATACCTGTCAAGAGATTCTAAAACGTCCCCATGAACGTCATCGACCCCTCTCGGCCAAGTGCCACTGAAGATGTCTGGCTGAAAGCGGCCTATGATGTCCTGACCGAAAGCGGTGTTGAGGCGGTGAAAATCATGCCGCTGGCCAAACGGTTGGGTCTGACGCGCACAAGCTTTTACTGGCATTTTAAAGATCGCGACGCTTTGCTGGAAGCGATGATCCGGCATTGGGAAGACACCAACACCGGCAATCTGGTGACCCGCTGCAATGCCTATGCTGCAAATATTTTCGAGGCGATCTTTAACCTGTTCGACTGCTGGCTGGATGACGCGCTGTTTGACTCGCGTCTGGATCTGGCAATCCGCAACTGGGCGCGTAACGATCCCAGCTTGCAAGCCCGGTTAGACCAAGCCGACGCGCGCCGGAAAGAAGCGATGGAGGGTATCTTCCTGCGTTTCGGCTTCGCCCCGGCAGAGGCTGAAATCCGCGCGCTGACCATGATCTATACCCAGATCGGCTATATCTCGATGCAGGTGACGGAAAGCCGCGAGGAGCGGTTCGGCCGGATGCCGGGTTATGTCGAAGTGTTCACGGGGCAAAAACCATCCAAGACCGACATTGAGCGTTTCGTGGCGCGTCATGGCATAGCAACATCCTAGGACGTCAGGGACCTATTGCCGTTTTTTGATCTGATATCGAGATTTTCAAAATTTTGCTGATAATCCTTCATGGACAAATGGAAAGATTAATCTGTCGGTTGTCGGCATTATGGGAGACAGTTGTACCCGAAACCCTTTGCAGAAAGCCCCGGCATGACAAATTCAAGCTACTACGCCCCGCATGGGGGTTTGCCTCCGCAGACGCAGCTTCTGACAGATCGGGCGATGTTCACGGAAGCCTATGCGGTGATCCCAAAGGGAACCTATAGCGATATCGTGACCAGCCTTCTGCCGTTCTGGGACGACGCGCGGTTCTGGGTGCTGTCGCGCCCGCTGTCGGGGTTTGCCGAGACGTTCTCGCAATACATCGCCGAGGTTCTGCCGGGCGGCGGCAGTGACTGGCCCGAAACCGAAGCGGGGGTTGAAGCTGTGCTGTTCGTCGTCGAAGGCGGCATGACCCTGACCATTGATGGCACGGCGCATGAGATGAGTGAAGGTGGATATGCCTTCCTGCCGCCGCACGCCAAGTGGAGCCTACGCAACAACGGGTCCGCGCCGGTTCGGTTCCACTGGATTCGCAAGCAGTATCAGGCGGTTGACGGACTGGACGCGCCCGAGGCGTTCGTGACCAACGAAAACGATGTAGCGCCCACTCCGATGCCCGACACGGATGGCGCGTGGGCGACCAGCCGCTTTGTGGATCCGAACGACCTGCGCCACGATATGCACGTGACGATCGTGACCTTCCAGCCCGGCGGCGTCATCCCGTTTGCAGAAACCCATGTGATGGAGCATGGGCTTTATGTGCTTGAGGGCAAAGCGGTCTATCGCCTGAACCAGGATTGGGTCGAGGTCGAAGCGGGCGATTATATGTGGTTGCGCGCGTTCTGCCCGCAGGCGTGTTATGCGGGTGGGCCGGGGCCGTTCCGGTATCTGCTTTATAAGGACGTGAACCGGCACATGACGCTGGGGTTGTCAGGGGTCTAGGGCGCGCCAAGGCCGCGCGATACCTGCGTGGCCGCGTCCGAAACCAGTGCGCCGATCCGCACGACCTCGCTTTCCGGTATCCGATGGGTGGGGCCAGAGATTGAGATGCCCGCTACCGCCTCGTCGTAAATGTCGCGAATGGGGGCAGCGATGCAGCGCATCCCGTCCGCTTTTTCTTCATCATCAAACGCCCAGCCTTTTTCGCGGATGCGGTTCATTTCTTCCCGCAACCTGTCGGGCTGTGTGATCGTCTTGCTGGTGAAGCCTGTCAGGCGGGCGGATTGCACATACCTGTCCATGCGCCGATCCGAATAGCAACTGAGTAGCGCCTTGCCGATGCCGGATGCGTGCATGGGCGACAAGGTGCCGGGGGGGAAGAAGGCGCGGATGGACTCGTTTGTTTCAACCTGGCTGATGAACATCACCTCGCCGTTGCGTTCGATGCCAAGGTTCGAGGTCTCGCCCGTTGCTTCCATCAGTTCGCGCATGATGGGGCGGCTACGCTCAACAATGCTGCTTCGGCGCAAGAAAGCCGACCCCATCCGAAACGCAGCCGATCCGATGTGCCAAGCTTGGGTTCTTGGGTCCATTTCCACCACGTCGCGCGCATGAAGGGTTGCAAGCACCCGGTGCATGGTCGCGGGCGATTGGTCCAGATGCGTTGACAGGTCAGATAATGTCATGCCGTTCGCATGGGCCAGCGCATCCAGCACATCAAGCGCCCGATCCAACGCCATAATGGTGGTCTGCTTTTCATTGGGGTTGAAGTTCTTCGGGCGACCCATCCGCCGTTTCGGGGCTTCCATTTTCTTTCCTTTCGAGCAAAGCAAGCAAGACTTTCTGGAAAAATTTGAAAGCCGTGAATGGTAAATGAAAAAGTCAAGTCTTTGATAATAATTGTGAATAACATGATTATCCCATAATTGAAACACTTTTTCAAAAATATATCCTCACATCAACCCCTTCGCTACTGTGTGTAGAAACCGCCAATAGGAGGGCAGAATCATGAGCTTCCAGAACCCCGTTTTCATTCCCGGTCCGACCAACATGCCCGAAAGCCTGCGCAAGGCTGTCGATATGCCGACGCTGGACCACCGTTCGCCTCTGTTCGGGCAAATCCTGCATCCGGCGCTGGAGGGTGTGAAGAAGGTTCTGAAAAGCGAAACCGCCAAGATCTTCATCTTCCCGTCAACCGGCACCGGTGGCTGGGAAACCGCGCTGACCAACACGCTGTCCGCCGGTGACAAGGTTCTGGCCGCGCGCAACGGGATGTTCAGCCACCGTTGGATCGATATGTGCCAGCGTCATGGTCTGGACGTTCAAATTGTCGAAACCCCTTGGGGCGCCGGGCTGCCTGCCGACACATACGCCGACATCCTGAAGGCGGATACGGGCCACGAGATTAAGGTGGTTCTGGCCACGCATAACGAAACGGCGACCGGGGTTCGCTCGGACATTGCCGCCGTGCGCAAGGCACTGGACGCTGCAAACCACCCGGCGATGTTGTTTGTGGATGGTGTCAGCTCGATCGCGTCGATGGATTTCCGGATGGACGAATGGGGCGTGGATATCGCCGTCACTGGATCGCAGAAGGGCTTTATGCTGCCTGCTGGTTTGGCGATCGTCGGCTTTTCGCCGAAAGCCATGGACGCGCTTGAAACCGCAACCCTGCCGCGCACCTTCTTTGACGTGCGGGATATGGGCAAAGGTTATGCCAATAGTGCCTATCCCTATACGCCCGCCGTTGGTTTGCTGAACGGTTTGAACGAATCTGTTAAAATGTTGTTGGACGAAGGTCTGGAAAACGTCTTTGCTCGCCACCACCGCATCGCAGAAGGCGTGCGTCAGGCGGTCAGCGCTTGGGGGCTGGACCTGTGCGCAGTGTCGAAAGATGTGCAGTCGGACACGGTCAGCGCCATTCGCACGCCCGAAGGCTTCAACGCCACGGATATCGTCACCCATGCGGCCAACAAATACGGCGTCGCGTTTGGTGTTGGCCTGGGCGAGGTCGCGGGCAAGGTGTTCCGTATCGGCCACCTTGGCAGTCTGACCGACGTGATGACCTTGTCCGGTCTGGCCACCGCCGAAATGTGCATGGTCGATCTGGGGCTGGATATCAAACTGGGGTCAGGCGTTGCCGCGGCACAGGAATACTATCGCGCCAATCAGCTCGCCATGAGCAAAGCTGCGTGAAGGGGGCCACGATGTATATCCCGACCTATCAGGACATGCTGGACGCGCATGAGCGCATCAAACCGCATATCCGCCGCACGCCGATCCGCACGTCGAATTACCTGAACGAGTTGACTGGGGCCGAGTTGTTCTTCAAGTGCGAGAATTTTCAGGAGCCGGGCGCCTTCAAGGTGCGCGGTGCCTCGAACGCGGTGTTCGGGCTGGATGACGAACAGGCGAAGAAGGGTGTCGCCACCCATTCATCGGGCAATCATGCCTCGTGCCTGAGCTATGCGGCCATGCTGCGCGGCATCCCATGTAACGTGGTGATGCCGCACACAGCGCCGCAGGCCAAGAAAGACACCGTGCGTCGGTATGGTGGCAAGATCACCGAATGCGAACCTTCGACCACCTCGCGCGAAGAAACATTTGCCAAAGTGCAGGCTGAAACCGGCGGCGATTTCGTGCACCCCTATAACGATCCGCGCGTGATTGCGGGGCAGGGGACTTGTGCGAAAGAGATGATCGAGCAGGTGGATGGGCTGGACTTTGCGGTTGCGCCCATTGGCGGCGGCGGCATGATTTCGGGCACCTGCCTGACCCTGTCCAATCTTGCCCCGGAAACCAAGATCATCGCGGCGGAACCGGAGCAGGCGGACGATGCTTATCGCAGCTTCAAGGCGGGGCATATCATTGCCGACGACGCGCCCAAGACCATCGCCGATGGTCTGCTGGTGCCCTTGAAGGATCTGACGTGGCATTTCGTGTCGAACCACGTCTCCGACATCTATACCGTGTCCGACCCCGAGATCATCGAAGCGATGAAGATCATCTGGAAGCATCTGCGCGTGGTGATGGAACCCTCCAGCGCCGTGCCTCTGGCGACGATCCTGAAAAACCCCGACACGTTTAAAGGCAAGCGTGTTGGCATCATCATCACTGGCGGCAATGTCGATCTGGACAAACTGCCGTGGCTGAACACCTGATTGGGAGACTGAACAATGAATGCACCGACTGATTTTTCGAAGTTCGACGTGGGTTTCGACATTCCCGCCAAACCCGGCATGGACGAGGCGGACATCCAAACGCCATGTCTGATCCTTGATCTTGATGCGCTTGAGCGTAACGTCAAGAAAATGGGCGACTATGCCAAGGCGCACGGGATGCGTCACCGCGCCCACGGCAAAATGCACAAGTCCGTTGACGTGCTGAAGCTGCAACAAGATCTTGGCGCTGCTGTTGGCGTGTGCTGCCAGAAAGTCTCTGAGGCCGAAGTTTTTGCCCGTGGCGGCATCAAGGACGTCATGGTGTCGAACCAAGTGACGGAACCGGCCAAGATCAAACGTCTGGCTGAAATGCCCAAGCTGGGTGCGCGGGTTCTGGTTTGTGTGGATGACCCCGAGAACGTCAAGCAACTGTCGGATGCTGCTGTTGCAGCGGGCACGGAGTTGGAAGCGCTGGTCGAGATCGACTGCGGCGCGGGCCGTTGCGGCGTCAGCACTACACAGGACGTGGTGAACATTGCCAAGCTGATCGACGCGGCTCCGAACCTGAAATTTGCGGGCATCCAAGCCTATCAGGGCGCGATGCAACACATGGACCTGTATGAAGATCGCAAGGAAAAGCTGGATGCGGCCATCGCGCAGGTCGCCGACGCGGTTCAGGGTCTGAAAAGCAACGGTCTGGAGTGTGACATCGTTGGTGGCGGTGGCACCGGGTCGTATTATTTCGAAAGCGCCTCGGGCGTGTATAACGAGCTGCAATGCGGATCGTATGCCTTCATGGATGCCGATTACGGTCGTATCCTCGACAAGGACGGCAAGCGCATTGACGATGGGGAGTGGGAGAACGCGCTGTTCATCCTGACCACGGTGATGAGCCATTCGAAAGCTGACAAGGCCATCGTGGACGCCGGTCTGAAAGCGCAATCCGTCGATAGCGGTCTTCCGTTCATCTATGGCCGCGATGATGTCGAATACCTGAAATGTTCAGACGAACATGGCGTTGTTGCCGACCCTAACGGCGCGTTGAAGGTGAACGACAAGCTGAAGCTGGTGCCGGGTCACTGCGACCCGACCTGTAACGTCCATGATTGGTATGTGGGCGTGCGCAACGGCAAGGTTGAAACCGTCTGGCCCGTGTCTGCACGTGGCAAAGCCTACTAAGGTTACTTCCCTGAACTGGTGGGGCTTTCTTTCCGGTCCCACCACTATTTTAGGATAGAAGATCATGTTTATCGTTCCCGAAAAAGAAATCGCCGCCCTTGTGACGCGCAAAGACAACTTTGATGCGGTTGAACAAGTGTTCGCGTCTATGGCCAAACGTTCGGCCTATAACTTTCCCGTGATCCGTGAAGCGATTGGCCATGCTGACGCGCTTTACGGGTTCAAATCGGGGTTTGACCGCGCCGCGCTGAACCTTGGTTTGAAATCGGGCGGATACTGGCCCGGCAATGCCGACAAGGGTCTAACCAACCACCAATCGACCGTTTTTCTGTTTGATGCGGATACTGGCAAATGCCGCGCCGTTGTCGGGGGCAACCTGTTGACCGCTCTGCGCACGGCTGCCGCCGCCGCTGTGTCGGTCGCGCATCTGGCGCGCAAGGACAGCAAGGTGCTGGGCATGATCGGGGCAGGGCACCAAGCCACGTTCCAACTGCAAGCCGTGGCCGAGCAGCGCAACTTTGAAAAAGTCGTCGCTTGGAACCGGACGCCCGAAAAATTGGCCTCGCTTGAGAAAGTCGCGGGCGAGTTGGGTCTGCCGTTTGAAAGCGTCAGCCTTGACGAATTGGGCGCGCAGGCGGACGTGATCGTGACGATCGTGTCCAGCCAAGCCGCGATCCTGAAGGACGCTCAGGTCAAGCCCGGCACCCACGTTGCCTGTATGGGCACCGACACCAAAGGCAAGCAAGAGGTTGAGGCCGAATTGGTCGCGCGCGCCACCGTGTTCACCGATGAAATCGCCCAGTCGACCACCATCGGCGAGGCACAGCACGCGATTGCGGATGGGTCGCTGAAACAGGCTGACATCGCCGAGATTGGCGCGGTGATCAACGGTGCTCATCCGGGCCGCAGTTCGGACAATGAAGTGACGTTGTTCGACGGCACCGGTGTGGGTCTGCAAGACCTCGCGGTTGCGTCCAAGGTTGTCGATCTTGCCGTAGAAAAGGGTATCGCTATCGAGGTTGATTTCTAAGCGATTTCCGGCTGCCGCGCAGCAGGCAGCGACCACCAATCAACACGATCCAGCCGTTTGCGGTTAGTATCAGCATGACAACAGGTGGGGCAAACCCATAACATGCTGAAAGCGGGTACCTTTTGGCCCACCCCTTGGAGGAGGAACAGAACATGGCATTGGACAACAAAAGCGACGACAAACGTCAGGAAGCTCTGGATTACCACGAGTTTCCGAAGCCCGGAAAACTTGAAATCCGCGCGACCAAGCCAATGGCCACCGGGCGCGATCTGTCTAACGCCTATAGCCCCGGCGTGGCCGAGGCCTGTCTTGAGATCGAAAAGAATCCCGCTGATGCCACGCGCTATACGTCGAAGGGCAATCTGGTCGCGGTGATTTCCAACGGAACGGCGGTTCTGGGGTTGGGCGATATCGGGGCACAGGCGTCCAAGCCCGTGATGGAAGGCAAGGCGGTTCTGTTCAAGAAATTCGCTGGCATTGATTGCTTTGACATCGAAGTGAACGAAACCGACCCCGAAAAGCTGGCCGAAATTGTCGCCAAACTGGAACCCACTTTCGGGGCGGTCAACCTTGAGGATATCAAGGCGCCCGACTGTTTTCTGGTCGAGGAATTGTGCAAGCAGAAGATGAACATTCCGGTGTTCCATGACGACCAGCACGGCACGGCGATTGTGGCCTCGGCGGCGGCTTTCAACGCGCTGATCGTGGCGAAAAAGGATGTGGCCAAGATCAAGGTTGTGGCCCTTGGTGCGGGGGCTGCGGGCATTGCCTGTCTGAAAATGCTGATGGTGATGGGCGTCAAGAAAGAGCATATCACCATGCTGGACAGCAAGGGCGTGGTGCACACGGGCCGCTCTGACCTGAACAAGCAAAAGCAGGAATTCGCCCGCGACACCGACATGCGCACCACCGATGATGCGATGGTCGGGGCGGACCTTTTCCTGGGCGTTTCTGGTCCGGGTCTATTGACCAAAGAAATGGTTGCCAAGATGGCGGATGACCCGATCATCTTTGCCCTTGCCAATCCCACTCCGGAAATTATGCCCGAAGAAGCGCGAAAAGTGGCGCCCGGTGCCCTGATCGCCACCGGCCGGTCGGATTATCCCAATCAGGTCAACAACGTGCTTTGTTTCCCGTTCATCTTCCGCGGCGCGCTGGACAGTGGCGCGACCGAGATCAATGACGAGATGAAGCTGGCTTGCGTCGAAGCGATTGCAGGGCTGGCACGTGAAACGACCTCGGCTGAGGTGGGCGTGGCCTATCGTGGCGAGCGTCTGACCTTTGGGCCTGAATACCTGATCCCGAAACCGTTCGACCCGCGCCTGCTGCCGAAAATTGCCACCGCCGTTGCGCGCGCTGCGATCGAATCTGGTGTCGCCACGCGCCCACTTGACCTTGATGAATACAAGATCACCCTTCAGGGCGAGGTTTTCCGATCGTATTCCATCATGCGCCGCGTGTTTGACGCCGCCCGCGCTGCCAAGCGCCGGATCGTCTTTGCCGAAGGCGAGGATGAACGCGTGTTGCGCGCCGCTCAGACCATGGTGGAAGACGGGGTAGATACGCCAATTCTGATTGGCCGTCCCGAGGTCGTTGAGGCGCGGTTGGAGCGGGAAGGGTTGAAGATCAAGCCCGACAAGGATTTTGAGCTTGTGAACCCGGAAAGCGATCCCCGTTACCGCGATTATTGGGAGACCTATCACGAAGTTCTGGCGCGAAAAGGCGTCACGCCCGATCTGGCCCGCGCCATTCTGCGCACAAACACAACCGCCATCGCTGGCGTGATGGTACGGCGTGGCGAGGCTGACAGCATGATCTGTGGCACGTTCGGCGAGTTCCGCTGGCATCTGAATTATGCCACGAGCCTGCTGGCGGAAGGCGAACTGCACCCGGTCGGTGCGCTGTCGCTGGTGATCCTGGATCAAGGCCCGCTGTTCGTGGCCGACACCCATGTCAACATCACGCCCGATGCGCAGCAACTGTCGGAAATCGTTGTCGCCGCCGCGCGCCATGTCTGCCGGTTCGGGGTCGAGCCGCGGGTCGCGCTGTGTTCGGGCTCGCAATTCGGCAACCTTGACAGCGCGTCAGGGCGGGCGATGCGCGGGGCGCTGGAAATTCTGGACGCGCAGGATCTGAATTTCGAATACGAAGGTGAGATGCACACCGATGCCGCCCTTGACCCGGAATTGCGCGAACGGCTGTTCCCCGGCGGGCGGCTGACCGGCAAGGCGAATGTGCTTGTTTATTCCAACACAGATGCGGCAGGGGCCACGCGCAACATTCTGAAATCCGTCGCCGGCGGGCTTGAGGTCGGCCCGATCCTGATGGGGATGGGCAACCGCGTGCATATCGTCACGCCCTCGATCACCGTGCGCGGGTTGTTGAATACCGCTGCGTTGGCGGGATCCGCGGTGTCCAGTTACGGCTGAACACCCGGTCAAGGGGTTGGGCCATCGCCGTAAGAGCGGCCCAACCTCGCGACCATAAATCAAGAAAATTTTGGAGGAGAATGAAAGTGTCTGCACTTACTACAGACGTGTCTGCGGTTGACGAAAAGCTGCCGCCCGCGAAATTATTTACACTTGGATTACAACATGTTCTGGTGATGTATGCCGGTGCTATCGCGGTGCCGCTGATTGTCGGGCGTGTCCTGAAATTGAACCCTGAACAGGTGGCGTTCCTGATCTCGGCTGACCTGTTTGTCTGCGGGGTTGTGACCATTATCCAGTCGCTGGGCGCGTCTAAATGGTTTGGCATCAAGATGCCGGTCATGATGGGTGTGACCTTTGCCTCGGTCGGACCGATGGTGTCGATTGCGGTGGCCAATCCGGGCGTCGATGGTGCGCGGATGATCTTCGGGGCCATTATCGGCGCGGGTATCATCGCGATGCTGATTGCGCCATTGGTCAGTCGCATGTTGCGGTTCTTTCCGCCTGTTGTCACGGGCACGATTATTCTTGTGATCGGTGTCACCCTGATGCGTGTCGGGATCAACTGGATCTTTGGCCTTCCCGTCGGCCCCACCGCACCTGCAATTGTCGATCCTGCCCACACGGCATGGCTTGAGGAAGTGCGGGGGATGCTTGCAAGCGGCGCAATTCCGGCCATCCCGGAAGGGCTTACAGTCGCACCGACCGTGGACAACCCGCGTTACGCGACACCGCAGAACATGATGATCTCGGGCATCGTGCTGCTGACCATTATCGTTGTGATGAAATACGCCACGGGCTTCCTGGCGAACATCTCGGTCCTTTTGGGCATTATCGTGGGTGCGATTTTCGCAGCCTCGATCGGGATGATGCATTTCGACAGCGTCGGTCATGCTGGCTGGTTTGCCCTGATCACGCCGTTCCGCTTCGGCCTGCCGATTTTCGACCCCATCATGATCCTGACCATGACGCTTGTCATGATCGTCGTGATGATTGAATCGACCGGTATGTTTCTGGCTTTGGGCGAGATGTGCGGCAAGAAGATCGAGCGTCCGTCTTTGTCGGCCGGTCTGCGCACTGATGGTCTGGGCACCTTGATCGGTGGCGTGTTCAACACCTTCCCCTATACCTCGTTCAGCCAGAATGTGGGCCTTGTCGGTGTGACGGGCATCCGGTCGCGCTATGTCTGTGTGGCCGGTGGTGCGATCATGATCGTGCTGGGTCTGGTGCCCAAAATGGGCGCTTTGGTCGAAGCCTTGCCAGTCGCCGTTCTTGGCGGTGCTGGTCTGGTGATGTTCGGCATGGTCGCGGCCACGGGTGTTCGCATTCTGGGTGGCGTTGACTTCAAGAACAACCGTTTCAATGGTCTGATTGTCGCCATTTCACTGGGTCTGGGTATGATCCCGTTGATCGCGCCGGATTTCACCATGTGGCTGCCGCACTCGATCGAGCCGCTGATCCACTCGGGTATCCTTCTGGCCGCGATTGCCTCGGTTGTGTTGAACATGGTGTTCAACGGCACCAAGGAGATCTCGGAAGAGGAACTGGTCGAAGCAGCCAAGCAATCAGATGGTGGTCACTAATCTGACGATCTGACAGCTTGTGAAAACCGGGGAAGGGGCGTTTGTCCCTTCCTTTTTTTGTTCGATACCGGAAATAGGTTGCCGTCGTTGTGCCGGATTGGTTTTGCCGCAGGGGGTGCTAGCATGTGAGCCACCTGCCAATCTCCGAGAAAGGTTAGACGCATGTCCACCGTAATCGATCACGTCACCCTTGGCGTTTCTGATTTTGAAGAAACCCGAAAATTCTATGATTGCGTCATGCCCGCTCTGGGGTTCCATATTGTTTGGGAAAAGCCGTCCATGGTTGCCTATGGCATCGGGCGAGAGGACGATTTCGGACTGATGGCGGATGAAGGGCGTGCGCGCCGGGGCACTCATGTGGCCTTCCGCGCGCCAGACCGGAACAGCGTGCGCCGGTTCCATTCCGAGGCTTTGAAGGCTGGTGGGCGCGATGATGGAGCCCCCGGACTGCGGCCAGAGTATAACGCCACCTATTATGCTGCGTTTGTCATTGACCCAGAGGGCAACCGCATTGAAGCGGTATGTCATGATAAGGACGTGCCGCCCGCATAGCGGGACGAGGAAGCCGCCTCGTCACCCCGCCAGAAAGCGATAGAAGAAAACGGCGCTCATCGAGAAGCCGATGATGGCGATGATCAGGCGCAGCACAGGCACCGGGATCGCGCGGGCGACGGGCGCGCCGGTGTAGCCACCCAGTGTGGATGCCACCATCATCACCAGCGCCTGTGGCCATGCGACCAGCCCCGCCAGAGCGAAGATCGCGACCGAGATGGCGGACAGCGCGAAGGACAACCCGTTTTTCAGCCCGTTCATCTGGTGGATGTTGGACATGCCCCAAAGCGAAAACAGCGCCAGAAGAACGATGCCAAGGCCGCCGTTGAAATAGCCGCCATAGATGCTGATCAAAAACAGCCCCGCCGCGCCAAAGGGCGTGACGGATCGGCTGTGTTTTGCACTCCATTCCCGTAAGCGGTTGCCAAACAGGAAGACCAGAGTCGCGGCGAGCAGCAGGAACGGCACCACGGCTGAAAACGCCTTGTCGGATGAAATCAGGAGCAAACCGGCCCCGACCACACCGCCCGCCAGCGTGACCAAGGTCAGTTTGACCATCAGCTTGCGCTCAAAGCTTTTCAGTTCTGGCAGAAACCCCAACGCGCCGCCCAGATAGCCGGGAAACACCGCAACGGCACTGGTGGCATTGGCGGCGACAACCGGCACGCCGGTAAAGACCAAAGCGGGCAGCGTCAGGAAGGTGCCGCCCCCTGCAATTGTGTTTAAAACGCCCGCCGCATAAGCCGCGATGGCAAGGATGATGAATTCCAGCATGAAAGATGATCCTGTGCAGTCTGTTTCATTCCTATGGGGCTGAAAGAAGGCCTGCAACATAGAAAAAGGCGCGCCGGGATGGGCGCGCCTTGTCTGTTTGGTTGGCCCAGATCGGGCCGCCCATCACTTCTTGCGTTTCTTCGGCGGGATCAGGTCGGTGATCGTGCCTTCGAACATCTCGGCGGCGAAGTTCACCGTTTCCGACAGGGTCGGGTGCGGGTGGATTGTGTGACCCAGATCGACCGCATCGGCACCCATCTCGATCGCCAGCGCGACTTCGGCGATTAGATCGCCCGCGTTGGGGCCGACGATGCCTGCGCCGATCACCCGGTCGTCTTCTTCGTCAAAGAGCAGCTTGGTGATCCCTTCGGAGCGTCCAAGGCTAAGCGCCCGGCCCGAGGCTGCCCAAGGGAAGCTGCCCTTGCCGACCTTGATGCCCTGCGCCTTGGCCTCGGTTTCCGTCAGGCCGACCCAAGCTACTTCGGGGTCGGTATAGGCGACAGATGGGATCACGCGGGCGTCGAAGTGGCGGTTGTGACCTGCACAGACCTCGGCGGCCACCTTGCCTTCGTGCACGGCTTTGTGCGCCAACATTGGTTGTCCGACCACGTCGCCAATGGCGAAGATATGCGGCACACCCGTGCGCTGCTGGTTGTCCACGTGGATGAAGCCACGGTCGTCCACGGCGACGCCCGCCTTTTCAGCGTCGACCATTTTGCCGTTGGGCTTGCGGCCAACCGCGACCAACACCTTGTCGAACGTGTCGGTTTTCTCGCCGTCCGGGCCTTCCATCGTGACCTTAAGACCCTTCTTCTGGCCTTCGACCGCGGTGACTTTCGTCTTGGTCAGGATCGCTTCATATCGGCCTTCGATCCTCTTGTGCAATGGCTTCACGATGTCCTTGTCGGCACCCGGAATGATCTGGTCCATGAACTCGACAATCGTCACTTTGGACCCGAGCGCATCATAGACCGTGGCCATTTCCAAGCCGATGATCCCGCCGCCCAGCACCAGAAGACGCTTGGGGATATCCTCAAGCTCCAATGCGCCGGTTGAATCGATCACGCGCGGGTCGTCATGCGGGATGAAGGGCAGGGTGACGGGTTCGGAACCCGCCGCGATCACGCACTGATCAAAACTGACTTTGGTCAGGCCATCATCGGTCTGCACCTCGATCATGTTCGGGCCAGAGAAGCGGCCGTAGCCGTTCACGACCTGCACTTTGCGGGCTTTCGCCAGGCCGGACAGACCGCCGGTCAGCCCGGTCACGACGCTTTCTTTCCAACCACGCAGCTTCTTCAGATCCACCTTCGGCTTGGCAAATTTAAGGCCATGCTCGCCCATTTCCTCGGACTCGGTGATGACCTTGGCGGCGTGCAACAGGGCTTTTGACGGAATACAGCCCACGTTCAGGCAGACCCCGCCAAGCGAGCTGTCTTTTTCGATCAGCACGACCTTTTTGCCAAGGTCAGCCGCACGGAACGCGGCGGTGTAGCCACCGGGACCGGAGCCGAGCACGACGACCTCGCCGTGAATATCTCCTTGGCCGGTTGCGGTGCCTGTTGCGGCCACGGAGGCGGGCGCTGCGGCGGGGGCGGCTTCGGGTGTCGCCTTGGCAGGCGCGTCACCCGCATCGGCTGCGTCCAGCACCATGATGACCGAGCCTTCGGACACTTTGTCGCCTTCGGCCACTTTGATCTCTTTCACCACACCAGCGGCGGGTGAGGGGACTTCCATCGTGGCCTTGTCGCTTTCAAGCTCGATCAACGGATCTTCGGCGGCGACCGTGTCACCCACGGCGACCAGAATGCCGATCACCGGCACATCCGTGAAATCGCCAATATCAGGAACTTTCACATCCATGTCTTCGTTCCCCTTACAGCATCAGCCGGCGCACATCGCCGAGCAGGTGTTTCAATGTTGCCGAGAAGCGCGCCGCCAATGCGCCGTCGATGGCGCGGTGGTCATAAGACAGGCTGAGTGGCTGCATGTTGCGCGGCACGAACTCTTCCCCGTTCCAAACGGGCGCCATTTTCGACCGGGTCAGACCCAGAATAGCGACCTCTGGCGCGTTGACGATGGGGGTGAACGACGTGCCACCGATGCCGCCAAGCGACGAGATGGTGAAGGTCGCACCCGACATGTCGTCGCCCTTCAGCTTGCCGTCGCGCGCTTTGGCGGACAGATCGCCCAGTTCCTTGGAGATCTCGATGATCCCCTTGCGGTCGGCATCCTTGATCACCGGCACCATTAAACCGTTGGGCGTGTCGGCGGCGAAGCCGATGTTATAGAAATCCTTGCGGATCAGCTTGTCGCCGTCGGGGTGGATCGAGGAGTTGACCTCCCAATGGGTTTTCAGGGCGGAGACGCTGGCCTTGATGACGAAAGACAGAAGCGTGACGCGATAGCCGTCGGCCTTGGCTGCCGTATCCAGTTCCTTACGATAAGCGTCCAGTTCGGTGATGTCGGCTTCTTCGTTATGGGTGACATGCGGGATGTTCAGCCATGATCGGTGAAGGGCGGGGCCGGACAGTTTCTTGATACGCGGCATTTCCACATCTTCGGTCGGGCCGAATTTCGAGAAGTCCACGGCGGGAATCGGCGGAATGCCCATGCCACCGCTGACCGCAGCCCCACCAGCCGCAGGGGCAGATTTCGATTTTAGGAAGGCAGTTACGTCTTCGCGCAGGATGCGACCCTTGCGGCCCGATCCGTTAACCTGTGCCAGATCAATTTCCAGCTGACGCGCAAAGGCGCGGACCGACGGGCTGGCATGGGCCTTGCCGAATCCAGCGTCTGTCACCGCTGCCGGTGCCGGTGCGGCGGCTGGCGCTGCTGCCGGTGCGGGTGCCGCGTCAGCAGCGGGGGCGGGGGCTGGCGTATCAGCTCCGGCGCCGTCGCCTTCCAGCAGCAGGATCAGCGCGCCTTCGGATACGGTGTCGCCTTCGGACACTTTGATCTCAACAACCTTGCCCGCAGCGGGCGCGGGCACCTCTAGCGTGGCCTTGTCGCTTTCCAGCTCGATAATCGGGTCTTCTTCGGCAATCACATCCCCCACGCTGACCAGAACGGTCACAACGGGCACGTCGGAAAAATCACCGATGTCGGGAACTTTTACTTCGATTGTCATTGTATAATCTCCTGTCTGTCCGTTCACACCAAGCGCGGGTTGGGCTTGTTGCCGTCGATGTCATATTTGGAAAGCGCGTCTTGAAGCTGTTTCTTCGTCACGTTGCCGTCGCGATAGAGGTCCACCATGGCGGCTGCAGCGATGTGGTTCGCGTCCACCTCGAAGAAGCGGCGGAGGTTCACGCGGCTGTCCGAGCGGCCAAACCCGTCTGTGCCCAGCACGGTGTAACGGCCCGGCACGCTTGACCGGATCTGTTCTGCGTAGTTCTTCATGTAATCGGTCGCGGCAATGATCGGGCCTTTGGCCTTTGATAGCTGCTGGGTCACGAAAGCTTCGCGCGGGTCGGACAGCGGGTTCAGCCGGTTCCAGCGCGCCACGTCCTGACAATCGCGCGCCAGCTCGTTGAAGGATGTGGCCGACCAGATTTCCGCTGTGACGCCAAAATCTTCTTTCAGCATTTCGGCGGCCTTGATCGCCTGCACCAGAATTGTGCCTGACCCCATCAGGGTGACGTGTTTCTTGCCGGGCTTCTTGACCTCTTGCAGGCGGTAAAGCCCCTTGATGATCTCGTCCTCGACGCCCATCGGCATGTCGGGGTGCGAATAGTTTTCGTTCATCAGGGTCAGATAAAAATACACGTCCTCCTGATCGACAAACATCCGCTGCAGGCCGTTTTGCACGATCACCGCGACCTCATACTGATAGGTCGGATCATAGGAAATGCAGTTGGGAATAGTGCCCGCCAGAATGTGGCTGTGGCCATCCTGGTGCTGCAACCCTTCACCGTTCAACGTGGTGCGCCCGGCGGTGCCGCCCAGCATGAAGCCGCGCGAACGGCTGTCACCTGCCGCCCATGCCAGATCGCCGATCCGCTGGAATCCGAACATCGAGTAATAGATGTAGAAGGGGATCATCGGAACGCCGTGATTGGAATATGACGTGGCCGCCGCGATCCAATCGGCCATGGCGCCGGCCTCGTTGATGCCTTCCTGAAGCACCTGACCATCGGTGCTTTCCTTGTAATACATCATCTGATCGGCGTCTTCGGGGGTATAGTTCTGCCCTTTTGGGTTATAGATTCCAACGGATCGGAACAGACCCTCCATCCCGAAGGTGCGGCTTTCGTCGGGCACGATAGGCACGACATTCTTGCCGATATTCTTGTCGCGCAGAAGCGTGGTCAGGATGCGCACGAACGCCATGGTGGTCGAAATTTCACGGTCGCCCGTGCCTTTCAACTGGGCGTCGAACTTGTCCAGACCGGGAATGTCCAGTTTGGGCGTGTCGCGCCAGTCGCGTTTGGGAAATTCGCCGCCTAACTTTTTGCGCTGATCCAGAAGATAGGATTTCTGCGCGTTGTTCAGCTTGACGAAAGGCGCGTTTGGCAGGTCTTCGTCGCTGACCGGAATGTCAAAGCGGTCGCGGAAGGCGCGCAGTTGATCTTCGGCCATCTTCTTTTGTTGGTGGGTGATATTTTGGCCTTCACCGGCTTTGCCCATACCATAGCCTTTGACCGTTTTGACCAGAAGGCAGGTGGGTTGGCCTTTGTTCTCGGAGGCTCGTTTGAAAGCGGTATAGACCTTTTGTGGATCGTGTCCGCCCCGGCGCAGCGCCCAGATCTGGTCATCGGTCCAGTCTTCGACCAACGCGGCGGTTTCGGGGTATTTTCCGAAGAAATGCTTGCGGATGTAAGCGCCGTCCTTCGACTTAAAGGTCTGATAGTCGCCATCAACGGTTTCATCCATTAACTGACGCAGGCGCCCCGTCGTGTCTTTCTCAAGCAGTTCGTCCCAGCCTTTGCCCCACAAGAGCTTGATGACGTTCCAGCCAGAGCCGCGAAAGCCGCCCTCCAGCTCCTGCACAATTTTGGAGTTGCCGCGCACGGGGCCATCCAGCCGTTGCAGGTTGCAGTTCACCACGAAGATCAGGTTGTCCAGCCCTTCGCGTGCCGCAAGGTCGATCGCGCCGCGGCTTTCCGGTTCGTCCATTTCGCCGTCGCCAAGGAAGACCCAGACCTTGCGGTCAGCCATGTCGATCAGGCCGCGATTGTGCATGTATTTCATGAATCGCGCCTGATAGATCGCCATCAGCGGACCAAGGCCCATCGAGACGGTCGGGAACTGCCAGTAATCCGGCATCAGCCACGGGTGCGGATAGGATGACAGGCCTTCGCCTGCCACCTCGGATCGGAAGTTTTCAAGCTGTTCCTCGGAAAGGCGACCTTCCATAAAGGACCGCGCATAGATGCCGGGGATCACGTGGCCCTGGAAGAACACCAGATCACCGCCGTGGATCGCGGATTTCGAGCGCCAGAAGTGGTTCAGCCCGATGTCATACATCACCGCCGAGGATGCGAACGACGCGATATGTCCGCCATATTCCGATGAGACCTTGTTGCGGCGCACGACGGTGGCCATGGCGTTCCAGCGGTTGATGGTGCGGATGCGCCATTCCATGTCCATGTTACCGGGGATCTCAAGTTCGTCATCCGCGGGAATGGTGTTTTGATAGGGGGTAGTCGCCGAAAACGGCAGGTTCGCACCCGATGCGCGGGCTTGTTGAACAGACTTGTCCAGCAGGAAGTGGGCACGATCCGGGCCGTCTCGGGCAATGACGTCTTCTATCGCTTCCTGCCATTCGCGACTTTCGATTGGATCAATGTCGTTAGGAAATTCAACCATGGCAAAGTCTCCGTTTTGTGCGGTTCATTAAGCAATACTGGTTCATTGCGCGGCATTTGCCCACAGGAATTATTTTTTGATTATTCGAGGGTTGGGCAGATCTGCGAGCCGGGGATGGCACACGTAGTGTGTCAGGCGTTGCGTGACGTCATCCGTTCTTTGAAACAGACGCCCCCGTTTGGGGGCGTCTGATGTTTCTTTAGACGTGATCGTCGTGGGGAAGTGACCCGCGACCGTGACCAGCCATACCGCCCGAGACTTCTTCGGTCGATTCGTCAGCCAGTTCTTCGGGCAGGATCAGGTTCAGGACGATGGCGATCAACGCGGCTGGCAGCAGACCCGAAGTCAGCAGGATGCGCGCCGTGTCCGGCATGTGCTGAAGCGCACCCGGTTCCAGTTGCAGGCCCAGACCGATGGACAGGGCAATCGCGAAGATCACCATGTTGCGACGGTTCCAGTCCACGTCCGACAGCATCGAGATACCGGCGGCCACGACCATTCCGAACATCACGATCACGCCGCCGCCCAGAACCTCGATCGGGACGGTGCGGATGACGCCGCCGACCTTGGGGATCAGGCCGCAGATGATCAGGAAGATCGCACCACAGGTGACGACGTGGCGGCTCATCACGCCGGTCATGGCGATCAGGCCCACGTTCTGGCTGAACGAGGTGTTGGGGAACGCACCGAACATCCCGGCAATCGCAGTGCCGATACCATCGGCATAGGTCGCGCCCTGGATCTCTTCTTCGGTGGCCTCGCGGCCTGCACCACCTTTGGTGATCCCCGACACGTCGCCGACCGTCTCAATCGCCGAGATGAAGGCCATCAGGCAGAAGCCGATGATCGCGGCAGCCGACAGTTCGAAGCCGTATTTGAACGGTTGCGGCAGGGCGAAGGCGGCCGAATTGTTCCACGAACCAGCGATGGCTTCAAACGACAACATGCCGACCATGATCGAATAGACATAGCCGACGATCAGACCAATCAGCACCGCCGAGATCGACAGCATCCCCTTGGTGAAAAACTTCAGCCCAAGTGTCACCAGGATGACGATCAACGCCGCCGACCAGTTCAGAAGTGAGCCATATTCAGGCGTGCCAATCGCGGGAACGCCGCCTGCGGCATACTGAATGCCCACTTTCACAAGCGCCAGACCGATCATGGTCACGACAAGCCCGGTGACAAGCGGGGGCAGCGCAAAGCGCAGTTTGCCGACGAATGTCCCGATGAAGGCATGGAAGATACCGCCGATGATGACACCCGTGAACAGGGCGGCCAGCGCGTCAACGCCTTTGCCCGCCACAAGCGGGATCATGATGGGCAGGAACGCAAAGGACGTGCCCTGCACGATGGGCAACGCTGCGCCAACCGGGCCAAGTGTAATGGTTTGCAGCAAGGTTGCGACACCGGCAAAGAGCATCGACATCTGGATCAGATACAAAAGCTCGGGAAAGTCGGGTGAGTTTGACCCGAAGCCGAATCCTGCCGCGCCGGCGACGATGATCGCGGGCGTGACGTTCGAGACGAACATCGCCAGGACGTGCTGGATGCCCAGCGGGATCGCCTTGTGCAATGGGGGTGTAAAATTCGGGTCGCGAAGTTGCTCCGCTGTCCCGATGGAATTGTCAGCCATGTGGTTTCCTCCCAATTTGACTGTTCGCGCTAGGCCCCCGCTTCTGAGGCGAGGTGCCTTGTTAAACTGATTGAACGATATAGGGGTCGTCGAACCAGTGTTCTTGCAGGTTTGACCCATCGCCGATGCGGTCGATGACGATGAACTGTCCCGGTTTTTCGATGGGGGCGAGCACGCCGTGCCAGACTCCGCGATGAAGGTTGATGGATTGGCCGGGTTGCGACACGAAGGCCATCAGGTTCACCGGTACGCCGTCCTGATCTTCGGCCACGATGACCAGCATGGGAACACCTGACACCGGGATGAACGCCTGACTGCCGTCCGGGTGACGTTCGACCATATCCACGATATGCGGAAAACTCCGCGCTTTGGCGTCAAACAGGCTGATCCCGGCCCGACCATCCGCAAAATCGAGCTTGGCAAGGTCATGGTGACGCCCGCACATGCCTTGGTTGATGATCTTGTCGGGATCGCCCGAGACCTCGATCACCTCGCCAAACGGGGCGAAAGCGGCAGCCGTCAGGGGCTGCGGGATCAGCGGGCGGCTCACGGCAGCAGATCCTTCAGACGAAACTGCGCGATGCGTTCGACCTGACGGCAGGCTTCGGCAAATTCGGTGTCGCGGTCATTGTCGATCCGCTTGCGGAAATTGGCGAGGATGGACGCCTTGTCGTGGTCACGCACTGCGATGATGAAGGGAAAGCCGTGCTTGTCCACATAGGTGGTGTTGAGCTTGGTGAAGGTCTCGCGTTCCTCGTCGGTCAGATAGTCCAACCCCGCGCGTGCCTGTTCCGAGGTGCTTTCGGCGGTCAACTCACCCGCCGCCGCCAGCTTGCCTGCCAAGTCGGGGTGGGCGGTCAGAACGCCAAGGCGTTCGTCTTCAGTTGCTGATCGGAAGACACGAGACAGCGCATTGTGGACACCTGCCGCACTGTCATGGGCCGGGCCAAGCTCCAGATCGAAGGCGCGTTCGGCGATCCACGGGGAGTGCTCGAAGATCGAGCCATAGAGTGAAACGAAACGCTCTTTGTCCATCTGGCTGGGGCGCTCAAACCGCTTGGGCGGATGGGTCTTCGTCCAGTGGTCGGCGATGTCGATGCGACGCGGGGTCCAGACGCCGTCATGGGCCTGAATGTGGTCAATGAAACGTTTCAGACCGGCGATCTTGCCGGGGCGCCCCACAAGGCGGCAGTGCAGACCGATGGTCATCATCGCCGGACGCCCGGCTTCGCCTTCGGCATACAGTGTGTCGAACGCGTCGGTCAGATAATCGCCGAAATCTTGCCCCGTCACCCAACCCGGCGCAGTGGCGAAGCGCATGTCGTTGGCTTCCAGGGTGTAGGGGATGATCAGTTGATCGCGGTCGCCCACTTCCAGCCAATAGGGCAGGTCGTCGTCATAGGTGTCGGACACATAGGCAAACCCGCCTTCTTCGGCGGTCAGACGCACGGTGTTTTCCGAACAGCGCCCGGTATACCAACCGCGTGGACGTTCGCCCACGACCTCGGTGTGCAGGCGGACGGCTTCGGCAATCGCGGCGCGCTCGGCGTCTTCGGGCATGTCCTTGTGTTCGATCCATTTCAGGCCATGGCTGGCGATTTCCCAGCCCGCGTCTTTCATCGCCTGAACCTGTTCGGGGCTGCGCGAAAGGGCGCGGGCGACGCCGTAGATGGTCAGCGGAATATCTGCACCGGTGAACAAACGGTGCAGACGCCAGAACCCGGCGCGCGCGCCGTATTCATACATGCTTTCCATGTTCCAATGACGCTTGCCGGGCCAGGGTGCGGCGCCGGGAATGTCGGACAGGAAGGCCTCGGAGGCGTCATCGCCGTGCAGGACACAGTTTTCCGCGCCTTCTTCATAGTTCAACACAAACTGCACTGCGACCTTGGCATCGCCAGGCCACTGTGGATGGGGCGGGTTCGGGCCGTAGCCGCGCATATCACGAGTGTAACGGTTCAACACGGGTCTCCTCATTTTGTTTCTTATAGCTCGAAACAATCTCTGTAACTTTCATATTTTTTTTGAAAGAGCTTTTTGTCACTTCTCTATGTAATGATGACAAAGCGCAGGACATTAATGAGCCAACCCAAAAGGAGATGCCACATGACCGGATATCTGACCACACACGTTCTGGACACGGCACGGGGTTGCCCGGCCGAGGGACTTGAGATCGACCTGTATCGGATCGAGGGCGACAAACGCACCCATCTGCGCAGCCTGAAGACCAATGATGACGGGCGCACGGACGAGCAGATCCTGCCCAAGGATGATTTTGAAATCGGAACCTACGAGCTTGTGTTTCATGCGGGCGCCTATCTGGACGCGACCGGCACCCCGCCGGAAGATCCGCGCTTCCTCGATGTGGTTCCGCTTCGCTTTGGGATGTCGCAAGAGGCGCACTACCACGTGCCGCTTTTGTTGTCGCCCTTTGGCTATTCGACCTATCGCGGCAGCTAAGTCGTCGGTCTATTTAGGCATCGACGCCAGAATGTGATCGACCATGAAATCGATGAACAGGCGGGCCTTGGGGTCTTGCCTGCGGCGGTGCATATACAGGCAAGCCAGCTGAATGGGCAGGGGGGGCTCATTCTCGAGCACCGGTACCAGACGCCCCTTGGCCAGATGGTCCGAAATCTCGAACACTGTTTTCAGAACGATGCCGTGTCCGTCCAGCGCCCAATTGGTCAGGATCTCGCCGTGGTCGGCTTCGAACGGGCCTGATACGGTCACGCGCTTGACGCCGTCAGGGGTTTGCAGCGGCCATTGAAATTCCGGCGCACCCGGATAGCGCAGATTCAGGCAATCATGCATATCGGTGCGCAGCTCGTCGCTGGAAGTCGGCATCCCATGGTTTTTGATGTATTCGGGCGAGGCACACAGCACCCGCGGACAATCGGTGATCTTGCGAATGCGCAGATTGCTGTCTTCGGGCACACCCAGAAAGAAGGCAGCATCCAAGCCTTCGGCGGCAAGATCAAGTTTCCGGTCAGACGACCGCAGGCGGATGTTGATCAGGGGATAAGCTTCCTTGAACTTCGGCACTGCGGGCGCAATGAACCGTTGGGATATGCCAATGGGTGCGGCCACATGCAACGTGCCGCGCGGTGATTGCGTAATATCGCTGATATCAGCCTCGGCGGCCTCGACTGCCTCAAGAATTTTGCTGGCCCCTTTGTAAAAGGTATTGCCTTGCTCGGTCGGGTTTAGAAGCCGCGTCGTGCGCTGAAACAGCCGTATGCCCAAATGCCCCTCAAGCTGCGATATGCGCGACGACGCCACGGCCGCTGAGATCCTAAGATCGCGGGCGGCAGCCGACATGCTGCCCAATTCATAGACCCGCACGAAGGTTCTGATATTGTCCAGATAGGCCATTTTCGATTATTCTTCTTTTTTTGAAGCAGCTAGATACTTTTTCCTAATATACGATAATCAGGCAGTGAGCTACCGTTTGTAAAAGCTCGGAGGAAAACCCTATGCAAGATCTTGCAATCATGTGGGACTGGCTGGCCTTTGCGGTCCGTTGGTTGCACGTCATCACGGCTATGGCCTGGATTGGCTCGTCCTTTTACTTTGTCGCACTGGACCTTGGTCTGCGCAAAGCACCGGATTTGCCCAAAGGGGCCCATGGTGAGGAATGGCAGGTGCATGGGGGCGGGTTTTATCATATCCGCAAGTTCCTTGTGGCGCCTGAAAACATGCCCGAGCACCTGATCTGGTTCAAATGGGAAAGCTATACGACATGGCTGTCGGGCGCAGCGCTTCTGATGATCGTTTACTGGGTGGGTGGTGAACTTTACCTGATCGACGCGCAGAAAGCCGATCTGGCCTTGTGGCAAGGGATCGTGATTTCGGCCGTGTCGTTGTCGATTGGCTGGCTGGTCTATGACCGGTTGTGCAAATCGCCTTTGGCTGAAAATCCGACTGTTCTGATGGTTCTGCTGTTCGTGCTGCTTGTGGCGATGGGATATGGCTATAACCAGATTTTCACGGGCCGGGCGACGATGCTGCACCTTGGCGCCTTCACCGCGACGATCATGACGGCGAATGTGTTTTTCATCATCATGCCGAACCAGCGTATCGTGGTGAAAGACCTGCAGGAAGGCCGCACGCCGGACGCCAAATACGGCAAGATCGCCAAGCTGCGCTCGACACATAACAACTATCTGACGCTGCCAGTGATCTTCCTGATGCTGTCCAATCACTATCCGCTGGCGTTTGCTTCGGAATACAACTGGATCATCGCAGCCCTTGTGTTCCTGATGGGTGTGTCGATCCGGCATTACTTCAACTCGAACCACGCGGGCACAAGTGACCCCAAGTGGACATGGTTGGTGACCGCGGTTCTATTCATCCTGATCATGTGGCTGTCGACCGCACCGTTGGAGAATGACACGCTGGAAGAGGCCGAAGCCCGCCCGCTGAGCAAAACCGAGCAGATCTTCGCAAATGCCGAAGGGTTTGAAGAGGTCCAGGACATTGTCCTGGGCCGCTGCTCCATGTGTCATGCACGCGAGGTTTACTATGACGGTATCCGCCGCGCACCCAAGGGCCTCCATCTGGAAACCACCGGCGACATCACCCGCGCTGCGCGCCAGATTTATCTGCAAGCTGGTGTCTCGGTCGCCATGCCGCCTGCGAATGTTTCGTTCATGGAAGAAGAAGAGCGTAAGAAGGTGGTCAAATGGTATCGCAATGCCGCCAAGGATCTGCCGTTCTACATCGCGTCAAACTGAGATCAATCCACAGAGCAATGTCTTTGCAAAAGGCCGCTGTCCAATCAGGGGCCTTTTGCCTGTTCTGACCCCGGATCGTATGATCGGGGCATGACAGAATCAAACAAACGCGCGCTTGTCATTGGATCGTCTGGCGGGGTGGGGCAGGCGCTGAGCATGGCCTTAAAGAGGCGGGGATATGACGTTACCGGCTTGTCACGCACGGATGACGGGTTGGACATCACAAACGAAGATAGTGTGTCATATGCGCTGGGGCGGCTTGATGGTCCCTTTGACATGATTGTTGCCGCCACAGGCATTCTTGCCGACCAGACCGGCCCCGAGAAATCGCTAAGCGCTGTGACGGGTGACGAGCTTTCCGCACTGTTCGCAGTCAATGCGATTGGTCCCGCGCTAATCCTGAAGCACGTAAAACACTTGTTGCCCCGTGACAGACGCGCGGTCTTTGCCGCCCTGTCCGCCCGTGTGGGGTCTATTGGCGATAACAGGCTGGGCGGTTGGTACTCCTATCGCGCCTCGAAAGCGGCGCTGAACCAGTTGATCAAGACCGCCGCGATTGAACTTGGCCGGACGCACAAACACCTGATCTGCATCGCACTGCATCCGGGTACGGTCGCAACCCCCTTTACCCAAGACTATCCCCAACACAAATCCGTCCCAGCCCAAGACGCTGCCAAAAACCTGTTGACGGTCATGGACGGGCTGACACCGGAAGACACCGGAGGCTTTTACGATTGGGCAGGGAAACCTGTGCCGTGGTGAAAGGGCGGATACGCATAATGAGAGTTATGTTAATAAAAGATCGCTTAAGCAGCCAAAAACGTCAGCAATCGGTTTGAATTTAGCACTTGGCAGACGTTGACGGCAATCGTCACAAAAACGCGGCTGCCATGGTCCAAAGCTGCATCGTTGAAATCATAGGTCGGGCTGTGAAGCAGTGCTGATACCTCTCCGTTGCCGATGAATGCGATGCCGCGCGTTTCTTCGCCACGAACGCCTCAGTGCGATGCTCTTCAAAGCCAAACTCGCGGTGCTGGTGCAGGTCCCGGCGCTATGCGGTCATCTCGGCTTCAAGGGCGGCTGGATCGATCATCTGAGCCCACTTAGTACGGCTTCGGGTGTACGGCCTATGATTTCGGCGTAAAGCGCAGGGTCAGTTGCACCTTCGGTGTTGATTACCAGAAGCCGTGCCTCGGGGCCAAGGCCGATACTGGCGGCAAGTTCCGGGTCGTTCAGAACGGCAATGGCCCCGGCCAGCCCCACCCCGCCGCTTTCGCCTGCGACGATTGCGGGATCACCAGCGACGGGGTCGGCGAGGCGGCGCATAATCGACAGCGCATCATCTTCATCGACTGTCATGAACCCGTCCGCGACACGTTCCAGAACCCGGAAGGCGACCAAAGACGGCTCGTAGCATTCCAGCATAGCCATGACGGTTGGCTCGGTTTCATCGACCTTCACAGGTTGATTTTGTTTGGCGCTGGCCAACACACAAGCCGCGCGGGTTGGTTCGACCACGGTGATATATGGGCGATTCTTGCCCAATAGCACGGCCAGATGCCCAGCAATGGCAGCCGCGAAACCGCCGACGCCTGCCTGAAGGAACACATGGGTCGGAGGCTGCGGTAGGTCTGCCAAAGCCTCGCGGACAATGGCTGTATATCCTTGCATCACAAGACCGGGGACGTCCTCATAGCCCGGCCAGGAGGTGTCCGACAAAACGGTCCAACCCCTTTCCCGCGCGACGGCCGAAGCCTCGGCGACTGAGTCGTCATAATTGCCCGCCACGCGCATGATTTCGGCACCGAAACCCGCGATGGCGTCAATGCGGGACTGGCTGACACCGGCGTGAACGAAGATCACGGCCTTCGCCCCCATCAACTGCGCGCCTTGTGCGACGGACCGCCCGTGATTGCCATCGGTGGCACAGGCAAACGTCATGCCGCGGGCGATCGCGCGCACCTCGTCGGATAGCAGTGCGTCGACGGGGAAGGTGCGGCCCAGTTGCTGCTCTGCCTCGTCCTGCACCAAACGCATCAGGGCGTAAGCCCCACCCAGCGCCTTAAAGCTGCCTAGACCCAGCCGATACCCTTCGTCCTTCAGGTGCAAGGCGCCAAGGTTTAACTTCATCGCAAGTCCCGGAAGAGCCGCCAGCGGCGTGGGCGCGCTGTTCTCTCTGAGTGTCAGGATACGAGCAACGTCATCAGCACCTGCAACCCCCAGAGTTTCGGCATCGCGGGGATCGAGAGGGGTGTTATGGGTCGGAAGGGTATTGTGCAAATACATGAAGAACTCCGTGTTTATAGAATTAATATTGCAGAGGACCTGAAATTTGCGCTGATTTTTCGAGGTTGTTGTGCAACTTTGTTTCACATGTCCTCACTAGATGCTTTCGACATTGCCATTCTGCGCATCCTGCAGCGCGACAACACAACGCCTCAGCGGCAGATTGGCGAGGCGGTGAACTTGTCCGCGCCTTCCGTTCAACGCCGCATCCGCCGGATGGAGAATGGTGGCGTCATCACGTCGAACGTGGCCGTCATCGACCCGGACAAGGTGGGGCTGCCCCTGACCATATTCGTGCAGGTCGAACTGGTCAGTGAAACTCCATCAGAAATTGATGTAATGAAGCACCGGTTTCGTGATGCCCCCGAAGTGCAACAATGTTTCTATGTCACCGGCGATGCGGACTTCATGCTCGTCGTCGTGGTTGAAAGCATGGCGGCGTACGAAGAATTTACCCGCCGCGTCTTTTTCCAAGACAGCAATGTCCGCAAATTTCGCACCTTCGTGTCTATGGATGCGGTGAAGACAGGATCGGGGCTGAACGTCTAGTTTTGTTCGCCCAACAACGGCTTGCTGTGTTCAATCACATATTCGACGAACAGGCGAATTTTTGGGTCTTGCAGCTTTTTATGAGGATAGAGACAGCCGAAGATCGTCGGGGTTGGTGGCGTTTCGGAAAGCACTTCAACCAGACTGCCGTCGCGCAGATGTTCCGCCACGTCGAAGCGGGGTTTGTTCACGATGCCGCGCCCGTCCAGTGCCCAAGCGGTCAGCACGTCCCCGTCATCGACATCGTATTTTCCGGCGACCTCTAACTTACGTGCGCCTGCGGGGGTTTGCAGAACCCAAAAATATTCGGGCGAGCGTGGGTATCTGAGCAGCAGGCAATTGAACTGCTCTTTAAGCAGATCATCTGGCGTCTTTGGCGTTCCGTTTCGGGCCAGATATGTCGGGGATGCACACAAGACCCGTTCACAATCGCGGATCTTGCGTAGCTTCAGGTTCGAATCGCTAGGCGTGCCGATGAAAAAGGCGATATCCAAGCCGTCGGCCATGATGTCCACCTTGCGGTCGGACAGACGCATTTGCACCCGTGTATCGGGAAAGGCGTCAACAAAACGGGGCACCAGAGGGGCGATAATCCGGCGACCCGCCCCCAATGGCGCTGTTATTCGGATTGTGCCGCGCGGCGCGTGCGAGAAGTTTGCGACCTTCGATTCCGCGATCTCAACGGTTTCCAGAACCGCCTTGGCTTCGTGATAGAACAGCTTGCCAACCTCGGTTGGCGACAGCGATCGCGTGGTGCGATTAAACAGGCGCACACCCAGATGTTTTTCCAATTCTTTGATGCGCTTGCTGGCCACCGCCGGGGTCAGGCGCAGGTCACGCCCGCCCGAAGTGATGCTGCCCAGATCGACGACGCGGACGAAGACGCGGAGGCTTTCGATATAGGACATGGTGTCCCTTTCGACATTCGGATTGGTCCGCGTTCACAGTGCCATGCACAAAACTTATTATCAACGATCTGTTGAAAGTCTTTGCCGAATGGACCTCTGTTTGGAGGCATTAGCCCGCGCTATGGTTTTTGGGAATGGTCCAACATGACCCGTTTTCAGGAGCCACCATGACACATCGCAGCCACATCCACTTTCTTCTGAATGGGCAAGCCGTCAGCGTCGCGGAAGTCTGTGCAGACCAGACCTTGCTGGACTACCTGCGCCTGAACCGGCGTCTGACCGGCACCAAGGAAGGTTGTGCAGAAGGCGATTGCGGTGCTTGCACCGTGTTGGTTGGCCGCCTTACTGACGGGGGCCTGACCTATGAGCCGGTGAATGCCTGCATCCGTTTTCTGGCCTCGTTGGATGGCTGTCATGTGGTGACGATCGAACATGTGTCCGGTCCTGAAGGGCGTCTGCACCCGGTGCAACAAGCGATGGTTGACCACCACGGCAGCCAATGCGGCTTCTGCACTCCCGGCTTCGTGATGTCGCTGTATGCGCTGTGGATGACGACGCCCGAACCCACCGAAACACAGGTCGAAACCGCGCTGCAAGGCAATCTGTGTCGCTGCACGGGATACGAGCCGATCATCCGCGCCGCGGTAGCGGTCAGCCGTTATGGCACGCCGTCAGCGGACCATTTGAACACTGAACGCGATCACGTGATCGCCCGGTTGCGTGATTTGCAAGACCGCCAGCGTGTCGTTACCGGCCCTGCCGACAACCAAGCCATTCTGCCCGCAGATGTAGATGATTTGGCCGAGGTTCTGCTGAACCATCCCAATGCAACCATCGTGGCTGGGGCCACAGATGTTGGCCTGTGGGTCACGAAGTTTCTGCGCCCCATCGGCCCGGCGGTGTTCATCGGTCATCTGACCGAGTTGAAAACCGTACACTTTGACGACGGCGCCCTGACCATCGGGGCCACCGCGACCTATACAGACTGTCAGGACGCGATTGCCAAGGTCTTCCCGCACCTGACCCCCTATTGGGACCGGATCGCCGGGTGGCAGGTGCGCAATATGGGCACGGTCGGTGGCAATATCGCAAACGGCTCGCCCATTGGCGACACGCCGCCCGTGCTGATTGCGCTGGGGGCCGAGGTCACTCTGCGTCACGGCACCACCCGGCGCACCATGCCGTTGCAGGACTTTTTCATCGACTATGGCAAGCAGGATCGCAAACCCGGCGAGTTCGTCGAAAGCATCCGCGTGCCCAGCCCTGCGCCCGACCAACGCGATGCGGCCTATAAGATTTCGAAACGTCGGGACGAGGATATTTCGTCGGTTGCCGTTGGGATCAGTGTCACGGTGACTGACAATATCATCACGGAAGCCCGGATTGCCTTCGGCGGGATGGCCGCCACGCCGAAACGTGCCGCCGCGGCCGAAGCCGCTCTGTTGGGTCAGATGTGGAGCGAAGAGACCTTCGAAGCCGCCGCAAAGGTGCTGCCGCAGGATTTCCAACCACTGTCTGATTGGCGCGCGTCATCTGACTATCGGATGTTGTCGGCGCAAAACCTGCTGCGCCGGTTTTACCTCGACCAAGATGATGCCTCGTCTGATCCCGTTCAACTGGCCATCGCGTAAGGAGTGGATGATATGAAAGACAACGTCTCGATCCGTGGGGCCGCCCATACCGACCGCATCCATGACAGCGCCACCAAACATGTCACGGGGGCGGCTGACTATACCGACGATATCGTCGAACCCGTCGGCACGCTTCACGCTTATCTGGGCGTGTCGGACGTGGCCCATGCCAATATCCGCAGCTTGGACCTGAGTGCCGTGCGCGCTGCCCCCGGTGTGGTGGGCGTTCTGACTGCTGCCGATATCCCCGGCCACAACGATATCAGCCCAACGGGCCTGAATGACGAGCCGGTGTTTCCCACCGACAAGATCCAGTTTCACGGCCAGCCCCTGTTTGCGGTCATCGCCGAAACTCGCGATGCTGCGCGTCGGGCTGCTGAACTCGCCAAAGTTGATTGTGAAGAGCTGCCCCACGCGCTGGACCCGATTGCTGCACAGGATGCGGGCTATCCCCATGTCACTGCGCCCTTGAAGTTGGAGCGTGGCGAGGTGGCTCCGGCTATTGCCAAGGCGACCAACCGCATCAAGGGACGGATGAGCGTCGGCGGGCAGGATCACATGTATCTGGAAGGCCATATCGCCTTCGCCATTCCCGGTGAGGATGACGATGTGATCCTCCATTGTTCAACCCAGCACCCAAGCGAGGCGCAGCATATGGTGGCCCATGTGTTGGGCGTGCCCTCGAACGCCGTCACGGTGAACGTGCGCCGTATGGGCGGCGGGTTTGGTGGCAAGGAAAGCCAGATGAACCTGTTCTGTGTGGTCGCCGCAATGGCCGCCAAAAAATGGGGCCGTGCGGTGAAAATCCGCCCCGACCGCGATCAGGATATGACCGCGACCGGCAAGCGGCATGATTTCGTGATCGATTATGACGTGGGTTTTGATGACGCAGGCCGGATTGAAGCTGTGGATGGTGTCTTTGCCGCCCGCTGCGGGTTTTCGTCTGACCTGTCCGGCCCCGTCACCGACCGCGCTTTGTTTCACGCAGACAATGCATACTTTTATCCGAATGTGCGGTTGGTTAGCCATCCGATGAAGACCAACACCGTTTCGAATACAGCGTTTCGTGGTTTCGGTGGACCGCAAGGCGTGATCGTCGCCGAGCGCATCATGGAAGAGATCGCCTATGCCACTGGCCAAGACCCGCTGGATGTGCGCAAGGCGAACTTCTATGGCGGTAAGGGGCGTGATCTGACGCCCTATCATCAAGAGGTTGAGGATAATATCCTGGACCGTCTGGTGAGCGAGCTTGAGGAAAGCGCCGATTATCGCGCACGTCGCAAAGCGATCATTGATTTTAATGCCACATCACGCATTCTGAAAAAAGGCATCGCGCTGACGCCGGTCAAGTTCGGCATCTCGTTCACTGCGACCTGGTATAATCAGGCGGGTGCGCTGGTCCATGTCTATAATGACGGGTCGATCCACTTGAACCATGGCGGCACCGAAATGGGTCAAGGTCTGAACACCAAGGTTGCCCAAGTGGTGGCCGAGGCGTTCCAAGTGGATTTCGAGCGCATCAAAATCACCAAAACGACGACCGAGAAAGTACCGAACACTTCGGCCACCGCCGCCTCGTCGGGCACCGACCTGAACGGCATGGCCGCGCTGAACGCGGTCGAGCAGATCAAGGCGCGGCTGGTCGAATTTGCGGCCAGCAAGTGGGATGTTGCACCAGATGCCGTGGTGTTCGAACCCAACCAAGTGCGCATCGGTGACGAGGTTCTGAGCTTTGATGCCTTCATCAAACAGGCGTATCTGGCCCGCGTTCAATTGTCCGCCGCAGGCTTCTACAAAACGCCCAAGATCCACTGGGACCGCGCCGCTGGCAAGGGACGGCCCTTCTATTACTATGCCTATGGTGCGGCTTGTTCCGAGGTCACTATTGACACGCTGACCGGCGAGTACCGGGTCGAACAGACAGATATCCTGCACGATGTAGGCCGGTCGCTGAACCCGGTATTGGACAAGGGTCAAGTCGAAGGCGCGTTCATTCAAGGCATGGGCTGGCTGACCACAGAAGAGCTTTGGTGGGATGATTCAGGTCGTTTGCGCACGCATGCGCCGTCGACTTACAAAATTCCGTTGGCTTCCGACCGGCCGCGCAAATTTAATGTGAAACTGGTCGACTGGTCCGATAACCGCGAACTGACCATCAAACGCTCCAAGGCCGTGGGCGAGCCGCCCTTCATGCTGGGCATTTCGGTGTTCGAGGCCTTGTCGATGGCGGTAGCCTCGGTCGCAGACTATCGCATTTGCCCGCGTCTTGATGCGCCTGCCACGCCTGAGCGTGTATTGATTGCGGTCGAACGTCTGAAGGCGGCGGGCTGAGTGATGGCCCACCCCGTGCGCACCCTGTCCGACTTTCTGTCCCTGAACGGGCCGGTCATTCGCGTGACATTGACCCGCGTGCGCGGCTCGTCTCCGCGCAATGAAGGGACCGAGATGTTCGTGACGCGGGAGCACCTGTGGGGAACCATCGGGGGCGGGCAATTGGAGTTCATCGCCATCGAACATGCTCGCGACATGCTGAAGGGCGGTGTTCTGAACCTTGATCTGGACGTGCCGCTTGGCCCCGAAATCGGCCAGTGCTGCGGAGGCCGGGTCGAGCTGTCGCTGGCGCGAATGCGCCGGGCTGACAAGCGCGATGCGCTGACAAGGGCACAGGATCAGGCGGCGCATCTGCCCCATGTCTATGTCATGGGGGCGGGTCATGTGGGGCGTGCGCTGGCCGATCTGTTTCAGCATATGCCGGTGTGCTGCATCCTGATTGATACTCGTGAAAATGAATTGGCCCAATGCCGGGCAGATGTGGAAACAAGATTAAGCGCCATCCCGGAAGTGGATATCGCCAATGCCCCGGCTGGCAGCGCCTTTGTCGTGCTGACCCATGACCACGCGCTTGATTTTCTGCTGACGCTTGCCGCACTGGAAAAAGGCGACGCGCGATATGTCGGCATGATCGGATCGGCCACCAAGCGGGCCAAGTTTCGCAACTGGGTCCGCCAGCATGGCGACAACCACAGCACCGAACAATTGATTTGCCCCATCGGGGCAAGCGGCAGCCGCGATAAGCGGCCCAGCGTGATCGCGGCCTTCGTGGCGGCGGAAGTGATCGCTGATTTGACCTCTGAAACTGCCGCAAATTCCCTGCAATGGGACATGGGAGCGCCCGTCGCGGGCAAACAACAAGACCAAAAGGACAGCACTGTCGTTTAGCGGCGTGACTGACCATCGGTCACAGAGGAGGAGACCGTCATGGACGGGACAACACATAACTACAAGCTATTTGCGCGCAGTGATTTCAGCGCGTTTTGGGCGCTGTTTACGGACAACTTGATCAATCTGATCGTGTTGGCTGGCGTCTGTCAGTTCGTTTTCAACATGCCGACCGAGATCGTGTTTGGCCGCATCCTACCCGGTGCGGCCGTGGCTATCATGGCCGGTGTCGCGGCCTATACCTGGCTTGCAAAACGGGCTGCCGCGCGGCATGGGCGCGACGTGACCGCCCTGCCCTATGGTATTTCGACGCCCGTCATGTTCGTCTACCTGTTTGGTGTGATCGGGCCAATTTACTGGTCCACCAATGACGCAACACTTGCTTGGCAAGTGGGCATCGGTGCGGGTTTCATGGGGGGGATCGTTGCAGGACTTGGAGCCATCGTCGGCCCGTGGCTGAAACGCGTTACACCGCGCGCGGGTATGTTGGGCACTTTGTGCGGGATCGCGCTTGTGTTCATCGGCACTGTGCCTCTGGCCACCGTTTTCGAGGATCCGTTCATCGGTTTTGCCTCGATGATTATCATCCTGTGGGGTCTGGTCGGACGTTTCCGTCTGCCCTTTAACATTCCCGCCGGTCTTCTGGCGCTGATCGTCGGCACCGTGGTTGCACTGGGCATGGGCAAGGCGACCATCAGCTTTGAAGGCGTCGGCTTCTATCCGCCCCTGCCCTATTTCGGTGATTTGATCGCGGGTATCCAGCACCTGTTCGCCAATCCCGAACTGTTCCTGGTTCTGGTGCCGGTGCAGATCTATAACTTCATCGAAACCATGAACAATGTCGAAAGCGCCGAAGCGGCGGGCGACCACTATCCGGTGGGAACCTGTCAGGTTGTGGACGGCGTGGGCACGATGATCGGAGCGGTCTTTGGCTCGCCCTTCCCGACCACGGCCTATATCGGCCACCCCGCTTACAAACGGATGGGGGCACATACCGGCTATATCATCGCGGTTGGGTTGGTCATTCCCTTCGCGGCGTTCTTTGGGTTGCTGGCTTTTCTGAACAACCTGATCCCCGTGGCTGCCGCCGCGCCAGTTCTGGTCTTCGTGGCCCTAAGCCTGATCACCAACACGGCACATTCGGTCAAGACCGAGCATATGGCCGCCGTGACCATCGCGATGATGCCGCATGTCTCGTCCTTTCTTGTGACCAAATGGGGGTCGCTGATGGGCGCACTTGGTGCAACCGGGGTAGAAGGCCTGCCGCGTCTTGGTGACGAAGCGTTGACTGCAGCGCTGTTGCAACAAGGCGCGCATTTCGAGGGTCATTTGGCGCTGAGCCAAGGGGCCATTCTGACCGGCCTGATTTGGGGTGCCATCGTAGCCAGCGTGATTGACGGACGGTTCCGCAACGCCGGCGGGTTTGCTCTTGCTGCATGTGGCATGTCGCTGGTTGGTATCGTCCATTCGGCCAGCCTGCATTGGCCAAGCCTTAGCGGGGTCAGCATGGGGTATCTGATCGCCGCGGCGTTCCTGTTCATCTATCCGCACTTCCACAAGGAAGACGAGCTGGTGAACGAGAACCTGCCGACGGACGAGCCACAAGTAACGCCGGGCGAATAGTTCCTCCCTTTCGCCCAAACTCAGCACAGGGCGCGCGTGTTGCGTCCTGTGCCTTTTCTTGAACGGATTACACAATGACTTCGCCGCAAACACTTCTGCGTGGCCGCACGCTCAGCTTCAACGCCGAACCAACCGGCCCTGACGACACCCACGCTTATGAGTATTGCGAGGATGGCGCGGTGCTGGTCGAGGATGGCAAGATCATCGCCGCTGGCGATTACACCACAGTCAGCGCACAGTCTAATGACGCGCGGATCATCGACCACCGTCCACACCTTCTGATGGCCGGTTTCATCGACACGCATATCCATTTCCCGCAGGTGCAGGTGATTGCCTCTTGGGGCGCGCAGCTTCTGGATTGGCTGAACACCTACACGTTCCCTGCCGAGACAGAATATTCCGACCCCGCGCATAGCGCGACGATGGCGGGCAGGTTCTATGACCAGATCACCGCGCATGGCACCACGACGGCGGTGGCCTATTGTTCGGTCCACAAAACGTCTGCGGATGCGTTCTTTACCGAGGCCGCCCGGCGCAACATGTGCATGATCGGCGGTAAAGTGATGATGGACCGCAATGCGCCGGACGGGCTTCGCGACACGCCGCAATCATCCTATGACGACACCAAGACGTTGATCGACGCATGGCATGGCACCGGGCGCGGCCACTATGCGATCACGCCGCGCTTCGCGATCACCTCGACCCCTGCGCAGATGGAGATGGCGCAAGCCTTGGTGCAGGAACATCCTGATTGCTACGTACAAACGCATCTGTCCGAAAACCACGACGAGATTGCCTTTACCGCCGAGCTTTACCCCGATGCCCGCGACTATCTGGATGTCTATCAATCCTATGAATTGCTGAGCCCCAAGATGCTTCTGGGCCATTCCATCCACCTGCAACCGCGCGAGATCGACGCGCTGGTCGACACCGGCGCGCATCCGGTGTTCTGCCCGACCTCGAACCTGTTTCTGGGCAGCGGGCTGTTCGATGACGCGGGCCTGCGCGGCCGGGGCATCACCAACGCAATTGCCACCGATGTGGGCGCTGGCACCAGCTACTCGATGCTGCAAACGCTGAACGAGGGCTACAAGGTGTTGCAATTGCAGGGTCAATCCCTGCACCCGCTGCGCGCTTTTCACTGGATCACCCGCGGCAATGCGCTGGCGCTGGGGCTTGAGGACAAGATCGGCACGCTTGCCACCGGAAGTGACGCCGACATTGTCGTGCTGAATGCGTCTGCCACCAAGGCTATGGCTTTGCGGATGGCACGAGCAACCACCCTGTCGGAAGAGTTGTTCGTGTTGATGATGATGGGTGACGACCGTGCAGTGGAACAGGTTTATGTGGCCGGTGTGGCTCCTGAACCTGCCTGAGCCAAAGCGGGTCGGTTCGAACACCTCAACCGCGCACAGAATGCGGACGGGCAACGGTGTTGATCTATGGCTGACCAAGCCAATGAGTGATCCGTCATGGCCTGATCAGTTGGAGGCCTGACGCAACAACTGGGTGATCAGGCGCACACTGGCGCGGCGGTTCGCCCGTTCTTCGAGTTCGGAATCCACCTTCAGGAAGGCCTCGCCATACCCTTGCACGATCAAGTTTTCGGGTGGCACATCAAAATACTCAGTCAAAGCCAGCGCCACCGATTCCGGGCGACGGTCTGACAAGGCCAGATTATAGGTGGCTGACCCCACTACATCAGTGTGACCTTCGATCAGGAACACCTCGTTCCGGTCATTGGCCACATAGCTTTGAATCAACTTGCCCAGCCGCGCCAGTGACCGCGCTTGATCGCAGCGGACCCGGATTCAAACGTTACAGAATCCAAGTCTATCACCGGGACAAGGTTGCGCACTTGCGGGATGTGCCGGATCGGCGCCGGCTGAAACGACGATCAAACGCGGTCTAGCGCGCCGGCGCCGCGCGCAAGGCGTTGTCATCCTTGATGATCTCTTAGCTGCCATCGCCGCGGTCTCGGCCTCGGGTGCTCCTAAACCTACCCGTTCGCCTGCAAAGACACAGCCGCTGGCCTGTCCCAGAATCTGACAGGCTTTATGGGCGCGGCACTGGCCGATGTCCCACCGACCAATTCGATGCGAAGTTTGCTATTCGGCCATCTGTCGGTCTACTTCCTGCTCCTCGTTGATCATTGCTTGAAGCTGGCGCCGGAAACGCAACTGACCGCCATCGATCGGCAGGTCGATATGTGGCGTCCGTTTATTGGCCATACCCTTCTGCACCTCATTCAGGACCGCCCGGTCCTCTTCAAACGCGTGCTGTACGTCCTCACTCATTAGTTTTGACAGCGCTTCATCGTCGGGGCGGATATTGCGAAGCTGGAACCAATAGTAGCGGGTTTGACCTTCGTTGGTCGGAGTCATGAAATTGTAGCTATCCATGATAAAGACATCTTCATGCAAGGGGCCATCCGGTCCGCCGGTTCCAGCAGGCGTAAAGACCGCCTTGATCAGGGCGTGGCTCGGATACCTTACCTCATAGTGCTGCAGACGGTCGCAGTTGCCCTTGAAACCGACGACCTTTTTATAGAACGGTGCGGGTTCCACATCCATCATCCAACGATGCACGATAATGCTGTCATTCGTCTTGCTGACGCGCAGGGGTGCGTCTTTGGTCGCGGACTGGCCAAAGCTACTTTCATGGACCCAAGCGACATGGGTCGGGTCCAACAGGTTATCGCACATCAACAAGTAGTTGCAGTCCAGCTCCATTGCTGCGCCACGGTTGATGCCCCAAGCGGGATCATCGTAGTTTTCAATCTCGAAGATGTCGTTTGGATCAGCCAGTGCGGGATTGCCCATCCAGATCCAAACCAGTCCGTATTCTTCATGCAACGGATAGGCATGTACTTTGGCATTTGAAGGGATGCGACCCGTCCCCGGTGACCACACGCATTGTCCCGCACAATCAAACGTCAGGCCATGATAGCCGCATTCAACCGTATCGCCCTTGATCCGACCTTTTGAAAGCGGCAGCTTGCGGTGTGGACAAGCATCCTCAAGCCCGACAAGCTCGCCGGATTCTGACCGGAAAACACAGATCTTTTCACCGAGGACCATGATCTGTTGCAGATCGCGCGTAATCTCGGAACCCCACGCGGCCACGTACCAAGCGTTCTTTAAAAACATGCCATGCCTTTCGATAATTTGTCGTGATTCAAGCTTTGATCGTGCACCCGGTCCAGTACGAATGCGCAGCCCTTATCGACTCAAGACCTTCGCTGCGTTTCAGAAAGAATGCAACAAGGCTGATCGGTTTAGAAGATGCGACATCGACCTTGAAACAGCCGATGGACAGTTAACCAGCACGCAGTTTACGCGCTATCTCTGCCATTTCGGGGTCTGGAAGTTGCGGCGGTAAAGTGTATTCGTCGGTGCCTGCCGAAAGATACGCCTGCGAGGTGACATCATGCACATGATGCATAGGCACCACATGGGCATGGGCATGAGGCACATGGATACCGGTGTAAAACATCGCGACGCGCTCGACCCCGTATAGCGCCTTCATTCGCTGCGCCAAACGCTGCGCGCAACTTGTTATCCGCGTCGCCAGGTCCTCGGGCAGGTCTTCGAACCAGACATGATGCGCTTTCGGAATGACCAGCGCATGGCCGGCACGGATCGGATGCAGGTCCAGAAAAGCCAGGATATGGTCGTCCTCATAGACGCGATGAGCAGGCACATCGCCGGATGCGATCCGGCAAAACAGGCAACCATCATTCATGTTTCGATCTTTCATTCACACCTATCGCGGCCATGTGTGGTTTATCTTGATAGTCCCAAGACATAATTGCAAATACTTGGGTGCCGTGTCGTGCAGTGACTCCGTCCCCGACCCTGCCCCGCTTTAGAACAGGACCGATGGCAGCCAGGTCGCCAGCACCGGCAGCAACCAGATCAGGGATATCCCCACGATCTGAAGGCAGATGAACGGCAACACCCCCGCATAGATCTGTCCTGTCGTGACCTCTTTCGGGGCCGCGCCGCGCAGATAGAACAGCGAAAATCCGAAGGGCGGCGTCAGGAACGAGGTCTGAAGGTTCACCGCAATCAGCACGCCCAGCCAGATCGGGTCATGGCCCAGCAGGATCAGCGTCGGCGTGATCAAGGGCAGGACGATCACCGAAATTTCTACGAAATCAAGGAAGAAACCCAGGATGAAGATAAAGACCATGCAAAAGACCAGCGCGCCGTTGGCGCCGCCCGGCATCTCGGCCAGAATGCCCGCCACACGCTCTTCCCCGCCCAGGCCGATAAAGACAAGGCTGAAAAACCCTGCCGCAATGATCGTTGCAAAGATCATCGAGGTCATGGTCATCGTGGATTTCACCGCCTCTTGCACGATCTTCCTGTTAAGGGCTGCGCGCAAAGCCAGCAGCACGGACACCATGCCCACGACCGCCAAAGCAGCATAGAAAATCCCAAGTGCATAAGCGCCCGAGGTCAGATCGCTGCGCTGAAAGCGCACCGGAAACGCGCCCGCCAGAATACCCAACGCGATCAGGGCCACCGTACCCATCAAAATGATGCGCGGCGCGATGCCAATGCGATAGCCAGTCATCAACAGCGCGCCCACAGCGCCGACCGATGCGGCTTCGGTCGGGGTGGCAACGCCGCCCAGAATGGCGCCCAGAACGGCCACGATCAGCAGCACGGGTGGGATCACCGCGCCCACAACCTCGCGCCAATCGGGCTTGGCCATGTCAAGGGGCGCGGGCGGCATGTCCTGCGGGCGCAGCCATCCGCGCACCACGATGTAAATCAGGTAAAGGCACACCAGCACCAGACCGGGAATCACGGCAGCGGCGAAAAACTGGCCGACCGACAAAGCCTCGACCGAGAATTTGCCCTGTTCATATTGCGCCTGCTGGAACGAGGTGGACATCACGTCCGCCAGAATGATCAGAAGGGTCGAGGGCGGGATGATCTGCCCCAACGTGCCCGCCGTGCAAACGATGCCCGACGCGACCCGCGCATCATAGCCCGCGCGCAGCATGGTGGGCAGCGCGATCATGCCCATCGCGACCACCGTTGCCCCGACAATGCCTGTCGAGGCCGCCAGCAAGGTGCCGACCAGCACGACCGAGATCCCCAGCCCTCCGCGCAACTGCCCGAACAACCGGCCCATCGTGTCCAGAAGCCCCTCGGCGATGCGGCTTTTCTCCAGCAGCGCGCCCATCAGCACGAACAGCGGAATGGCGATCAGCACCGGGTTGGTCAGAATGCCAAATACGCGCTGACCCAACGCGCCCAGCAGGCTGATATCCATCTGACCCAGCATCCAGCCCAGATAGGCAAAGATCACGGCAACCCCTGCGATGCTGAAGGACACGGGGAATCCCAGAAGGATCGCGCACATCAGGGCGGCAAACATGATAAGGTCGAGATATTGGATCATCGGGTCTCTTTCACGGCCAGAAGGCGGATCAACAGGGCGAGTGATTGCAACATCACGAGGACGCAAAAGGCAGGGATCAGGGATTTCAGCAGGAACACCGCCTCGATCCCGCCCACCGAAATCGGCCCTTCAAGGATCGCCCATGAATTTCGCACCGACGGCCAAGACCAGTAAAGAAGCGCGATCATCGACGGCATCAGCAGGAACAGATGGCCGAAAATATCGATCCGCCGCCGCGCCTCTGGCGTCGCCTTGGCATAGAACACGTCAACGCGCACATGCTTGTCGACCAGAAGCGTATAGCCCGCTGCGAGCATGAACAGCGCGGCGTGCATGTAAAGAACACTTTCCTGCACAGCGATCGAATTCACACCGAACGAATAGCGCCCGACGACGATACCAAACTGCACCAGCATCATCGCCAGCGCGAACCAGCGCACCACATAGGCCACGCCCAGATTCACCTTGTCCAAGGCGTTTGCCAGTTGCTCCATCTTCGGTCCCCGTCGCAAAGGTTACAAGGGCGCAGCCATCGCCACGCCCTTGTCCGGAAGGTCTTAGTAACCCATGACCAGATTACGTGCGTTCATCTGACCGTTGTCGGCATAGACCATGTATTGGCCGACCGAGTCGCGATAAGCCACAAAGCTTTCGGTGATCCGCTTCACCAACTCGTCGTCGTCATTGCGGAGATCATCGATGACTTCGCCAGCGGCCTTGCCCATGGCAGTGATGACATCCTCGGGGAACATCTTCACCTGAACGCCATGCTCGGCAATCATCGCCTGCAGGGCTTGTGCGTGCTTGGTCGTATATTCGGTCCAAACTTGGTTATACAGACTGTCGCACGCCGCCTGCACAACCTGCTTCAGGTCGTCGGGCAGCTCGTTGAACACATCCATGTTGACGCCGCATTCCTCGGCCGAGGACGGCTCGCCCACGCCGGGCCAATAGTAGTTCTTGGCAACCTGGTAATAGCCAAGCGCGCTGTCGGTCCACGGGCCGATGAACTCGCCCGCGTCCAATGCGCCGGTTTGCAGCGCCTGGAACATGTCCGGGCCGCTCATCGCTTCCGCCGCCATGCCCATTTTCGCCGCCATTTCCGAGGCCAACCCGGTGGTGCGGAACTTCATGCCCTTCAGGTCTTCGGCCGAGTTCACTTCGTTGCGGAACCAACCGCCCCATTGCGGGCCAGAGTTGCCGCACAGAAACGGCTTGATCCCGAAACGGCCATACATTTCATCATACAGTGCCTGACCGCCGCCATGGGTCAACCAGCCGACTTGTTCATCTGCACGCAGGCCGAAAGGTTGCGAACCAAACAGCAAAATGCCCTTTGACTTCGATCCCCAATAGGCGGGAACGGCGTGATACAGCTCGGCGGTGCCTTCGCTGACCGCGTCAAAGACGCCGCGCCCGGGTACAAGTTCCCCGGCGGGGAACAGTTTCACCTCGATCCGGCCACCCGACAGGGTGGTGATCCGGTCGGCCAGTTGTTGTGCGGCCACGCCCGGCCCGGGCAGGTTCTTGGGCCATGCCGTCACCATTTTCCACTGGCGCTTGTCCTGCGCGATGGCAGGGGTTGCGAGCGCCGTGGCAGCAGTGCCGATGGCCCCGGTTGTCAGAAATGTCCGTCTTTGCATATGCCTCTCCTCCAATCGGCAGTTGCGACCAAAGGTCAAGCAGCGCGCGCCCTTGGTCAAATCCGTGCATAAAGCTATTATGTAAATACATAATAGAGTCAATCTTTCCGACGCAAAAAGCGGGTTATGCCAGCAGCCCTCGCGCAATGATTGTGCGCTGGATCTCGGACGACCCTTCATAGATGCGGAAAATCCGCAGATCGCGCAGATAGCGTTCCAGTGGGAAGTCGCGGGTATAGCCATAACCGCCATGAATTTGCAGCGCCCGGTCCGCGATCCGCCACGCCGCTTCGCTGGCATAGAGCTTGGCAAAGGCGGATTCACTGGAATAGCGCACGCCAGTGCCGCGCAGGGTGGCCGCCTGCATCGCCAGCGCACGGGCGGCGGCCAGTTCGGTGGCGCTGTCGGCCAGCATCCATTGCAACCCCTGGAATTCCGCGATCGCATGGCCGCTGACCTGCCGTTCCTTGGCATAGGAAATCGCGGCCTTCAACGCGGCGTCGGCAATGCCTGTCGCCTGCGCGGCGACTTCGATCCGGCCATTGTCCAGGACCTTCATCGCAGTGCGGAACCCGGTGCCTTCGTCGCCCAGACGGTTTTCTTCCGGCACCCAGCAATCAAAGCTGATGCCAAAGACGTGCCCGCCTTTCAGGCCCATCGTCTTTTCATGCGGCGCGACCGAGACACCATCGATCTTCTTCGGTTCGACGATGAAGGCGCTGACTCCCCGCGCACCCGCGTCAGGGTCGGTCTTGGCATAGACCACCATGAAATCCGCCGCCCCTGCGTTCGAGATGAAACACTTTGACCCTTTGATCCGGTATCCTTCGCCTTCACGCTTCGCCGTCGTGCGCATGTCGGCGGGGTTCGATCCGGCCTGCGGTTCGGTCAGGGCAAACGCACCCAGTGACGTGCCCGCCGCTGCATCTGGCAGAATCCGCGCCTGCAAGTCGGCATCCGCCCCCAGCAGCAGCGAATCCGTCGCCAGAAAATGCGCCGTCAGCATGGATGCGGTGGACCCACAAGCCCCTGCAATCGCCTCGACCGCCGCATACAGCGCGGGACCGGACAGGCCGATGCCGCCGTGTTCTTCCGGCAGGTTCACACCAAACAGGCCCATTTCGGCCATCGCGTCCCGGTGGACAGTGGCAAACAATGCCTCTTCGTCGATCTGTGCGGCTTTCGGGGCCAGAACCTCGGTCGAGAACCGTTCGATCTGCGCGACCAGCGCGCGTTCGTCGTCGCTCATGGGATAGGTGGTCATGTGCGTTGCTCCTTGTTCAGGGTGTTCAGAATGTCACCTGCATCAGCGTTCAGGGCCGGGGCCGGTTTGCGCCCGCCGCGTGGGACGCCGTTGAAATGCACGGGCTGTTCGGGGACGTTCAAAACGCCCAAGTCGGGATGCGTGACCGTGGACGCCAAGCCGCGTTCCACCGCTTGGGACGAGGCCCAGGCCTGAGCCACCGATTGGATGGGGGATGCCGGAATGCCCGCCGCTGACAGGTGATCCACCACCTGATCCACGGGCAGCGCGCCCGCCCACTGGTCGATATACTCGGCCAAGGCAGGCTCGTTTTCGCGGCGCAGAGGGTCCGTGGCAAACCGCGCGTCGCTGACCAGATCAGGTTGCCCGATCACATCGCAGAAGGTGGCGAACAGCCGGTCGTTCAGAACCGCCAGCGCGAAATGCCCATCGCTCGCCGGATAGGTGCCAAAGGGCGCGGATAGCGGGTGGCGGTTGCCGGTGCGCACGGGGACCTCACCGCCCATCAGGGTGCGGCAGGCCAAGATCGGCATCATTGACACCAGCCCGTCAAACAGCGCCACATCCACATGCCGCCCCTGCCCCGTGCGGCTGCGGTCAAACAGGGCAACCATCGTGCCCCAAGCGGCGAACAGGCCACCGGCCACGTCGCCCAACGCCTCGCCCACCATCGTTGGTGCGCCGTCGGGCTCGCCGGTGGCGTCCATCAGGCCGCTCATCGCCTGCACGATGATGTCATAGGCGGGCTTTTTTGTGTTCGGCCCGGTCTGCCCGAAGCCCGAGACCGAGACATAGACCAGATGCGGAAAGTCCTCGGCCAGCGCGTCATAGCTCAGCCCCAACTTGTCCATCACGCCGGGGCGAAAGTTTTCGATCAGCACGTCACACTCGGCCAACAACGCCTTGACCGTCGCAATCGCATCGGGCGATTTCAGGTCCAGCGCGATGGACCGCTTGCCCCGGTTGATCGCCTGAAACAGCAGGCTTTCCCCATCCTTGAACGGCCCGATATGGCGGTAGTCATCGCCATGTGCGTCTTCGACCTTGATCACATCCGCGCCCAGATCGGCCATCATCGCTGTGCAATAGGGGCCTGCCAGAACGCGGGTGAAATCAAGCACGCGCACCCCGCTGAGTGGTTGCGCGGATTGGGGAATGGGGGGCTGGGCGGGCATATGATCCTCCGATTTTGATCGGTTGAGCATACAGGCCAACATGCTATAAGCAGAAATACACATTGCTGATAGAGTGATTAATGCAGACTATACCCATCAGCTTGCGCCAGATCGACTATGTCATCGCCGCCGCGGACACCGGCAGCACCGCTGCCGCCGCACGGGCCTTGAACGTGTCGCAACCGTCGGTATCGCTGGCAATTGCCAAGGTCGAGGACCATTTCGGCCGCCCGCTGTTCGCCCGCAGCGCAGGCCAGGGCATCGCACCCACCGCCTTCGGGCTGCGCAAGCTGGGCGCCCTGCGCAGCCTGCGCACACAGGCGCAATCGGTGCTCAGCCATGCCGACACGGGGGCGGTGGAATTGAACCTTGGCGTCTTCTCGACCCTTGGCCCGCGTTACGCACCTGCGTTGGTCAATGGCTTTCAGAAGACCAATCCCAACGCAGTCATCAAGCTGCACGAAGGCGACCTTGACCGGCTGACCCGCTGGCTGGACAGTGGACGGATCGACCTTGCCCTGATCTATGATTTCGGCCTGCCCTCATCATTGGACATCATTCCGCTGGCCGACGTGCGCCCCTATGGTCTGGTCGCGCGGGCGCATCCTTTGGCCGGGCGCGGCACGGTCACGATGGCCGAGTTGCTGACCGATCCCCTGATCCTGATGAGCCTGCCACACAGCCGCGATTATTTCCTGACGCTGGCGCAGATGAACGGCATCCGCCCGCGCATCGCGCATGAAACCGGCTCGGTCGAGATGTTGCGCGCCATGGTTGCCAACCATATGGGCGTTGGGCTTCTGGCCACTGACATCGCACAGGACACCGCCTGCGACGGCCAGCCTGTCACCCGGCTGGAACTGGCCGGCCCGCTGGCACCGCACCGCATCGCACTGGCGCGCGCGCCACACCCGCACACCGCGCCGCTGATTGCGGCCTTTCAGGATCACGTGGCGCGCGCTTTCGACGCCTGACACGCTATGTCTGGTGTTTTGCGCCTTATGTCTATATCTTTCAAAGTCAATCCGCCGGGATCACCCCTTACCGCAAGGTCGAAAGGCACAGCATGTCCATAACCTATCGCGAGGTGAAAGCCGATATCCTGCGCCAGATCACCCAGGGCACGCTTGCCCCCGGCAGCGCCATGCCGAACGAAGTTGACCTGGCCGCAAGCTATGGCTGCGCGCGGGCCACTGTCAATCGGGCGATGCGTGAACTGGCCGATGACGGCATCATCGAACGCCGCCGCAAGGCTGGCACAAGGGTGCGCCAGAATCCAATCCGCCAGGTGCGCCTGAACATCCCCATCGTTGGGCAGGAAATCGAGGAACTGGGCGCCACCTATCGCTATGCGCTGGTGCATGGTCAGGCCGAACCCGCCCCCAACTGGCTGCGCGCCCGCATGGCGTTGCAGCGCGATGACCGGGTGCTTCACCTGACCTGTATGCATTACGCCGACGGCGCGCCGTATCAGCACGAGGATCGCTGGATCAACCTCTCGGCCCTGCCCGAAGCAGAGCAACACGATTTCTCAGATGTCGGCCCCAATGAATGGCTGGTGTCCACCGTGCCGTTTACCGACGCGCAGATCAGCTTTCACGCCGTCCAGGCGGACGCCACCATCGCGGAATATCTGGATTGCACCGAAGGCAACGCCCTGTTCCAGACCGAGCGCACAACTTGGCTTGAGGGGCGGACGATCACCTTTGTGCAACTGACCTATCGCCGTGGCCACCGCGTGACGATGCAATACTGACCGCGCATAAGAAAAGGCCCGCACGGAATGATTCGCACGGGCCTTTCAAGGTTCGTTATCAGCTATACGCCGCGTCCACGATGATCTCGACCTTCAGCTCGGGCCGAGCCAGTTTGGCTTCGCCACAGGCGCGGGCGGGGGCGTGGCCCTCGGGCACCCAGGCATTCCAGACCTCGTTCAGCCCGTCGAAATCGCTCATGTCTGCGAGCCAGATGGTGGCCCGCAACATATGTTCGCGCGACGATCCCGCCTGTGTCAGCAACGCATCGACGCGGCGCAGGCACTCGGCAGTCTGGTCCTGAATGGTCGCGCCTTCCCCGACCTGTCCGGTCAGATAAGCAACGCCATTGTGTTTCACGATCTTTGACGACCGGATACCGGTGTCGATGCGTTCGATCATATCTGCGTCTCCTGCATTGGAATGGGGGGCGTTTGTCGCCCCCCGGATCATTACAGAATACCCGGCAGGTTCAAGCCGTTCTCGCGGGCGCAGTCCTTGGCGATCTCATAGCCTGCATCGGCGTGACGCATGACGCCCGTGGCCGGGTCGTTCCACAGAACACGCTCGATCCGGCGGTCTGCATCCTCGGTGCCGTCACAGCAGATCACCATGCCCGAGTGCTGGCTGAAACCCATGCCAACCCCGCCACCATGGTGCAGCGACACCCAGGTCGCGCCCGACGCGGTGTTCAGAAGCGCGTTCAAAAGCGGCCAGTCCGACACGGCGTCCGAACCGTCCATCATCGCTTCCGTCTCGCGGTTGGGCGATGCGACCGAGCCACTGTCCAGATGGTCACGTCCAATCACGATCGGCGCTTTCAATTCGCCGTTGCGCACCATTTCGTTGAATGCCAGCCCCAGTTTGTGACGCACGCCCAGACCGACCCAGCAGATGCGGGCGGGCAGGCCCTGGAATGCAATCCGTTCGCGGGCCATGTCTAGCCAATTGTGCAGGTGACTGTCCTCGGCCAGGATTTCCTTCACCTTGGCGTCGGTCTTGTAGATGTCTTCCGGGTCGCCCGACAGCGCCGCCCAACGGAACGGGCCGATGCCACGGCAGAACAGCGGGCGGATATAGGCGGGCACGAAGCCGGGGAAATCAAACGCATTCTCCAACCCTTCTTCCAGCGCCATCTGGCGGATGTTGTTGCCGTAATCGACGGTCGGAATACCGGCGGCGTGGAAATCGACCATCGCCTTGACCTGCACCTTCATCGACGCGCGGGCGGCTTTTTCGACGGCTTTCGGGTCGCTCTCGCGCTTCTCGCGCCATTCGGCCATGGTCCAGCCCTGCGGCAGATAGCCGTTTACGGGGTCATGGGCGCTGGTCTGGTCGGTGACGATGTCAGGGCGGATGCCGCGTTTCACCAGTTCGGGGAACACGTCGGCAGCATTGCCCAAGAGCGCGACCGACTTGGCCTCACCGGCTGCGGTCCAGCGTTCGATCATCGCAAGCGCTTCATCAAGGCTGTCGGTTTTTTCGTCCACGTAACGGGTGCGCAGGCGGAAATCGATGCTGTCGGGGTTGCATTCGACCGCCAGACAGCAGGCCCCGGCCATCACGGCCGCCAAAGGCTGAGCACCGCCCATACCGCCCAGACCACCGGTCAGGATCCACTTGCCGGTCAGGTCGCCGCTGTAATGCTGGCGCCCAGCTTCAACAAAGGTTTCATAGGTGCCCTGCACGATGCCCTGCGACCCGATGTAAATCCACGAACCGGCCGTCATCTGGCCATACATCGCCAGACCTTTCTTATCCAGCTCGTTGAAATGATCCCAGGTCGCCCAATGTGGCACGAGGTTCGAGTTCGCGATCAACACACGCGGCGCGTCTTTGTGGGTTTGGAACACGCCGACGGGCTTGCCCGATTGCACCAGCAGGGTCTGGTCCTCGTCCAGATCGCGCAAGGTGGCGACCATCTTGTCGAAATCGTCCCATGTGCGTGCGGCGCGGCCGATGCCGCCATAGACGACCAGTTCATGCGGGTTTTCAGCCACGTCGGGGTGCAGGTTGTTCATCAACATCCGCAGGGGCGCTTCGGTCGTCCAGTGCTTGGCCGTCATTTTGGTGCCGGTTGCGGGATAGATGTCGCGGGTGTTTTTGCGCGGATCGCTCATGATGTTCCTTTCAGGTCAGGTGCCATGTCGGCCAAGGTTGTCAGAATGGTTTTCAGATGCCCGCGCAAACGCGCGGCCTTCGCGTCGTCATAGGTCCAGGGCGCGGCCTCGTCCGTCAGATAGGTGCTTTGCGCCAGTTCCATCTGGATCGCGTGCAGCCCCTCAGCAGGTCGGCCATAATGGCGCGTGGTCCAGCCGCCCTTGAAGCGTCCGTTCGTGACGTTGGAATAGCCATCCGCCATCTGGCACAGACTTTGCACGGCGGCCTCAAACTGGGCGGCGCAGGTGGTGCCCAGATTGGTGCCGATGTTAAAATTGGGCAGGGTGCCGTCGAACAGAAACGGGATGCGCGACCGGATCGAGTGGCAATCATACAGGATCGCGATGCCGTGTTGGTCGCGCACCCGCTCAAGCTCGGCCTCCAGCGCGGCGTGATAGGGGGCGTGGAAGGCTTGGCGTCGGGCCTCGACCTCGGCGTCTGTGGGGGGGGTGTCCCAAATATCCTGCCCGTCGAAATCGGTCAGCGGCACCAGCCCGGTGGTGTTCTGGCCGGGGTAAAGCGACTGGCCTGACGGGTCGCGGTTGGCGTCGATCACGTAACGATGGAAGGTCGCGCGGACCGTCGTCGCGCCGGGCAGCAACCCGTCATACAGTGTGTGGATATGCCAATCGGTGTCATCCAACCCCTGCCCGCGCGCGTTCAGACACGCCTTGATGTCATCAGGAACATACGTCCCCGTATGGGGCAGGCCCAGCACGATGGGGCTGTCGCCCCGGTGGATTTCAACGGGGGTCATGGGTGAAGCTCCGGCATTTGGGTGTTGGTAGCGGCCACGATGGCATTCGACGCAATCAGCGACGCTGCTTTTTCCAAGTCAGGCGCAAGGTAACGGTCGTCACGCAATGTCTCGACCTGTTCGCGCACGGCGGCAATCACCGCCGCCAGCGGCGCGCTCGTCGTCAGCGGTGCGCGGAATTCGATGCCTTGCGCGGCGCACAGAAGTTCGACGCCAAGGATGCGCTCCAGATTGGCGACCATGCGCGACAGGCGCACCGCGCCATGGGCGGCCATGCTGACGTGGTCTTCCTGGTTGGCCGAGGTCGGCGTTGAATCCGTCACGCAAGGGTTCGCCAAATGCTTATTCTCGCTCATCAACGCGGCGGTGGTCACTTCGGCGATCATATAGCCCGAGTTCAGCCCCGGATTGGGCGTCAGGAACGGCGGCAGATCGTGGCTGAGAACCGGGTCGACAATCAGGGCGATGCGTCGTTGTGCAATCGCGCCGATCTCGGCAATCGCCAGTGCGATCATGTCGGCGGCAAAGCCCACGGGTTCGGCGTGGAAGTTTCCGCCTGACACAATCAGCCCTGCCTCGCTGAGCACAAGCGGGTTGTCGGTGGCGGCGTTCGCCTCGATCTGCAGCGTGCGGGCGGCCATACGCAACATGTCCATCGCGGCCCCTGTCACCTGCGGCTGGCAGCGGATGCAATAGGGGTCCTGCACGCGCGTATCGCCTTCGCGGTGGCTTTCACGAATGATCGACCCGTCCAGCAGCGCACGCATGGTCGCCGCGGCCTCGATCTGGCCCGCATGACCGCGCAGAGTATGAATTTCCGGCTGCAACGGCGCGGTCGATCCCATGATCGCATCGGTCGACATGGCAGATGTGACCAAAGCCGAGGACATCGCCCGCCATGCGCCAAACAGCCCGATCAGGGCATAGGCCGTGCTGAACTGGGTGCCATTGATCAGTGCCAGCCCCTCTTTCGCGCTGAGCACGACGGGGGTCAGGCCCGCACGGCGCAAAGCCTCGGCTCCGGGCAGCACGTTGCCTTCGAACGTGGCTTCGCCGTGACCGATCATTGCGGCCGCCATATGCGCCAGCGGGGCCAGATCGCCGGACGCGCCAACTGACCCTTGCACGGGAATGACGGGCGTCACGCCGCGCGCGAGCATCTGCTCCAGCAGCTCGATCAACTCCATCCGCACGCCGGACGCACCGCGCCCGAGCGACAGAAGTTTCAGCGCCATCATCAGGCGCGCATGGGGTTCGGGGATCGCGTCACCTACACCGCAGCAATGGGACAGGATCAGGTTGCGTTGCAGGGTGGCGGTGTCGGCGGGGTCGATTTTGACCGAAGCCAGTTTTCCAAAGCCCGTGTTCACGCCATATACCGCGTCCGTTCCGTTGGCGGCGTCGGAGATCCGCGCCTGTGCGGCCTGGATGCCGTCGTGGCAGGCCGGATCAAGGCGCACGGCAAGTCCGTCGCGCCAGATCATTTCCAGATCAGCCAGTGTGGTTTCAGCGGGGGTCAGGGTCAGAGTGGTCATGCGGTCGCTCCTGTGATGCGGAATGCAAGGGGGTTGAAGCCGATGCGGTAAGACAGTTCCGCCGGTTCCGCGATGTCCCAAACCGCCAGATCAGCCGCCTGCCCCGGCGCGATTGTGCCCAGATCCGCCAGACCCAGCGCGGCGGCGGCGTGTTGCGTGACACCGCGCAGCGATTCCTCGGGTGTCATACGAAACAGGGTGCAGCCCATGTTCATTGTCAGCAGGATTGAATTCAGCGGCGACGAACCGGGGTTGATGTCCGTGGCCAAGGCCATCGGCACATTGTGCTTGCGCAAAAGCTCGATGGGCGGCTGTTGCGTCTCGCGCAGGGTATAGAACGCGCCGGGCAGGATCACGGCAACCGTGCCCGCGTCCGCCATGGCACGCACGCCGTCTTCGTCCAGATACTCGATATGATCGGCAGACAGCGCACCATAGCTTGCCGCCAGCTTCGCGCCACCCAGATTGGACAGTTGTTCGGCGTGCAGCTTCACGGGCAAGCCCAGTTCGCGGGCGACGTCAAAGACGCGGGCGATCTGGTCGGGCTGAAAGGCGATGCCTTCGCAGAACCCGTCCACCGCATCCACCAGCCCTTCGGCGTGGGCGGCGCGTAGGGCGGGGATGCACACCTCGTCGATATAGGCGTCATCGCGACCCGCATATTCGGCGGGCGTGGCATGAGCGCCAAGGAAGGTGGTCTTGACGCGAATGGGGCGTTGCTCGGCAATCGCGCGGGCCGTGCGCAGCATCCGAAGCTCGGTGTCCGTGTCCAGACCATAGCCCGACTTGACCTCGATCGTGGTCACGCCTTCGGCGATCAGGACATCGACGCGGCGCAGCGCCGCTTGCAGCAATTCGTCCTCACTGGCCGCGCGGGTGGCTTTAACCGTCGACACGATCCCGCCACCGGCACGCGCGACTTCTTCGTAACTGGCCCCGTTCAAACGCATTTCAAATTCCACCGCGCGGTCGCCACCATGCACGATATGGGTGTGGCAGTCGATCAGGCCCGGCGTCACCACACGCCCAGCCAACGACCGTTGATCCAGCCCGGCAAAATCGGCTGGCACGTCCGCCTGCGGCCCGACCCAAGCGATCTTGCCATCCTGAATGGCAATCGCTGCGTCTCGGATCATCCCATAGGGCGCATCGCCATGCGCCATTGTCGCGGCGTGCAGATCGGTCAAAAGCTGAGGCATAGCAGTCATAAGATCGGTCCTTTTCGCGAAGTTTCGCCTTTTCTGGTATAATTTAATGTGCAATATGTCTATACATAAAATGAAATACACAGGACAAAGACCATGATCCACGCCCGTCAGGCCCTGCTCGCGTCCGGTTGGGCGCAGGATGTTCGCATCACCCTTGAAGGTGGCCGCATTGATCAGATCACGCCCAGCACGGAGGCCCAGCCGGGCGACGCGCGCGTCGATACCCTGCTGCCAGCTTTGGGCAACCTGCACTCGCACACATTCCAGCGCGCAATGGCTGGCATGACCGAGGTCCGCAAGGCCGGGCGCGACAGTTTCTGGACCTGGCGCGAGCTGATGTATCGCTTCATGGACCGCCTGACCCCCGAGCAGATCGAGGCCATCGCGGCGCTTGTTTTCGTCGAAATGCAAGAGGCCGGATATGCCAGCGTGGGCGAGTTTCACTATGTCCACCACCAGCGCGGCGGCGCGCCCTATGATGCGCTGGCCGAACTGTCGCTGCGGGTGATGGCAGCGGCGGGGGAAACCGGCATCGGGCTGACCCATCTGCCGGTGCTTTATACCTATGGCGGGGCGGGCAAGGTGCCGCTGGCCGAAGGGCAGATGCGCTTTGGCAATGATGTCGAACGATTCGCCGATCTGGTGCAGGGTGCGCGCGACGCGCTTGTGGGCTTGCCCGATGACGCCCGCGTCGGCATTGCCCCGCATTCCCTGCGCGCCACCTCGCCCGACGACCTGACCCGCGCGCTGGCGAACCATCAGGGCGGGCCGATCCATATCCACATCGCCGAACAACCGAAAGAGGTCGAGGACATCCAGACTTGGCTGGGCGCACGCCCGGTCGAGTGGCTGTTGGCCAACGCCCTCGTCGATCAAGGCTGGTGCCTGATCCATGCCACCCACATGACCGACACCGAGACCCGCGCGATGGCCGCATCAGGTGCGGTTGCCGGCCTCTGCCCGATCACCGAGGCGAACCTTGGCGACGGCCCCTTCAACGGCCCCACCTTCCTTGAGGCAGGCGGCGCGTTCGGCGTCGGATCGGACAGCAACATCAATATCTCGCTGACGGAAGAGCTGCGCACGCTGGAGTATTCCCAACGTCTGCGCGACGTGGCGCGTAACGTAATGGTGGTCGGCGAAGGCTCGGTCGGGGCAACGCTTTACACGGGCGCGGCCTGCGGTGGGGCGCAAGCTTTGGGCCGTGACGCGGGCGAGATTGCTCAAGGCCGCCTTGCCGATCTGGTCGCCATCGACAGCACTGACCCGACGCTCTGCGCGCTGACGCCGGACCAGATCCTTGACGGTCTAGCCTTTGCAGCGAAGGACAATGTGATTACCGATCTGTGGTCTGCCGGACGTCACAACGTCACCGGCGGGCGGCACATCGCGCGCGACGCTGTCGTTTCAAGTTATCGCCGCGCCGTGACGGATCTTCTGGCGTCGCTTTAACCTTGCGGGCGCAGGGTGATGGTCAGCGCGACCGCATCCTGCACCAGATCGAAACGCAGCGGCGCGGCGGTGCTGATCGCCGTGTCGCCCACGCCCAGATCTGCGCCGTGCACAGACGCAGTTCCAGCGATCACGTGCAGCACGCCGGTCTGCCCTGCCTGCCCGACCTGATGCGGGCCAGCATTGCGCACGATCTGAGCATCCCCCGCACACCGCGCGGTGTCGAACATCAGGTTGAAATCACGGATTGGGCCTTGGGTCAGCGTGGCCGTGACCGGCGCTGCGCCATCGAACCGCACGGGGTTGGCATAATCCGCCTGCAGATCGCCATCCGGCCCGTGCAGCACCATGCCGTCGCCCTTGATCACCGTCAGAATACGCGTCAGGCCGGGAAAGCTGGAAAACGTCCCGTCCCCATCCACATCCGCCATGCTCAGCCGCCAAAGTGCGCCACGGTCGTCGCGTTCCTCGGCAATATTGCGGGTGATACCGCCGCCGTTTTTCCACGGTGTCTCTACAAGATCACGTCGCCGGATTATCTGCATGTCTTTCCCCAGATCCCAAAACTGCCTCTTTATGTCTGATCTCACCTGACGATAGAACCGCGTTATGATTGTTCGATCGCCTCCCTCAGCGCTGCGCCTGTTTTTCATCATGCAAGGCTCAGTTGTGCCTCGTGTTTACGGTAAGATGGTCGCAGTCCTGCTGCTGACCCTGACGGTCGTGCTGGTGGATGAAATGCTGATTCCCCTGCCCCGTATATCACTTGCCGCGATGAGCGTCTTTGGCGTCGCCTTGTCACTGTTTCTGGGCTTTCGCAACAATGCCGCCTATGACCGTTGGTGGGAAGCGCGCCAGCTTTGGGGCGGCCTGATCGCTGATACCCGCACCATTGCCCGCCAACTTGAACTATTCGCCATTCCACCCAGCGACCGGCCCGCCTTGTTAAATATGCTTGCGGCCTATACCCACGCCCACCGTGGCAGCTTGCGACACTGTGACGTGCAGAATGATATTGCCGCATGGATCGGGGATACAGAGGCGCAGGCGTTATTGGCGCATGCCAACCCCGCCGATGCGGCGCTTCGCGATATTGCACAACAGATTGCAAGGCTGCGAAGTGCTGGCGTGTTGGACGGTTTCGCGCAGATATCGCTGGCTGATACTCTTTCTCGGTTGGCGATTTCGCAAACGGGATGCGAGCGGATTCAGACCACGCCGCTGCCCTTCGTCTATTCCCTTCTGGTGCGCCGCACGACATATCTCTATTGCGCGCTGTTGCCGTTTGGACTGCTTGGCTCGGTTGAATGGTTTGCACCGGTGTTTGCCGTCGTCGTGGCCTATGTCTTCTTTGGTCTGCAAGCGGTTACAAACGAACTGGAACACCCGTTTGAACCACGGCCAAATGGCCTGCCGCTGGACGCCATGACCCGCGTGATTGAACGCACCATTTGCGACGCACTGGGAAGAGATATTCCACCTGAAGTGCAGCCCGATGGCCATCTTTTGAGCTAAGGCCATCTAACGCTTGATCTGATGCGTCCATGTTTGATCGAATAATGTTTCATTACCTTCGCTGGCCACAAGCCTCTGCGTGATCTTGAACAGATCCCGCGCGCCGTGCATTTCTGTGTCAGCACGGGTGGACACAAACCAGTCGCCGCGCCCGAAGCTGCGTGTCCATTTGATCTGAGCACGGGCATCGGCCGGGTTGGCGGGGTCAATCGACCAGATTTCTTTCACGGTGCTTTCGGTGATGATGCCTGTTTCCAGATCCTCAATACGGCCATGATCGGACGCAATCGTCAGAATGACCCGTCCGGACTTCGGATCAACCTGCCGCGTCTTCTCATCCTGCCCCTTGCGCAGAAGTCGTGTGCGCCGAGGCGGGGCCGAGATCGGGGGTGGAAATGTCCATTCATCGCCGTCCAACGGGGCGCGCAACGGCAAACCGATATGACCGCCTTCAAGTGTCAGGGTCGCGGGATCGGGTTCAGGCCAGGAGTAAGGCCAGTAACTGCCCGCCACCGCCAATTGCAAGCGATGACCTTTCGGCAGATGATATGCGGTTTCATCAAGGTCCAGCGTCACCTCGACCCATTGATCAGGGATCAGGTCGCGTTTTGCCTCAAACCCTTCACGGTTGCGCAGATCCAACAGTCCCAAAGTGATCAGCATCGAGGTGCCATCGGGCCTGAGATCACACAGCCGCACCACAAGTTGCGCGCGGGCGCGGTCGGCGGACAGGCGCAGTCGCACCGTGGGGCGTCCCACGATGTCGGTCCCGTGATCCAGCGCCTGACTGTCAAAACAGGCGCTGCGGGCATCGTCTGGCTGCTGATCATCTGGCAGTTCGCCTGACCCGAAGCCAAAGGTGAAAAACTCGCCGCATTGTTCACCGTGACGAAGGTCTGGCGCTACGGTTACAGGCAAATCGCCTGACAAGTCCTTTCCCAGTGTCAAATCCTGAACCTGCACATGGGCCGAGGGCAGAGTTTGGTCGCAAACCCAACGCCCGTCACGATGGCTTGCGATCGGATTTGGCTTCGCGCTGTTCATGACATAGGCACGCCATGCCGGGTCATGCGCAGCGCCGTTGTCGACCCCTTTCAACCAGCGATCCCACCAGCGCAGCGCCTCTTGCAAATACCCTATTGAAGGCCCGATTTGTGAGATATGCGGGTATTTGTGCCCCCACGGTCCGGCCACGCCTTTTACCGGCGCATCAAGGTTTTCCACCAGATGCCGCATGGTATTGCGATAGCCATCATGCAGCCCGCCAAAGGCCAGAACCGCCGCTTTGATCGTGCTGTAATCCTCGCACACAGATCCGTGTTTCCAATAGGCATCGCGATCCAGATGCGCGGTCCAGATGCGCGGCAAGGGTGGTGTGTTTTCCAACCGTTCAAGCCACATCGCCCGCCACCTGTCGCCCACCTGATCCGGGTCGGGCGGCGTCGAAAACCACGACAACACCGTCGCCGCCCAACTGATATTGTCAGAGTGCTGAATACCACCTTTGTAGTGGACATCGTCCGCGTAGCGGTCGACGGTTGACCCTATAGTGATCACAGCCTTTAGCGCCTCGGGCGCTCGCGCGGCGATCTGTAAGCTGTTGAACCCGCCCCAAGAGATGCCTTGCATCCCAACCGCCCCCGTGCACCAGGGTTGGCGTGCGATCCAAGCAATCACGTCTTCGCCGTCCTGCAACTCCTGTTCCGAATATTCGTCGTCAAACAACCCTTCGCTTTCGCCGCATCCGCGCCGATCCACCCGCAGGCAGGCATAGCCTCGCTGCGCGATCCAAGGGTGCATCCCAGCATCCCGTTCGGCTGTGCCGTCGGTTTTGCGATAGGGCAGATATTCAAGAATGGCCGGGACGGGATGGACCAACGCATCCACCGGCATCCAGACACGCGCCGACAAACGGGTGCCGTCCGGCAGTGTGATCCCTAGATCGCGATCATGGGTAAGCTCGTGAAGATGTGGTTCGGTCATGTTCCAGCCCTACGACAGTAGAACCAACGGTCCCAGAACCAAACCGACGCGTCAACGCCAACCAAGCAGATTGTTAGCTGATAGACATGAAAGTGGCCTGCCCAAACAAATGGACAGGCCGTGTGGAGAACGCCGTGGGACTGGTCAACCTTTACAATCATACTATGGTTGGCGTTGCCACATTCGCCGAGCGGGTCCAGCACCCAACTGGGAAAGGGCGCCGGCTCTACCAGATGCTTACATGGCGGGCAGAAGCACCTTGTCGATCACATGGATCACACCGTTCGACTGCTTCACATCGGCAATGGTTACGGTCGCCATGTTGCCCTGCTCGTCCTCGATCCAGATGTTGTCCCCGTCATAGGTGGCTTGCAACGTGCAGCCGCCCACGGTGGGCACAGGGTGTTTGCCGCCATCATCATCAATCATGCCGCGAATGGCTTCCGACATTGCATCGGCGGCAACCACGTGACAGGTCAGAACCTTGGTCAGCATCTCTTTGTTTTCGGGCTTCAGCAGCGTTTCAACTGTGCCTTCAGGCAGAGCATCAAAGGCAGCATTGACCGGGGCGAACACGGTGAACGGACCGTCGCCTTGCAGGGTTTCGACAAGACCAGCGGCTTTGACCGCCGCAACCAGCGTCGTGTGGTCGGCAGAGTTCAAGGCATTCTCGACGATGTTCTTATCGGCAAACATTGCCGCGCCGCCCACCATTGGATTTTCATGCGAATGGCCGTCAGCGAAAGCGGTGGTTGCCACAAGTGCAAAGGCTGCAGCGGTGTTCAGAACATTCAATTTGGTCATTTTAGGGTTCCTTTCCTGTTGAGCCGGGCTTCTTACCCGGAGACATTAGGAACCACGAAAGACCGTCGGAAAGAGTTTCAGGGATTACAAAGAAATTTTCAAAAAATTGGAAAACCTATGATAATCAACACATTGGAAGTGAGATTATTTTACAAAACTTGAATCGGACCCGCAGCCAGCACCGCGCCTGAGGGTTGACCAGTGGGTGAGCCGCCCTTTGGCTCATCACTTATCGCAAAGGTGGCTGCCGTCAGACGCACGCGCAATTCTTCGGGAAGGGTTATCCGGGTGCCGTCTTCGGCTGGCATGATACCTAGCGAGATCGGCGCGTCAGCCCCGTCGGGGATCAGCCACATCTCAAGATCGCGCCCGCTGGCGGGACCACCTGCCACCCGACGCACCGTAAATTCGCCGGTGTCCGCCGAGAATACAGCAGCCACGATCAGCGATTGATCCTGCGCACTGATCTCAACGGTGTGGGTCGGGACGGGTGTCTTAGGATCGGTGATCAAGGGCAGAACCGCGACAAGGGCCATTGCCAGTCCAGCCGCCACGCCACCGCCCAGAAGCCAGCCGAACGCGCCGCTCAGGGGTGATGTCTTCTGCGTGGTCCCGAAGACCCGCGCATGGATCGCTGCCTTCACATGGGCGGGTGGTGCGACGCTGTCAAACTCCTCCGACAAGGCGTGAAACTGGTGATCCCAGTCGCGCACAAGCTCCCTCAGCCGGGCATCATCCTGCATTCGGGCTTCGAACTTGCTGCGATCTTCAGCCGACAACAGATGCAGGGCATATTCTGCCGCAAGGACGTCATCGTCCCGGTCATATATGTCTGCCGTGCTCATCGCGTTAAACACTCTTTCAGTTTCATCAAGCTGCGCCGCAGCCAGGTTCGCATCGTATTTACCGGCACCGCGTATCGGCTGGCCAGCTCGTCATAGGTTTCGCCCAGTAGGTAGGCACCGCGCACTGCGCCCGCCTTGGGATCATCCAATTCGTCCAGACATGTGTTGATCCGGTCCCGCTCTGATGACGCCAGTGCAGCATCTTCGGGCGTTGGACCCGCATCGGCGATGTCCTGTCGCGCGGCGATATCTTCGGTCGGGGCCTTGCGGGTGCGCAGCCTGTCGATCGCCTGATTGCGTGTCACCGTAATCAACCATGTCATCGGGCTGTATCCATTGGCCTTGAAGCGTTTTGCGTTCTGCCAGATGCGCACAAAGGCATCCTGCAACACTTCTTCCGCCTCAGCCCGATTATTTAAGACACGCAAACAAACGCCAAAAAGTTTCGCTGATGTCGCATCATAAAGCGCATCAAAGGCCGCGCGGTCGCCCAGGCCAGTCCTGACAATCCAGTCTTCCAGTTCGTGCAGGTCAGCCATGAATATCCCAAATCCGCGTCAACAGAAAGCAAAGGCGGGCGAAGGTGCGCGCCGGTCGATCATGGGGCAATACGGTTGAGATTACAAAGCCTTCATTGGGCTTGGTGAAATTCCGCGCGACCAGACAGGCGGGCGGTTAGCTGTCCAATGCCGCCAGAAGATCCCGTCGGTTATGAAGCACGCGCAGGACTGTCACGCCCTGATTGTCTGCCGTGTAAACAACCAGGTGAGAGCCGGTTGGAAAGATACGCAGGGGCGGCGAAAACTCGGCCCGCAGGCGTGAAATTTCCGGCTGGTCGGTGATCAGTTCGAACCCTGTAATCAATATATCAAGATAGCGATCCGCCTGATCGGCAGACCATGTCTGGGCGCCATATCGCCAAATATCTGTAAGATCGCTTTCTGCTGCAGGGGTTAGTCGATAGGTCGCCCTAGCCGGCATCTTGACGCATCCGGGCTTTGAATGCGTCGGCATCAAAAGAGGTTGCGGGGCCGGAAGCAAGGGCGGCATCAACCGCGGCTTGAACCTCGGCAATTGCGGCGGCACGTTCCTGATCGCGCCGGATCAAATCGCGAACATAGTCGCTGGAATTGGCAAACCGGCCGGATCGGGACTGCGACTCGACCCAACTTTTCATCTGTTCGGGCAGGGAAATGTTCATTGTGGACATGGCGGGCCTCCTGTTCAGAATGTATGGCAAAGATTGCCAATATACAAGTTTCCCGCAGAAATACCTTGATCAGGCTGCAAGCCATGATCTGATTTCCGGGTCATCCAGAAAGACTTGAAGGTCTGCTTTTGCAGTGTCCGACAGCACACGGAACGGAGCGCGACACGGGCCGCAATCCACGCCCAGATGTTGCAATGACAATTTCACACCCGGCATGACACCTGTGCGGAACAGAATTTCCACATAGTCCTGAGAGATACGCTGCAAGCGGCGGGTCAGGGCGATATCCCCGGACGCGACCGCGTCATCCAACGCCACGTATAGCTTGCCAAAGACGTTATAGGTGGACCCGATACCCCCATCTGCGCCCGACAGCGCACCGGTCATGAATGTCTCGTCCGACCCAAAATAGATCACCTTGTCTTGATGGTATTTACGAAGCTGAGACAAGATAAACAGGTTCATGCTGGAAAACTTGATCCCTGCGACACCGGAAAGTTGAAGGATCTTCGACAACTCCTCGACCGTGGATTCACGACCAATACGCCCCGGCACTTCATAGACGATCAGCGGCAGATCGGTCGCCGCTGCAAGCGCCTTGTAATACTCGAAAATCTCATCACTCGTGAACTTGTAAGAATGCGGCGGCAGGGCCGACAAGGCGTCATACCCCAAACGTTCGGCGTTCTTGGCAAGACGAATGGAATCACGCAGCGATGGCTGGCCCACATGTGCAATCAGCTTTGCGCCTGAACCCTTCGTTGCGTCGGCCACAATTCCTTGCTGTTCAGAAAGCTCATCGGTCGACATCAAGCCGGATTCGCCCGTGCTGCCGCCCACATAGAGCCCAGCAAGCCCTTGTCTAAGGTTGTATTCAACGATGTTCCGTTGGCGCGCCTCGTCCAATTCCTCTTGATCCGAAAATCCGGTCAGAAGTGCGGAATACATACCATTCAATTTGGTGTTCATGTGAATTTCCTAAGAGTTTTGGGCTGTTACACCCTTTGAGGGACCGATTTCTTCAGTAAGAGCTAAAAATCTGAATAATGCAAAAGGGGGTTCTGGTAAAGTATGGTTTGACAGCTTTTTAGTTTGGCTTTACCAAAACCCTATCACTGGATCGGAGGAACCCACGTGATTCAAGAAGCAACAGATCGGGTGCTTGCCAAGACAAAGGGCGCAGCAAAGGAAATCGCATCCTCACTTGAGGCACGCATCCATTCGGGGCAGATCACCGTTGGTGATCCGCTGCCAACTGAACGCGCCTTGTGCGAAGAGTTTGCCACCTCGCGCCCTACGGTGCGCGAAGCCATGCTTCTGTTGCAAGGACGCGGCTATGTCAGTCTTGAAACAGGTCACAGACCACGCGCCGCGAAACCAACGCTGGATGGCATTCTGACCTCGGCAGCGGGCCACATCTCGAGCCTTTTGGGGGATGCGGAAAGCGGCGCGCATCTGGAACAGATGCGTCAGTTTATCGAAGCGGCTGCTGCGCGAATTGCGGCAGGCAAAGCCACATCTATTCAGCTGCACCAAATCCGATCAGCGCTTGAACGCAATCAACAAGACATCGATACGGATCAATTCGCCGAAAGCGACATTGCGTTTCATCGCGCGGTGGTCGCGGTGGTTGGAAATCCTATCATCCTGCGTCTTCACGACATGTTCGTCAGCACAATGTTGGCCAATCGCCCTGCACGGGCGAAATATGGCGGGTCGGATCAAACATCCTTTGACGAACACAAGGCGATCTTTGACGCCATTGTCGCGGGCGACGCCATGTCGGCCGCGGAACTGACTGATCAACACCTGATGCGGTCCTATCGGTCGCGATTGTCAGGGGTTGCTACAAAATAGTGGGGCGGCGCTTAGTCCTTTGGACGGCAGCGCTCCTTTCATCCACGAAAGAACGACAGCAGCGAGGAGAAATTATGATGCTGAACAAGATTGTTGGAGGCGTAGTTGCGAGCTTGATGCTGGCCGGAGTGGCCAGCGCCGAAAAGGTTCTAACCTTCGGAACGCAAGAAAACGAAGCCTCGGCCATGTATCAGGGCATGTTGGCGATGAATGACACGCTCAAGGAAGTTTCGGGCGGTGAAATGTCTTTGAAGTTGTTCCCGTCCTCAACTTTGGGCGACTTCAAGGCCATGGTCGCACAGACTCAGGCCGGAGAGCTTGATCTGGTCATGACCGGATATCCGGATATGAGCTATATCATCCCCGAGCTGAAGCTGATCGGCGCGCCTTACGTGGTTTCCGATTTCGGGCATCTGAAGGATCTGATCGCGGGTGAATTCGGCCAGAAAATGGACGCAGCCTTTACCGCCCAAGGCGTGAAGGTTCTGGATGTCTGGTATCTGGGGACACGTCACACGACTTCAAACCGCCCGATCAATTCGCTTGAGGATATGAAAGGTTTGCGTCTGCGCACGCCGAACGTGCCCTTCCTGATCGCATATGCCGAAAACACTGGCGCGTCGCCCGCACCTGTCGCCTTTGCCGAGGTCTATTTGGCCCTGCAAACCAATCAGGTGGACGCCGAAGAAAACCCGCTGCCCACGATTGAAGCGATGAAATTCTACGAGGTGCAAGACCACATCGCTCTGACAGGTCACTTCATTGCTTCGTCGGCCATTCAGGTTGGCACCGGCACTTGGGACAGCCTGTCGGATCAGGAAAAAGGGTGGCTGCAAGAAGCGATCATCAAAGGCGGCGAAGTTGCCAACAAGATCGTAATGGACAAGGAAGAAAGCCTGATCGCTGAATTTGAAGCCAAGGGCCTGACCATCACACGTCCCGACACAGGCCCGTTCCGCGATGCGATGCAGCCATACTATGACGAACTTGAAGCCGAGTTTGGTGAAGGCAGCATCAGCGCCCTGTTCAAGAAGTAAGCCGTTGTTGCGTGCGGGTCCGCCCGCGCGCACTGACACCTAATAGCAAGGCGGGTAAATGCAAAAGCATCGAAAATACAGCATCGAGGGTTACGCCGCGACAGTGCTGTTCCTTGGATTGATCTTCATTGTGCTTTTGCAGGTCGTCGGCCGCACCAGCCTGTTTTCTGCCCCCATCTGGACCGAGGAATTGGCCCGCTGGATCTGGGTCTGGATGGCTTTCATTGCCACCGGTGAAGCTGAACGCCAAAACGTCCAGCTTCGCATGGGCATTCTGGTGGAAAGCCTGTTGGGCAAGGCACGCTTTGCGCTGTTTACCCTGATCGACATCATCTATCTGGCCGTCACCTGCCATCTGCTGTGGATCGGTTACAAAACGGTCATGCGCACTTGGAGCAACGAAGCAGTGACGTTGCCGTTTTCCGATGCAGTGCTGTATGCGTCTTATCCCATTGCGGCGTTGTTTGTGATCTGGCGTGTCACAAATCGCATCCGCTGGCAGGTGGTCAATAAAAACACCTATGTCCATAACGGAGGGGACGTTCTGTGACCCTGCTTATTGTCTGTTCCGTTTGGTTGTTCATGGTATTCGGCGGTGTGCCGATTGGGATCGCGATGATCCTGGTGTCCATGGGCTATTTTTATCACACTGGTATGGGGGCCTCGTTTGCGGTTCAGCGTATGGTGGACGGATTGAACAGCTTTCCCATGCTGGCCGTGCCGCTGTTTTTGCTGGCCGCCGCCATCCTGAATTCCGCAGGCATCACCAATCACCTGTTCGGATTTGCGCGCGCGCTTGTCGGTCGCTTCACCGGTGGGCTTGGCCATGTGAATGTGCTGGCATCGTTGTTCTTTTCCGGCATGTCCGGGTCAGCGGTTGCAGATGCTGGTGGGCTTGGCAAAATGGAAATCAAGGCGATGCGCGACGCGGGCTATGATGACGAGTTTTCAGGCTCGGTCACGGCCGCATCGTCGATGATCGGGCCGCTCGTGCCGCCGTCGATTACCATGGTTCTGTATGGCGTGATTTCGAACACGTCCATCGGCAAGCTATTTTTGGGTGGAGTCGTGCCCGGTTTCCTGTGTGCCGGAGCTTTGATGGCAATGGTTTACGTACTGGCCAAGCGCCGCAACTATCCCAAAGACCCGGTGCAGACGGGCGGCGAAGTTGGACGACTGTTCGTCAAATCCTTCCCTGCTCTTCTGACCCCCATGGTCATTGTGGGTGGAATTTTCAGCGGGCTGTTTTCCCCAACCGAAGCTGCCGCTGTCACTGTGCTGTATGCCATCATCATCGACCTTGTGTTTTACCGCGAGCTGACGTTTCGTCGTTTCTTCGACGCCGTCTATGAAACCGCCGTGACCTCGGCCACCATCGGAACGATCATTGCGGGCGTGTCAGTGCTGGGTTTCGTTTTGGCGCGCGAACAAGCTCCGCAACAGATCGCCAGTTTCTTCCTGTCTTTCGTTGACGATCCGATCAGCTTCCTGATTGCTGTTAACCTTATGATCTTTGTGCTGGGTGCCTTCATCGAATCCCTCGCCATTCTGTTGATTGTTGTTCCGGTGCTAATCCCGCTGGCATTGGGGTTCGGTATTGACCCTGTCCATTTCGGCATCATCGTGGTTCTGAACTTGATGATTTCGACTCTGACGCCCCCAATGGGCATGGCCTTGTTCGTCGTCGCACAGGTTGGCGAAATTGAGTATCACAAGCTGGCCCGCGCCATCCTTCCGTGGCTGATCCCACCTCTTATCGTGCTGGCGCTTGTTTGTGTCTTTCCGATCCTGGCCACTGGCCTTCCTAATTTGATGCAGTGACTCATGACAATTCTGAACAGCTTGAAAGGCGGCCTTGTCGTCTCGTGCCAGCCGTTGACCGGTGGTCCGATGGACCAGACCGATATCATCGTCGCGATGGCACGGGCGGCGGTTGATGGCGGGGCGGATGGGCTACGCATTGAAGGGGTCAACAATATGAGAGCGGTGCGGGCGGCGGTCTCGGTGCCGTTGATCGGCATTGTAAAACGCGATTTGCCCGATACGCCGGTTCGCATAACCCCCTTTGTGTCGGACGCACTTGAATTGATCGAGGCTGGGGCAGACATCGTAGCTTACGATGCGACCGATCGGCCCTCTCGCGACACAAGGTCCGACATCGTGCGTGCCATTTTCGAAGCCGGGGCGCTGGCAATGGGCGACTGCGCCACCCTGCGGGACGCCAAGGCGGCACAGGACATCGGTACGGCGATCATCGGCACGACATTGTCGGGCTACACCGCCGAAACAGAAACAGAGGCAACCGATCCGGACTTTGCCCTTGTCACTGCGTTCACAAAGCTTGGCGGGTTTGTCATGGCGGAGGGGCGCTACAACGCCCCTGATCTTGCACGCCGAGCCATCGAAGCTGGGGCGAATTGTGTCACAGTCGGCAGCGCAATCACCCGAATCGAACATATCTCGCAGTGGTTCTCGGACGCTGTGAAACGTGCTGCGAAATGACAATACGCAACGACATCACTGGTATTGCCCTTGATTTGGGTGGCACCAAGATTGCAGCGGCGCGCATTCAAGACGGACGGGTGATGAAACGCGTTGTCCATCCGACCAGTCCCAACGACCCGCCTGCCCTGCATGTAACGCGCATGCTTGAAATGGCGCAGAAGCTGGGGTTGGCCAAGGCAGACAGGATCGGCATGGCGGTCACCGGTCGCATTGATGCGCAAGGTCTGTGGCACGCGGTGAACGCGGGCACTTTGACCGATGTGAAAGATGCCAATCTGATAAGGCTTGCCAGCCACGCATTTGACCGCCCTGTTCCCATCGTGAATGACGCGCTTGCAGCTGCGATTGCTGAATACAAGATAGGTGCCGGTCAGGGCAGTTCCGCCATGGCATATCTTACGGTTTCAACGGGTGTGGGTGGTGGATTAATCATTGATGGCAAGCCCTTGGCATCACCAAACGGTATGGCTGGACATGTCGGTTTTACAACCTCGCGCCAATCCCAACGGCAATGTGGAAGCGGACGAACGGGCACCGTCGAAAGCGTCGCGGGCGGGCGGGCAATAGCGGCCATTGCTGCCGCACAGGGGCACGACATCACCACCGCCAAACAGGTGTTTGAACATGCCGCTGCCGGGGTAGAATGGGCAGACGAAATCATAGACACGGCCGCCCTGGCAATTGCTGAACTTCTTGGAAATCTAACCGCAACCCTTGGCACGGATCGCGTAGTTCTGGGTGGTAGTATCGGACTTGCCGACGGGTTTGCGGACCGGGTCGGGCGACATCTTATGAAAGAACCCGCGTTGTTTCGCACTGACCTTCGTATCGCACAGCTTGGACAAGACAGCGTGCTTCTGGGTGCGTTCATGCAACCCTCACTCGTCAGACGTCGTTGATCCCGCCACCCGCGCACAAGGGCAGCGCGTGGCGGGGCTGGCTCAATTCAAAGCACCCGGCAATGATAGATCGCCCGAGGCCACGTCGAACACATCCGTCACACAAAGAAGCGGCGCATGAATGTTGGCGTTGACACGCAGCGCCGCCGTCACCCCATCATATGACATTTCTGCCAGATCGACATCGCTGGCAAACCCGACATTCACGCTGATCTCTGGCCCATCAAACAGGGGTGTGAAACCGGGGCTGTCCAGAAAGATCGGAAGCCCGGGCCATGTGGCAGGCAGCTTCGGGGTCGTGCCTTCGGGAATATCACGCACGGCCAACGCGCCATCACCGCAGTCCGGGGTTGGGGTCAGCACGACCCAATGGCTGTGCCAGATCAACCCGTCATTGGCTGGATCGCCGTCCCGGTTTTCATCCAAAAGGGGTGTGTCGTCAAAATCCGGGTGGCTGGTGGCAGCCAGCGCCAGAATGCCAGTCTCTTCCTCGAACCCAACAGCCGAGGGGTCCAGCGACGTGGGCCAGACATAGGACCAGACAGGCGCCCCGCCAAGTGCGCCATTCGGGTCCGGCTGTTCGGCCCCTGCGACACCATTTGTTGTCATGTGGAACGTGACCTGATTGGCGTTTCGATGGGCATGCGCGGCCAGAATATCAAACGACGCAGTGATGGTTTCAGCAGGCGGTGAGATCACCGCACCTTGTTGCTGAACAGCATGATTGCTGTCGGCATGAGCCGCAATGGCACTTAGCCCGACAGTGGCAAATGTAAGTGGGAACAATCGCATTTTAGGTCTCCTTGATGAATTGCGTGCCACTCACATTAGTAGCGAGTCGAAACAATTGCAATTATAATTTCGAGTCGCTATAAAAACTTCATGAGACACCCTGACAAAATCAAAGATCTGATCACGCGCCTTGCACGCATCGAAGCCAGCGAAAGTTGGGAGGCGGATCTGAACCCCGCGCAACGTGCGGCGCTTGATTACCTGGCGCAGGCCAATCGGTTTTCACGCTCACCGTCGCATGCCGCGGCCTATCTGGGCACCACGCGCGGCACGACGACGCAAACCTTCAAAGCGCTGGCGCGAAAGGGGTATGTGTCCGAGCATCGATCCCAAACCGACAAGCGGTCGATCTCATACAATCTGACGGAAGCGGGCAGTCGATGCCTTGACGGTCAAAGCCTGCTGGAACGCGCCCTGCCGGACATCGACCCGACTGAACGGGCGCAGCTGGATCAGGGGTTGCAATCTTTGCTGCGTGTCGCGGTGCGCCAGAACAGTTTTAAGCCGTTTGGAATTTGCCGGACCTGTCGTCATTTCCAAACGCGCCAAAATGGTGGCTATTGCACCCTGCTTGAACAACCTCTTGAGCCTGCCGAAACCGCGCAAATCTGCCACGAGCACGAACTCGCGTAACTTCTTCAGAAGCCTAGTCGCAGATCACGGGTCTCGAGAAAGCAGAGCGTCAGAAATCCAGCCCAAGATCGACTGTGCGCGCCGAATGGGTCAACGCGCCGGATGAAATATAGTCGACCCCCGTCGCCGCGATCGAGGCAATACGCTCAAGCGTTACATTTCCACTGGCTTCGGTCTTCATCGCGCCATCGACCATCGCCACGGCCTGCCGCAGCGTGTCGTTGTCCATATTGTCCAGCAGCACGACCGATGCGCCGCCGACCTCAAGCACTTCGGCCAGTTGGTCTAGCCGGTCGACCTCGATCTCGACCGCCATCATGTGGCTGGCATGGGCCTTGGAGGCCTCAAGCACCTGTCGCACACCGCCTGCCGCCGCGATATGGTTGTCCTTGATCAGGATCGCATCCGATAGGGAATAGCGATGATTAAACCCGCCGCCATGCAGCACTGCCAGTTTTTCCACCAGCCGCAGCCCCGGTGTGGTCTTGCGGGTGCAGGTGACGCGGGCATGGGAGCCGTGTGTTTCGGCCACGAACCCAGCGGTCTTGGTGGCGATCCCGGTCAGGCGTCCCGCGAAGTTCAGCGCCACCCGTTCGCTTGACAGGATCGATGCCGCTGATCCCTTGATTGTCAGCAACGTGTCACCCTTCTTGCAGGGCTGCCCGTCCGCAATGTGGGTGATGACCTCAAGTGTGGGATCCACCAGTCGAAAGGCTATCTTGGCCACCTGCATCCCCGACACGACCGCATCTTCGCGCGCATTCAGCCGGGCGTCATACGTGGTGTCCGCCGGAATGACGGCGCGTGTGGTGACATCACCATAGCTGCCCAGATCCTCCATCAACGCGGTGCGGATCATCGGCTCAAGAACAAGATCGGGAAGAGTGGAAAAGCTCATGACAGCTCCTTACAAGCCTGCGCCCGAACGGCGAGCGCATCGGTCAGATACATCTCAGACCGCTGGCCCGGCCCGTCGGCAGGGTCTGGGAAATCGGAACGTTCATGCGCCCCGCGACTTTCTTGGCGAACCAAAGCCCCCGCCGCGATCAGCGTTGCGGTGGCGCACATGTTCAGAAAGGACGGACTGTCGCCATGGGCGTCTTCCAGCGCGGCGATGGTCACAAGCGCATGGGTCAGTCCATCATGATCCCGCACAACGCCCACATTCTGGGTCATGGTCTGACGCAGGGCTTGTACGGCCTCGGGCGCAGGCGGAGTGCCGTCGTTGGAAAACGTAATGTTCAGAGTCACAGCGTCGGCAACGCCGGTCAGGGACTGCGCGATTCCTTGGGCACAAATGCGGGCAAAGACAAGCGCTTCTAACAACCCGTTGGACGCCAATCGGTTCGCCCCATGCAGCCCCGTTGACGAGGCTTCACCGCAGACCCAAAGACCCTTGAGTGTGGCACATCCCTGCGTGTCGGTCGCAATGCCGCCCATGTGGTAATGCGCCGCCGGGGCAACAGGGATCGGGTCAACCGCCGGGTCAATTCCGTTGCGGGCACAGTATTCAGCGACGGCGGGAAACCGCGCCTTGATCGCCTCGCCCAACACTTCGCGGGTGTCCAGCATCGGGCGGTTGCCTGCCTTGACCTCAGCATAGATCGCGCGGGCAACAATATCGCGCGGCGCGAGTTCGGCATCCGGGTGTATGGCTTGCATGAACCGTTCGCCGTGCTTGTTGATCAGGATCGCCCCCTCTCCGCGCAACGCCTCGGTCGCCAGTGGCGCCGGGTCTTCGCCCACATCCATCGCTGTGGGGTGGAACTGCACAAACTCGGCATCGGCAATCAATGCGCCGGCCCGCGCCGCCATACCAATCACCTGCCCGCGAATACGCGGCGGGTTGGTGGTTAGGGCGTAAAGCCCGCCGGACCCGCCGCCCGCCAGCAACACTGCTGCCCCGCGCAAGAGCACCGGGCCGGAGCGTCCATCATCCGCTTCCTGAATGACTACACCGGTGACGCGCCCATGCGACAGCTCAAGATCACTGGCCATGGTGCCTTCCAGCACCTGAATGGACGGGGTTTCACGCACCTGCGCAATCAGTGCCGCCATGATTTGCGCGCCGGCTTGATCGCCCTTCACCCGCACCACCCGCGCGAAACTATGTGCTGCTTCGCGTGACAAGACATAGTCGCCATCCTCGGTCCGGTCGAACGGCGTGCCCATAGTTGTCAGGTCAAGAATGTAGTCACGGGCTTCCCGCGTCACCAGATCGGCAACCGTCGGGTTCACCGTCCCTGCCCCGGCCTTCACTGTGTCGGCGGCGTGGCTTTCGGGGCTGTCGGCCGAATCCATCGCGGCAGCGACGCCACCTTGCGCCCAAGCTGAACTGGCCCCTTCGCCCAATACTTCGGGCGAGATCATGACGACCGGGTGTGGGGCAAGCTTCAGCGCTGCGTAAAGCGCGCCCAGACCGGCCCCAACGATGATGACACGATCCGTTTCAACGACCTGCATATTGAGTCAAAGGCCCAGCTTGCGAGACAAATCGATCATCGCCTGAACCGAATGACGGGCTTTTTCCGCCACCTCTGGATCAACTTCAACCTGGCCTTCCATCGTGTGAAGGACATACAAGATCTTCTCCAGCGTGATCTTCTTCATGTAGGGGCACATGTTGCAGGGACCGACGAACTCGACTTCGGGCAGTTCGTCCGCGATGTTCGACGCCATCGAGCATTCGGTGATCAGCATCGCCTTCTCGGGTTTCTGGTCGGTCACGTATTTCAGGATACCACTGGTTGAGCCGGAAAAATCTGCCTCGGCCACCACCTCGGGTGTGCATTCGGGATGTGCGATCAGCTTTGTTCCCGGGTTCCATTCACGGAAATCGCGCAAATCCTGCGCGGTGTATTGTTCGTGCACAATGCACGATCCAGGCCAGTAAACCACATTCTTGTGGCTTTCATTGGCGACGTTCTGCGCCAGATATTGATCCGGCGTCATGATAACAGTATCGCTGTCCATCGCGTTCACGATCTGAACCGCGTTGGACGAGGTGCAGCAGATGTCGGACGCCGCCTTCACCTCGGCTGTCGTGTTCACATAGGACACAACCGGCGCGCCGGGATATTTGGCGCGCATTTCGTCGATACCATCGGCGGTAATGCTTTCAGCCAGCGAACACCCGGCCTCAATATCCGGCATCAGCACGGTTTTCTCAGGGCTTAGGATTTTCGAGGTCTCGGCCATGAAATGCACACCTGCCTGCACAATCACGTCCGCTTCGACATCGCTGGCCTTCATCGCCAGTTGCAGACTGTCGCCCACAAAGTCGGACACGCCATGAAAGATCTCGGGCGTCATATAGTTGTGGCCAAGGATTACCGCATTGCGCTTTTTCTTCAAAGCGTTGACGGCCTTGATATAAGGTGCGTAGATCGCGAAGTCCGGCGGGGTTACCACCCGGTCCATGCGGGCATAGATCTCCTGCATCTCGTCGACAAGATCGGCCGAAGGGGTGAGGTCGTAGTGCTCGGACAGAACAGTACGCACATGGGTAAGATCCAACAACGGGCAGGCCTCCAATTCAATTGGCTAAGTGGCTAACACACTGGGCATGGCACGAAAAGCCCATCGCGTGATAGCGTCGATGGACGGCGCTACGCCGCACCGGCTTTGGTCAGTACAAGAAAAGTCATCAATCCAAGCGGCGGCAACGCCTTATGCTCTTCGACCTCCAGCGCACGTTCTTGTAACACCGTTTCAATATGAAAATCGGAATGCCAACCGATCGTGTTTGCAAAAGGTGCAGACAAGCGCTCCAACAGCGCCAATATACCCTGCGTGCGCACGAAATGATTGGTGATGACCACCTTGCCGCCCGGTTTCAACACGCGTGCGATCTCGGACATGACCTGTTCGGGTTCCGGTACAACGGACAGCACATGCATAGCAGCGATCGTGTCGAAACTATGATCGGGAAAGTCCAGCGCGCGGGCATCCATCTTCCGCAGCGCCACAACATGCCTCAGATCATGCTCGCGCACTTTTGCCTGCGCCTTGGACAGCATCTGCGCACTGAAATCAATGCCAGTCACCTTCAATTCGGGATTGTAATGTTCCAAAGACAGGCCAGTGCCGACACCAACCTCCAAAACCGATCCGTCCCGACTGTTGATATAGCTGACCGCCCGCCGCCTGCCAGAATGTGTCACAGCACCGAAGGTCTTGTCATAGATCGGGGCCCAGCGGGCATACGAGGACTGAACCGCTTCGATATCCATCTTAGCCTTTCCTTTCGGAAATCGTCGAACGATGTGCGACACCACACCAGATGATCATGACAATATAGCTAAGGCCCAGCATCAAAAAAGTGACCCAGGCGAAACTAAGCGCCGCAACGCCGACGACCGCAAATCCGACCAGAAAGAATTTAACGTTCTCTCGCGATATGCGCGTTGTCTTGAATGACCAGATCGGCGTGCGGCTGATCATCAACATCCCGATCGCAACCATATAGGCGCAAATCGCCAAGTCGGGCGGCATCGGGATACTGTCAAACGCAAACGATGTTGCCATCGGCAGAAGCACCAAGATAGCACCTGCTGGGGACGGGACGCCCGAGAAGAACGCGCTTGGCGTGCTTTGGCCATTTTCGCTGCTGGCGTTGCTGCTGACATTGAACCGTGCAAGGCGCAGCACGCAACAGACGGCATAGACCAGCACAGATATCCACGCCAGATTGCGCGTGTCCTGCAAAGCCCAGTAGTAGATGACCAAGGGCGGCGCGACGCCGAAATTCACGAAGTCAGCAAGTGAGTCCAATTCGGCCCCCATCTTGCTGCCGCTGTTCATCAGTCGGGCAATGCGCCCATCCAGACCGTCCAGAACACAGGCCACAAGGATCAACTGGACCGCAAATCTGAAATCCCCCTGCACACCATAGCGGATCGCGGACAAACCGGCACACAGGCCCGCGATAGTGAGCATGTTGGGGATCAACTGAATCAGGGCAAACTCAGATGCAGGCTTGTCAGAAGGTCCGGTCACGACACGCTGACCTCGTCGCTGCTGCTGTGCATCTCGGCAATCACGGTTTCACCGGCAACCATTGTTTGACCAATACTGACCAGCGGCGTGACTCCTTCGGGCAGATAAACATCCAAACGCGACCCGAACCGGATCAATCCGAACCGTTCGCCCGTCTGCATCAGCGCACCGGGTTTTACAAAACAAACGATGCGGCGGGCCACCAGCCCGGCAATCTGGACCACAGCTAAATCCTGCCCGTCCTCCATCCGAATACACAGGCTGTTGCGTTCATTATCCGCGCTGGCCTTATCCAGCGATGCATTGAAAAACTTTCCGGGGCGATAGGCCACAGCGGTGATCTCACCGGCGATGGGTGTGCGGTTTACATGACAGTTGAACACGCTCATGAACACACTGACACGGGTCAAGGGCGTGGCAGCCATGCCAAGTTCCTCGGGTGGAACGGCGGCTTCGATCAATGACACCACCCCGTCTGCGGGACTGACAATCACCCCTGGCCGATCAGGCGTCACCCGTTTTGGGTCACGAAAGAAATAGTAGCACCAGACAGTCAACCCGACACCGATCCAACCCAGAAACGGCGATATCAGGAACAGCAGGGCTGTAACACCGGCAAACACCGCGACAAACTTGATGCCTTCAGGGTGCATCGGTTTGATGAAAGTACCCAGCATTTGCATTGAAGATTTCCCTTGCGGCCATTCTGCCCACTCTCATAAGGCGGTTGGGGTCAAGTGCAAGAACATTCCTGATGGGGTGATCCGGTCTGTAAGGCCGTTTCGTCGGGATCCACATTGCCACCTGACAGATACGGCACGGGCAAATCCGTCAACCTTACTCCCCAAGCAAACCCGGTGAGGGCTGGCTTATTCCGGCATCCTCGATCTGCTCACGATCCGGCAAGTCGCGCAGGCTTGTCAGATCGAAGGCGACAAGGAACTGGTCGGTGGTGACGAAGGTGTAGGGTGCCCCGCGACGGGGGGCGCGGGGACCGGTGGCAATCAGGGTGCGGGCGTGCAACCGCCCGATCAAATCGCGGCTGATGTCCTTGCCGAAAATCTCTGCAAGACCGTCACGCGTGATCGGTTGGTGATAGGCGATGGCCGCCAGAACCGCGATATCAAACGGGTTCAAATCCAAAAGCTGATCATCCACATCCGCCGCGGCGCGGATCACGGGCGCATAGGCGGGGCGGGTGCGCAACATCCAACCATCCGCACGCTTGGTAACTTCGAACGATCGCCCGGCCAGATCGTCTGCAAGGTCGTCGATCAGCAGATCAACCGATACTTCGCGTCCCACAACACGCGCCAGATCTTCGCGCGCAAGGGGGGTGCGGCTTGCAAACAACACCGCCTCGATCCGGCGCATCCATTCCCGCCACCGCAGCTCAGGTGGCAGATCAGGCAGTTCGCGATCCAGCTCTGGCTCGGTTCGGTTCTCGGCCACATTCATGGTCACACCCCGTAAAGCCGAAACGTGTCACGCCCCGTCAGCTCGCGCACAGCGCCAAGATCGACCAGCCGATCACATAATCGCCGTGCCGCCCGGTCTGACATCAAGGATGTCAGCGCCGCAGGGGCTGCCGCATCCCGTGTCAGGAAAATGTCGACCGCCGCACTCGCCCCCTTGGCGCGCAGCTTCGGGGTCACAGCTCGAAGATACGCGGCACGGCGCGTCAGATCAGCAGCAATACGAAGTGCGTCCGTCGAAGATCGTGTAACAGCCGAATGGCAGGCCGTTGTCAGATCAGCACCGGCAAGCCGTAACTCTCGCCGCTTCAATCCCATTGCCAATATTGGCATCAGATGGGACCACCCTACGCCACGCGCCAGTGCCGCATCAGCCATGATCAGCGCCGATGCCTCTTCGGTCGGGTGGTCGGCCAACACCGCTTCTAACACCGCCGCAGCTTGACGCACCGGCCCCCCCTGCACTGCCGCCAGCCAAACTGGCACATGTGTTTCCAACCCATCCGGCACTGCGCGTTTCAACACAGGAACCGAGATCGGCCGCGTCACAGCTGTCCACCATTGGTGATAGATCGCGCCGGCCGGTCCCGGATGATCGCCGGGCCGTATCAGATGCAGCGCATCCCGCAGATCTGATGCCCGTTCAGGACGACCCGACAAGACGACGCAGGCTTCAGCGGCAGACAGCGCCAACCGCGCGCGCAACAATGCCTGTGGTACGTCATCCTGAGATACCGCAAAATGTAGATGCGCCAACGCGGCACCCGATAAAAATGCAACATCTTCAGACGTTTCCGGCCGACCGGCTGTCACCCATGCTGGCATCAGGGGGACGGTGTCTGCACCATCGCAGTGGCTTGGTTGGGCATATGTCATGCCTGGATACTAGTCAGGCGCGGCGCTTTTATCCAGACGGTTCGTCCATAACCGCCGCAACAAAAAAAGCACCGCCATCGATCTGACGGCGGTGCTGCCTTTCACATGATACGACCCTAGACCGTGCCGCCCAAGCTGCCCTCCAAGGCGACAAGCTCCTGCCCGCCCGCCATCATATCCTGCAACTCGTCAGGTGTGATCTGGCCACGTTGGGCGGTGCCCAGAGTCTGACCGCGGTTCAACACCGTGAACCGATCCCCCACAGCCATCGCGTGCCGCACGTTGTGCGTGATGAATACAACTGCGATCCCCTGCTTGCGAACTTTGTCAATTGTCGCAAGAACATTGGCCGTCTGTCGAACGCCAAGCGCCGAAGTCGGTTCGTCAAGGATCAACACCTTGGCACCGAAATGCACGGCGCGCGCGATGGCCACGGTCTGACGCTCACCCCCTGACAGGGTGCCGACCGCCTGATCGGGGCCACGCAGGTTGATGCCCATCTTGCTCATTTCGTCCATCGTGACTTTGTTGGCATACTCATGGTCGAAGAATTTCATCGGACCGACCTTTTTCACGGGCTCATTGCCCATGAAGAAGTTGCGGCTGACCGACATCAGGGGGATCATGGCAAGGTGCTGGTGCACAGTCGCGATACCCGCCGAAATCGCATCGCGCGGATCGTGAAACTGCATCGGTTTACCTTCAAAGAAGATTTCGCCACGGGTGGGCTGGTGTACACCGGACATCGTCTTGATGAAGGTCGACTTGCCCGCGCCGTTGTCGCCCAACAGGCAGTGGCATTCCCCGGGGAAGACTTCCAGTGATACACCTGCCAGCGCGATTACGCTGCCAAAATGTTTCTCGATATTCTTCATTTGAATGATTGGGGCTTTTTCCGGATTCATATCAACGCTCCCCTGTGATGATGCGACGGATATAGGTGTTCAGAATGACCGCAAACAGAAGGATCACCCCAAGGAAAACCCGGAACAACGAGCTTTCGACACCTGCGAAAAACAGACCTTGTTGAACGACACCGAAAATCAGAGCACCAAGGGCTGCGCCCAGAACCGAGCCATAGCCACCGGTCAGCAAGGCGCCGCCAATGACCACGGCAATGATCGCTTCAAACTCTTTCAACACACCCCGATCCGCACCGGCAGATCCGAATTCCATAACCTGACAAACGGCAAGAACCGTTGCGCAGAACGCCGTGAGAGTGAACATCAGGATCTTGACTTTGTTCACCGGAACACCCGAGTTACGCGCCGCTTCCGGGTCGCCGCCAGATGCGAAGATCCAGTTGCCGAATTGTGTGCGCGTCAGAAGGATATGGCCAAGCACGATCAACACAATTGCCCAGACAATCAACATGGGGATGCCGTCAACAACCGGTTGTCCTTCACGCGAACCGCGCTCGAACACCGTGATGACACCTATATCCCCCAGCCACTGGAACACAGATTCGCCGATTTTTCCGCCAAAGATCGGGGCCAGCCAATCCCCTTCTGCGGCGTCACGAATGCCGCCAATGATCGTTTTACGCTCGATCGTTTGGGGAATGTAGATGGTGAAACCACGCAGAATGAACAAAAAGGCCAGAGTCACAATGAAACTGGGCAAGCCGGTCTTGACGACGATCCAGCCATTCAGCGCACCAAGCGCACTGCAAATCACAAACGTGATAATAATTGCGATCCACATGGGCCAGCCCAGGACAACGCCGAACACAGCGATCATCATACCGGCGAAACCGATCATCGAACCGACCGACAGATCAAACTCTCCTGCGATCATCAACAGACACGCACCAACGGCAATGATCATGAACTGGGCGGATACGACGGACCAGTTCAGAACCCCTTGTGAGGCAAACATACCGCTGTCAAAGGCAAACAGAAGAAACAGAGTAAACACAGCGACGGTGCCTACGATACCGCCTAGTTCGGGGCGAATAAGCGCCTGCCGAAACGCGGATATCTCTTTTACGCGTTCGTCAGATTGGGTGGTCTCAGCCATAGCTGGCTCCTCCTTAAGTCAAATTCGGAAGATGGTTGAGAAACGGGCGGCGCTTAAGGCCGCCCGCACTGATTGCTCATTTTCTAATAAGCAGAGGTTAGCGGTATTCACCCGCAAACTCTTCAACCTTAGCCAAGCCATCCTTGGTCACGAAGCCAGGGCCAGAGTTGATGTTGTTGCCCGGCAGAACGCCATAGCGATCCCAGTTGGCCAGGATGATGACTGGCATATAGGCCTGCAGGAACGGTTGTTGGTCGATGCCCCAGTTGATCACGCCGTCCTTGATTCCTTTGACAATCTCTTCACCCAGATCGAATGTGCCGAAGTGGATATCCCCGGCCATTCCGCTTTCCTGCAACGCAGCGATGGTGGGGTCTGCTGACACTGGACCAAGGGTCAGGATACCGTCAACATCAGGGTTTGCCGACAGATAGGCCAGCACCTTGTTCTTGATTTCCGACGGGTCCGTCCCCGAATCCATCATCGCATCGCCCAATTCAATGCCGAGGCCGTCCGCGTAACCGCGGCAACGTTCGCCCACAGTGGGCTGTTGAATGGCGTGGTTCACACAAAGGAACTTGGTCACACCTTCGCCTTTGGCGCGCTGCCCAGCGGCGAAACCTGCGTCATATTCAGGCTGACCCACATACATCAGTGCACCAACTTCGCGTGCCTGTTCGGGCGTACCTGTGTTCATGATGATGACGTCGATGCCTTGATCAACGGCGGCGCTGATCGGTCCTTTCAAAACGTCAAAGTCGGCCAATGTGGTGATGATTCCGTCCGGGCTTGACGCCGCAGCCTGATCGATGATGCGCGCCATATCGGCTACGTCACCGGTCGGCGGATTGCGATATTCAACTTCGGCACCAACCTGCTCGCCCGCCAGTGCGATACCGTTCTTGATCGTGTTCCACCAGCTGTCGCTGTCCGGGGCATGGCTGACAAGAATGTACTTTTCGCCTTCGGCCATCGCGCCGGTCCCAACCATCAGCGGCGCTGCGGCGACGGCCGTGGCCAATACGACATTTTTCATCAGTGATTTCATTTGATCCTCCCAAGATCCACTCATTTTGGCATCTGTTCTAAGACCGGGTGGTCCCGACCTCCGAGTCGGAGTTAAGCATATCCTCTGCAATTTTGCAACCGGTTGCAATACACCCATGTTCTTTTCTTGATGCCCTTATGAAAGAACTGCTATAAAAGTGGATAAACAGGCAGTTCCGGGTCAGACTGACATGGCAGTAACATTGAAAGAGGTTGCAGAACGCGCCGGGGTTTCACGCTCCGCTGTTTCCCGCACCTTTACGCCTGGAGCTTCGGTTTCGGACAAAACACGACGAAAGGTTGAAAAAGCCGCGGACGAGCTTGGATACAGCCCGAATGCGCTGGCCTCGTCCTTGACCACAGGGCGTACCAAGTTGATCGGTCTTGTTTCGAACAACTTTCACAACCCGATCTTTCTGGAAGTGTTCGACCTGTTCACCCGCGGCCTTCAAGACCGTGGATTGCGACCGCTTCTGGTCAATCTGACCAATGAAACCGACCCGGAAAACTCGGTGCGGATGCTTCGGCAGTATTCTGTCGATGGCGTTGTCGTCGCCTCGTCCACTTTGCCGCCTGGATTTTCAAAAGCGTTCCGCGATGCGGGCGTCCCGGTGGTGAATTCATTTGGACGTTACTCTTCGACGCCGCAGGTCCATGTGGTCGGGATCGACAACGTCGAATGTGGCCGCATGGCCGCCCGGACGCTGGTAGCGCGTGGCTACAAGAACGTCGCGTTTCTGGGTGGCCCCCAAAGCGCCACATCAACGCAAGATCGGCACAAAGGCTTCATGGCCGAAATGGCCGAACACCCCAACGTCACGGCCACCTGTTCTTACGCCGAAGCCTATTCGTTCGATGCAGGGCGACGCGAAATGCTGCGATTGCTGGAAGGCAGCCCGTCCGAAGCCTATTTTTGCGGCGACGACGTGCTGTCCATCGGTGTTCTGTCTGCCATTCAAGACAGCGGCCTGTCGGTGCCACAGGATATCGGTCTGATGGGTTTGAATGATATGGAAATGGCGGGGTGGGAGAACATCAACCTCACCACCATCCACCAACCCATCCGCCAAATCGTCACATCGTCAATCGAGCTTATGGTCGCGATGCTGGACGAACCAGACCGCTATCCCGAAGCGCGCATTTTCCCATGTTCGATTGTCGAACGTGGAACCTTGCGCCCGATCAGCAGCTAACCCAAAAGATCAGCGAAACATGGGCGGACGCGCGTCAACCCATGTGCCACCAGCCTTGGCTGATGATACCGCCATATGCACCGCCGCCATCGACCGCACACCGTCTGCAGCATTGGGCAGTCCATCGCGTTTCTCGCCCCGGATCGCATCCGCCAGATCGCAATAGACGTTGGCGACGGCCAGCGGAAAGCCCTCGGGATGTGCGATGGCGACCCGGCTCAGACGCTGGGCGTCTTCATGCAAACCGCCTTCGCCTTTTTCGATGACCTGCGTGCGCCCGCCAACAGGGGTATAGATCAACTGGTTCGGCTGCTCTGACGCCCAGCGAAGCCCACCCGTTTCACCGAACACCTGAATGTCGAACCCATGCTGACGACCAATCGCAACGGACGAGGTCCAAAGACGCCCCACGGCCCCGCCTTCCATGCGGAAATTCACCATGGCGTCATCTTCCAGCTCGCGGCTGGCGATGGTCGAGGCGAAATCGGCGGACAGGGTCTTAACCTCGTCATCCGCAATGAAACCCGCCATATGCAGCGCGTGTATACCGCAATCTGCAAACTGTCCTGACACCCCTGCCATCGCGGGGTCATAGCGCCAGCGCACGCGCGGATTGTCTGCGTCTGTCGCATCACCATGATGCCCGTGGCTGAAATTCGTGACGACAAGTCGCACCTTGCCGATCTCGCCCGCGCGCACCATGGCACGCGCTTGACGGACAATCGGATAGGCCGAATAGCAGTAGTTGACCGCGCAGATTTTGCCGGTTTTCTCCGCCACGCGCACGATCTCTTCGCCCTCTTCCACGGTCATGGTCATGGGCTTTTCGCAAAGCACATTGAAACCCGCTTCCAGAAAGGCCTTGGTGATTTCAAAATGGGTCGAGTTGGGTGTCGCAACCGTCACCAGATCCACCCTATCGGCGCGGTCTTTTTCTCCGGCCAACATCTCGGTCCAATCCCCATAAGCGCGATCTTCAGCAATCCCAAGACGCTGAGCATATTCACGCCCTACGTCCGGACGATGGTCCAGCGCACCGGCTGCAAATTCAAACTGCCCATCGGCCAAAGCACCCAAGCGGTGCGCCGGGCCGATCTGACTGCCTTCGCCGCCACCGATCATGCCCCATTTCAGTTTTGCCATGGCTCGTATCTCCTCAGTTAAAGCCAATGCTTTCCAGATATTCACGGTTCAGACGCGCGTCCCCAACAGGGTCTGGGTCAAGCGTCGGATCGCAATCCTGTTCGACCGTGCACCAGCCTTTGAATCCAGCATCGACCAGCACTTGGCGAACCGCTGGGAAATCGACATCACCGTCACCCAGATTGCAGAAAATACCCTGCCCGCAGGCGTCATAGAACCCGGTGCGCTTTTCGATCACGTCGGCTTTGACTTTCGGATCAATATCTTTGAAGTGCATATACGAAATCCGATCCATATGCCGTTTCATGAACGTCACCGGGTCAAAACCGGCATAGGAATGGTGTCCAGTATCAAAGCAGATCTTCAGGATCCTCTCATCCACTTCATCCAGCAAACGCTCCAGTTCCGGCTCGAAATCCATGAACCCCGCCGCGTGGGCATGAATGCCAACGGTCAGCCCGTATTCCTCGGCCCCGATCCGCGCGCTTTCCACGATCCGGTCACGATAGGCCGTCCATTCCGCCTTATCCATCTGCTCGGCTTCGGTCACCCTCCCTGCTGTGGGGGCACGACGGGGCGAGATCGAGTCGATCAGCACAAGATGCTGCGCTCCATGCGCCTTGAGTGCGCGCGCGGTGCGGTGTGTGGCATCCAGCACATCGTCCCATGCGTCCGGGTCGTGATAGGCGCGAAATACAACGCCACCGATCAGTTCCAGATCGTTCTCTTCCAACGCGTCCGCCAAGACCGCCGGGTCTTCCGGCATGAACCCGACCGGGCCAAGCTCAATCCCCTTATATCCTGCCGCCGCGCAGTCTTTCAGCACGGATTGCCATGTTGGATTGCGCGGATCATCCGCAAATTCCACACCCCACGAACAGGGAGCATTGCCAATTCTGATTGTCACTTGGGTCGCCTTTCAAAGCTCAGAAGTTGTCGATGTCCTGCCAGCCGCCTGACTGGTCCGAGGTCAAAGCCGCCGCGATCACGCGGTTAACTTCGTGCCCGTCCCGAAAGGTCGGCCAACGGTTTTCTTGGGTCTCGATGGCGGTCAGAAAATCGCGCGCCTCTATGATGATCTGATCCTGATACCCGGTGCCATGCCCCGGTCCCTGACAGAAGGGTTCATAGTCGGGATGGTCCGGCCCGGTCAGGATCTTGGTGAAACCGCGCGTGGCATCCGGCCCTTCGCTGCGATACAGCCAAAGCGCGTTCTGATCTTCCTGATCAAATCGGATCGCGCCTTTTGTGCCTGTGATTTCATAAGCATAGCCCATCTTGCGCCCCGTCGCGATGCGGCTGAAATACATCTGGCCCATCGCCCCATTGCCAAAGCGACACATCATCTGTCCATGGTCATCATTCGTCACCTCGCCTCCGGGGCGAATTTTATGGACGGTCTCGACTTCGGCCATAACGCGGGTGATCGGCCCCATCAGCGCAAGCGCCGCATTGATCATATGGGGTGCCAAATCACCCATCGTTCCATTGGCCATGCCGGACGTGCGCCAATTTGCGGGCGTTTGAGGATTGGCCAAAAAATCCTCGGTATGTTCGCCGCGAAACCACGTGATGTCGCCAATGGCACCCTCTGCGATCAGCTGGCGTGCAAATTGGCTGGCTGGCGTGCGGATGTAGTTGAACCCGACCATATTTATGGCCCCTGTCCGTTCTGCTGCTTCGGTCATCGCCGCGCTGTCCGCGATCGACGCACCAAGGGGTTTTTCACAAAAGACAGGCTTTCCCAAGGCGAACGCTGCCTCGGCCACCTCGCGGTGGGTTTCTTGTGGTGACGCAATCACAATTGCCCCGATGGCGTCATCATTGACCAATACGCGCCAATCATCGGTGCCCCGGCGAAACCCATAGGCCTTGCGATACCGTTCAGCACTTTCGGGTGTTGTCGCACACACCATCTCAAGCCGCGGGCGCAAGGCTGTATTGAACACCGCCCCAACGGACGACATGGCGACCGCATGAGCTTTGCCCATATAGCCACCGCCAAGGATTCCGATACCGATCTCTGTCATGCTTTCGAGGTCCATCTTGAAATACGGTTTGCAACCGGTTGCAAATTTAGTATCGTAAGAATCAAATTCTCGCAAGCTGCATTCGGTGACACGCCGAAAATTCTCGAAGGGTTCACGCCAACATGACGAAACAACAAGACACTGTTCGCCTGACCACGGCCCAAGCCATCATCCGTTGGCTGTCAAATCAGTTCATCCAGATCGACGGGCAGGAAATGCGCCTGTGTGGTGGAGGGTTTGGCATTTTTGGCCACGGCAACGTGACCTGCCTTGGTGAGGCGCTTTACAATGTGCAGGACGAGTTGCCGCTCTATCGCGGCCAGAATGAACAAAGCATGGGGTTCGCTGCGGCGGGCTATGCCAAAGCGTGGCTGCGCCAGCGGTTCATGTTCTGCACGGCTTCGGCCGGGCCGGGCACAGCGAACCTTTTGACGGCTGCCGGGTTGGCCCACGCAAACCGCCTGCCCATGTTGCTTCTGTGTGGCGACACGTTCATCACCCGCCTGCCGGACCCGGTGTTACAGCAGATGGAGAATTACGGCGACCCGACCTTTGGTGTGAATGACGCGTTCAAACCCGTCGTGCGCTATTGGGATCGCATCAGTCATCCGGCACAGATCATCCAATCGCTGCCCAATGCCATCGCCACCATGCTGGACCCTGCCGATTGCGGCCCCGCTTTCCTTGGCCTGCCGCAAGACGTGCAGGGCTGGACCTATGATTATCCGGACGTGTTCTTCGAAAAGAAAGTGCATCGCATTCGCCGCCAGTCCCCCGATATGGATGAGGTTGCCGATGCGGTTGCACTTCTGAAAACAGCCAAGCGCCCGATGATCATTGCGGGGGGTGGCGTGCAGTATTCCGGTGCGGTCGATGAACTAACTGCTTTTGCTGAAGCCCACCAGATCCCTGTGGTTGAAACCATTGCGGGCCGGGCCAACATGCTGGCCACCCACCCACTGAATATCGGTCCGATTGGTGTCACCGGATCTAACAGCGCCAATGCGATTGCTGAAAAGGCAGATGTAGTCGTCGCCGTGGGCACACGGCTTCAGGATTTCACCACCGGTTCGTGGACTGCATTTTCCAAGGACGCGTGTTTCATCTCGATCAATGCGGCCCGTCACGATGCCGGCAAGCATATGTCGCTGCCGGTTGTTGGCGACGCCAAACTGGCTTTGACCGCCCTTGGGGCGAGGCTGGACTATCAATCGCCCGTTGATTGGGTTCGAACCGCTCAGGACGAGCGCAAGACGTGGGATGCCTATGTCGCTGACAACGTATCCCATGGAAATCGCCCGAACTCCTATGCCCAAGTCATCGGTGTTGTGAACGAGTTGTGCGATCCCCGCGACCGTATCGTTGCTGCCGCAGGCGGTCTGCCAGCAGAAGTCACAGCCAACTGGCGCACGCTGGATATCGGCACCGTAGATGTAGAGTTCGGCTTCTCCTGCATGGGGTACGAGATCGCAGGCGCCTGGGGCGCGCGCATTGCGCAGATGGAACGCGAGCCGGATCAGGATGTTATCACCTTCTGCGGCGACGGCTCTTATATGATGTTGAACTCAGACATTTATTCCAGCGTGTTAAGCCGCAAGAAGCTGATTGTGATGCTGCTGGACAATGGTGGTTTCGCCGTCATCAACAAGCTGCAAAACAACACCGGAAACGAGAGCTTTAACAACTTGATCGCCGATTGCCCGACCGTGCCCGACCCCTTCGGTGTGGATTTCGTGGCGCACGCGGCGTCGATGGGGGCAGAGGCCGAAAAAGTGTCAAACCCGGCCGAGCTGGGCGAAGCGTTCAAGCGCGCCAAGGCATCCGACAGATCCTATGTGATCGTAATGGATGTGGACCCTTATGAAGGCTGGACCACCGAAGGTCACGCCTGGTGGGAGGTGGGCACCCCACACATCACCAACAGCGACCGGGTGCGCGAGGCGCATAAAGATTGGGAAAGCTCCCGCCCGAAACAGCGGAAGGGGGTATAGACTCATGCTCCTTGACGGTATCAGACAGAACAATTTCGTGGTCTTTGGCCGCGCAGGGATGGACCTTTACGCGGACCCCATTGGCACCAAATCAGAACATGCTGATACGTTTCACGCTGACCTTGGCGGCTCGTCCGCAAATATCTGCGCCGGGCTGGTGAAACTGGGGGCAAAGGCCGCTTTGGTCACCTCAGTTTCTGATGACGCCGTGGGGCGGTTCTGTATCAACCGCCTGCAGCACTATGGTGTCGATACCAGCTTTGTTCAGTCCGTCGGAGGTGAAGCACGCACATCGCTTGCTGTCTATGAAAGCGTTCTGGAGGACTTTCAGAACGTGATCTATCGCAATGGAGCAGCAGATTTTCAGGTGCCTGATGCAAATGTCGATCAGGTCGACTATCAGGCCTTCGGTGCGCTGATCACTGCAGGCACCGTATTTGCCGCCGAACCATCGCGCGGTTCGACCCTTCGCGCCATGGACCATGCCCGCGCTGCCGGGTTGCCGGTGATCTTCGACATTGACTATCGACCTTACAGCTGGCCATCCGCGGCAGTTGCCGCTGATATCCTGTCGCGCGCCGGTGCGGCCAGCGATATGATTGTCGGCAATGATGAAGAGTTTGGCTTCATGGCTGGTGGGATCGAGAAAGGTCTTGAAATGGCACGCGAACTTGCCGCCCAAGGCAAGTTGATCATCTATAAAATGGGCCATGAAGGCGCAATCACCCTCTGGCAGGGGGAAGAGATCCGCACCGGCATTTATCCCGTCACCGCCATCAAACCCAACGGAGCAGGTGACAGTTTCATGGCCGGGCTTCTGGCCTCGATTGCAGATGGGCATAGCTTGCAGGATGCCGTTCTGCGCGGATCAGCCTGTGCGTCCATTGTGGTCAGCCAACCCGGCTGTGCGCCTGCCATGCCCACCACCCCCGAACTCGATGCTTTCCTCGCCCAACATCCCGGCGCCAGCGCTGCCTGACCGCGCCGCCCTTTACAAGGATAAACCCGATGCACATCGCCCCCTACGACAACAAGAACCAACCCATCGTCGACGCCGAGCACGATCTGGTGCCGCTTAACTATTTCAACATCGTCAAGCTGAAGAAAGGTGAGGCGTTCGAATATCAGGTGCCCGGCTATGAAACCTGTGTCGTCCCGGCCACCGGGACCGTGGATGTCGACGTGGAAGGAGTTAGCTTCACGTCTCTGGGCAATCGCACCATCGACGTCTGGGATGGCGAACCCGAAGGCGTCTATGTCCCGGTTGGCGCAAAAGTGACGATCACCTGTCTTACGAATGACACCGAAACCTTCATCGCCGGGGCGAAATACGACAAGGTGCTGGACCCGTTTGACGTTCGCGCGGATGAGCTTGACCTTGTGCAATACGGGTCGGACGATACGAAAACGCACCGCAAGATCAAGCATATCCTTGGGCAGAAACACCACGACAAAGTGGGTCGCCTGCTGGTCAGCGAACTTTACACCGTCGGTCAAGGCGGCTGGTCCGGCTTCCCCTCACACAAGCATGACACCGATCGCCTGCCCGATGAGACACGGCATGACGAAACCTATAACTTCCGCTTCCGCCCGAATTATGGCTCGGGGGTGCAGATGTTGCAGCGCGAAGACAACAAGCCGGGGGATGCCTATCACATCGTAGACGGGTCCACGATTGTTCTGGACAAGGGCTATCACCCCTGCGCGGTGTTGCCCGGCTATGAAATGTATTATTTCACCATTCTGGGCGGTCTCAGCCAGCGGTCTCTGGTGCAGTATTTCCAGCCGACTCATGCCGGCCAGATCGAAACCATTCCCGGCATCAAAGACATGATCGCGAAATTCAAATGACACTGGCAACACTTGCGGATGTGCTTCAGCCTGCGCTGAAGCAAGGCTACGCCGTGGCCGGGTTGGTCACGCTGGGCTGGGAAGAAATGCGCGCCTATGTCGCTGCCGCCGAAGCCGAAGGCGTTCCGGTGATCCTTCAAGCTGGTCCATCTTGCCGGGAACACACTCCGCTGCCGGTGCTGGGTAAAATGTTCCGCCATCTGGCAGAAGGTGCCAGTGTGCCGGTGGTCGCACATCTTGATCACGGATACACGATGGATGACTGTCGCGAAGCGATCGACTGCGGGTTCACATCCGTGATGTTCGATGGGTCGCGCAAACCTATCGCGGACAATATCGCCGAGACCAGAACCATCGCCGACCTTGCCCATGCCGCGGGTGTCTCGTGCGAAGGCGAAATTGGATTCGTTGGCTATTCCGGTGGCGAAGGATCAGCGGGCACAGACCCTGACGACGCGGCCCGCTTCGCCACTGAAACCGGCGTGGATGCGATGGCAATCTCGGTCGGCAACGTCCACCTTCAGCAGGACAAAGTAGGCGGGCTGGACATACCCCGCATCCGCGCCATTGAGGCCGTAACCAGAGTGCCACTTGTCATTCATGGCGGCTCTGGCGTGCCGGTCGAACAAAGGCGGTTACTGGCGACGGGATCAAATATCTGCAAGTTCAACATCGGAACCGAACTGCGCATGGCCTTCGGGCACGCATTGCGCGAGGCGGTAAACCGCGACACATCCCGCTTTGATCGGGTGTCGATCTTAAAAGAAACTCACGATCCCGTCATGGATGCCACGCGCCAGGTGCTGCGCGCGTTCAAAGGAGAATGACATGTTGAACATCGGACTTCTGGGCTGTGGCCGCATCGGGCAGGTTCACGCCCGCTCTATCGGCCAGATTGAAGCTGCCCGGGTTGCTGCTGTCTCGGACGCATTTGCAGAGCCAGCCCAAGCTCTGGCAACGAAAACCGGCGCAAAGGTCATGGACAGTGATGCGCTGATCAACAGCGTAGATGTTGAAGCCGTGGTAATCGGAACGCCGACGGACACTCATTATGATCTGATCCATGCCGCTGCCCGCGCGGGCAAGGCGATCTTCTGTGAAAAACCCGTGGACATGTCCGCCAACCGCATCCGCGATTGCATCAAAGCAGTCGATGCAGCAGGCGTTCCGTTCATGACCGCGTTCAACCGTCGCTTCGACCCCAACTTCGCCAACATACGGTACCGTATTGAACAGGGAGAGATTGGGGACGTCGAGATCGTGACAATCATGTCGCGCGACCCCTCCCCGCCCCCTGTCAGCTATATCGAAAGCTCGGGCGGGTTGTTTCGGGACATGATGATCCATGACCTTGATATGGCACGTTTTATTCTGGGAGAGGAACCGATCAGCGTCTATGCCGTCGGCGCCGCCCTTGTCGACCCCGCCATCGGCGCAGCAGGAGATGTTGATACCGCTGCTGTCACCTTGGCCACAGCTTCTGGGAAGATTTGCCAGATCTCCAACTCACGCCGGGCGACCTATGGTTATGATCAACGGTTAGAGGTGCATGGATCCGCTGGAATGCTGCGCGCTGAAAACATGTTGGAAACGACGGTCGAAGCCGCGAACGCATCTGGGTTTCGCAAAGCACCGGCGCAATACTTCTTCCTTGAACGCTACGAAGCGGCCTATCGTAATGAAATGGCCCACTTCGTTGACGCTGTCGTTGGCGGGAACCCTGTAAGCCCGAACATCACGGACGGGTTGCGCGCCCAGATATTGGCGGATGCAGCAACCAAATCTCTTGCGTCGGGAAGACCCGTCGAAATCGACTGATCCCTTCACGTCGCAAGCGGTCGCGTTGGTATGCAGATTGCATCGGCCAACGCGACCTTATGGTCGAACAGACTTTGCCTTGCACTAAAGCATACTCCAAAGGCAGTTGGAGGACATCACGCCGTCAGTCGTTCAACACCGCCATGTTGTCCGCTTCCCAACCGATCCAGACCGGGTCGCTTCCAACGGACTGTCCGGTTTCGGCATCCACATAGGCCTTGAGCAGCGCATCGCCCCCGTCGCCCACCGCAATCTCCATCGCCATACGCGAGCCAAGGAAGGTCTTGCCCACCACGCGCCCCTGCACCGCATTGCCGGTCTGCGGGCGTTCGGCATGAAAGCCCAGTTTCTCCAACCGCACAGAGGCGGTGATCGGCTGCCCCTCACCGGGCAGCCTGTCGGGCGCTTTGCCCATCAAGGTTGCCCCGTGCCAATCCATCACAACCTTGTCGCCTTCGATGCCGCGCATCTGACCCGACAACAGGTTGGTCTCGCCGATGAACTCGGCCACGAACCGGCTGGCAGGGCGGAAATACAGCTCTTCCGGTGTGCCATCCTGTTCCACCCGGCCCTGGTTCATCACCACGATCCGGTCGGACATTGTCAGCGCCTCTTCCTGATCATGGGTCACGAAGAAGAAGGTCTTGTGAGTGCGCCGCTGGATCGATTTCAGTTCCTGTTGAACCTGACCGCGCAGTTTGGCGTCCAGTGCGCCCAGCGGTTCGTCCAGCAACAACAGCGCTGGATCAGGCGCAAGAGCACGGGCCAGCGCCACACGCTGCCGCTGACCGCCCGACAATTGCACCGGATAGCGGTCGCCAAAGGCGTCGAGTTCAAGAAACGACATGATCTCGTCCGAGCGGCGCTTGATTTCCGCCTTGCCCATGCCCTTCAACTCCAGCCCGAAGGAAATGTTCTGCGCCACAGTCATATGTGGAAACAGCGCGTAATCCTGAAACACCATGTTTACATGGCGCTTTTCGGGGGGTTGGTTGGTCACGTCCTCACCGTCAAGGATCACACGACCCGTGGTCGGGCGTTCAAACCCGCCAAGGATGCGCAGTGTGGTGGACTTGCCGCAACCGGACGGGCCAAGGAAAGTCACGAACTCTCCCTGCGCGATGTCCAGCGTCAGATTGTCCAGCGCGACAGTCGGGCCGAAATGTTTCGACAGCCCTTCGATGCGGACGAGTGGTGTCTGGTCGGTCATGGCTCAGCTTTCCTTGTTCATGCGGCGGGTGAAACGCTCGGCCCAGATGCCGATGGCGGCGGTCAAGATCAGCGCAACAGTTGCGATGGCGTTAATTTCCGGGCTCATGCCCGAACGAAGTTTTGCAAAGATCAGCACCGGCAGTGTCGGCTCGTATCCACCCAGGAAGAACGAGCGGACAAAATCGTCAAACGACAACAGCAGGCAGAAGATCGACGCGCCCAGAATGGCGGGCACCAGATAAGGCAAGGTGATCCGGATGAACGTAACCAGCGGGTCAGCGCCAAGATCGCGGGCGGCCTCGATCTGGCTTTTGGGCAGGGTCGACAGCCGCGCCATCACCACAAGCACCACGAACGGCACGTTGTGCACCGCGTGCGCCCAGACAATCGCGCCCATGCCCGGCTCGATGCCCAGATAACGGGCGTAGATGCGGAACGCGATGGCCGAGATAATACCCGGCACCAGCGCCGGCAGCACGGTCATTCCAAAAATCACTGTGCGACCAAAGAATTTACGTCCCTCAAGCAGCACCGCGATCCAAGTGCCAACCATCACAGAGATCAGCGTCGACAGAACCGCGATGGCGATGGAGTACCCAAAGGTCGATAGAACCTCGGCATCGGCAAAGACACCCGTGTACCAATCCAATGTCCAAGACCGGATTGGAAAGCCAATGAATTTCGAATCCTTGAAGCCCATGATGATCATCAGGAACAGCGGCACGAAGACGTAAAGGACAAAGGCCCAATAGACACAGCTCAGGAAAATACGGTTGCCGCGGAACAGCTCTGGACGATCGTTCATTTCTGCTCTCCTTTACGTAGCGAGTTCATCACTTTCTGGAAGGTCGCCGTAATGATAAGCGCCGCCATGAACATGATCGTGGCAAATGCCGCGCCGGTGGGCCATTCGTCGCCCGCGACGTGGAAGAAACCCGCGATGGTTTCGGCAAACACTGTGGTCGACGGCCCGCCCAGAAGAACCGGCGTCGCATAAAACCCGGTCGAGATCAGGAACACCAACGTGCAGCCCGATGAGATACCTTCGATGGTCAAAGGCAGCGACACCCGGCGGAACCGCGTCCAAGCACCTGCCCCCAGATCGGCCGCCGCTTCGTTCATACTTTGCGGCAGTTTTTCCAGCGCAGAATACAACGGCAGCAGCATGTATAGAGCAGTCAGATAGACGATGCCTACGCCCATGGAGAAGCTGGTGTACATGAAGGGAATGGGCCGGTCGATCAGACCCAGCCATTTCAACACAAGGTTCACAGCACCCGTGTTGCCCAACAAGATCATGATCGCATAGGTGCGCACGATCTCACCCACCCAGAACGGGATTAGCAGAAGCAGCAGGAACAGCATCTGGTTCTTGCGGCTGACATGGCGGGCTAGAAAATAGGCCACCGGATAAGTGATGATCAGGGTGCAGAAGGTAAACACCCCGGCAAAGGCCAGCGTGCGGAAAAACGGCATCCAGAAGATGCTGTCGCCAAAGAAGCGCGCGTAATTGTCCAGCGTAAAATGTTGCTCGACCCCCGGTGCAACCGGATAGGCATCGGTCAGCGACACCCGCAACATCTGCAACATCGGGCCAAGGTGCTGGGTCAGAACCCAGAGGATCGGAAAAGCGGCTAGGATCAGGAACTGACGGCGGGGCGAGGCTGTCGCCAGCCGCATCAGTGTATGATACGGACCCCACTCCACCAGACGGCCCCAGAAGGTCCGGCCAGAAGTGTCATGCGTTTCAGTGCGCTTGCCCCGCTGCGAGGATGCGTCATAGGTCATTCGATGGTCTTTCGGAAGGTCAGGGCCCCCGCCCCGCAACAGGCGGGACAGGAACAGGTTTCCTAACGTATTATCAGGCGGCTTTGATTGCCTCGACCGCTGGGTCGACAAGGCTGTATTTCAGATCGTTAGCCTCGGCGCGGAAGAATTGCAGGTTCGCCAGTTGCTCTTCCGGGAACGAGGTCGATTTCTTCTCAAGGTCGCTGAGGTGTTGCGACGCGTCCTTATAGGTCGAGATGAAGCCAGAAGCCTTGGTCATTGCTGCGCCGATCTCGGGAGAGGCAAGGATCGCATCAAGGAAGGTGTAAGCGTTATCGGCATTCGGTGCGTTATTGGCGATGTTGTATGTGTAAACAAAGCCATACGACCCTTCGCGCGGAATCGTCATTGCCAGCGGGAAACCATCATTGATCAGCGCGGCTGCCGGACCGTTCCACGAATGGCCCAACGCGATGTCCTGATTGACCATCATCTGCTGGAACTCGGCCCCGCCGTCGTAATACTTGCGCACCAACGGCTTCTTCTCGATCAGGAATTGCTTGGCCTCTTCGACGATCTGTGCGGCCTTCTCAGGGTCATCCATATATTCGACCATGTTACCGTCATAGCCCATTTTCAGCATCACAATCGACATCATGTCCTGAATGATATAGGCCGTCTGGCCGCTGTATTTCTCGGAAAACAGCGTGTCCCAGGTCAACGCCTCTTCTTCGCTTACCAGTTCCGTGTTGTAGGACAGAACTTCCATCCCCGACAGGATCGGCGCGCCCCATTTGTTGCCATTGATCGTTGACCAATCGCTTTCCGAGAAGGTTGGGTTGATTTTGTCCCAGTTGGTCAGCCGGTCTGTGTCGAGAGGCGCTAGAAGGTCGCTGTCGATGAACTGCAGGAACCGGTGACCGGCGACAGTCATGATGTCGACGGTCGGGTTCGGCTGTTCGGCGGCCAGCAGGTTGAACTGCTTGCCCTGGTCATCGACCAGACGGACATTGACCTTGATGCCGGTCTCGGCCTCGAACTGTTCCTTGAACGCTTCGGGCACGAAATCGTTGTAGGTCCAGATGTTCACCTCGCCACCAGACTGGGCCGCAGCGCGACGCAGATAGAAGGGCGATGCCAACGCCGCACCGGTGGTGGCGGCAGTGCCAAGAAAACGGCGGCGGCTGTAAAGCAGTTTTGACATAGTAGGTCTCCTTGTTGGTTCAGTGGTCTTCTTCTTGGTTGTTACTTATCGTCGTTCAGGCGCTGGCAGGTTGGCGCAACAACCCGGTTTGTGCGGCCTGCTTCAGATCATCAAGGTCAAAGCGGCCAAGGTCCAGCGCCTTCAGAATTTCGTTTTCTGCTTCGAAGTCCCGGCCATACATGGCGGAAAAAATCTGAATGCCAGCCTCGTGCAGCTTCGCCGGATGGCCGGTCAGACGCCCCAGCGCCGCCGTCAGCACCAGACCGTAAGGCACATCCTCGGTCACGTAACGGCTGTCGGCGGTGGCCGGGCCGACACCGCCATTGCCTTGCGCGTGCATCTGTTGGTTCATCTCGGAAATCGAGGCGACGGGCACATGAAACGACAGGTGGAAATGCTCGAAGATGGTCTTCACCTCCAGCCCCAGAGCCTTCGCGATCTCTAACCGTTCGCGGTCCAGCTCTTCCAGCAGGCGGCCCACTTTCGGGGTGACGTTCTGACCCTGCGACCACGTTTCGCCCTGCTCCATCCGGGTGATGTTGCCCAAGGCGATCCCCATATGGTTCTGTGGGTTCAAGTTCGACAACGAGATGGCCAAAAGCCCATCACGCGGCTGGAACCGGTCGCCGAACAAAGTCTGGCACAGGTTCAACGCCTCTTCGGACCGGTCTTGCGGCACGGTGCACAGATCGACACGGCTGCGCACGGTGTTCACCCTCACCTCGGTACCCGACTGCCGTCGCCCGGTGCAGATCGTGGTGCCCCAAGCGGTGATCGGGACGCGCACACCGCGCGCGGCCAGCAATTGCATCAGATAGACCGCGCCCAATGAAGCATGGGAGGAGATGATCACCTGATGGCGCGGTTCGATATGCGGGGCCAGCGCATCCAGTACGGCCTTATGACCGTAACCGGGCAGCGCGATAATCAAGACGTCGTTGTCGCGCGCCAGCATCGCAGCACTGTCGGCGACGCGGGGCGTCAGCGTGACTTCAACCGCGCCAACCGCGTTCAGTGCCGCACCCGTCGCAAGCTCTGCCGTGCCCTTGCCCGAAGGCGACCACAGCATAGGATCATGGCCAGCTTTGCGTAACAACGCCGCCGTTCCAAATGCGATTGAGCCTGCGCCCGCCAGTCCTACTGTCTTGCTCACATTACCCCCAATGATTCGCTTGTGAACTTTCTCATACTACTACACCATTATATTAGATACATATCTGTTATAATGGATATGTTTATACTGCTGCTTCCGGCAACCGCACCGGATCTCCCAGCACATGCATCAACCGGTTTGCCCAGCCAAAAAGCGCCGCAGAAAGAATCAGGTCCAACACCTCGGCCTCGTCCAACCCGGCGGATTTCAGCGCGTCCATATGCGCTGGCCCCGCTTGTGACGGTGCCTCAGACAGCGCCACTGCAAAATCAAAGATTGCCCGGTCGCGCTCGCTCAGATCTGCCTTGGCACCATCGCGAAACAGCTTGTCGGTCACGTCGGTCGATTTCTCAAGTTGGGCGTGACGCGCGGCATGAACGGCGGCGCAATAAATGCAATGATTGACCATCGACGCACCCAGCGCACCCAGCTCCCGTTCAGCCCGGCTCATCCCGCCCTTGTCATACATAATGGCATTGAACAGCGGCGAACGCACCTTCAGGCTTTCCACGTCATGTGCCAGGGTCAGGACATATTCCGATACCTTGGTGTTCGACGGCGTGACCTGCAGCGCGTCCAACTGTTCTTCGCTGGCCTCTTTCAGGTCAACCGGCGTCACGCGCGGCTGCCAATGCGGGAGGTTACGGGTGAATTTCGTGATCACCTTGGTCATGCAAACGCCCCCTTCATCAACCGCAGCCCGGCAATCACCCGGATCTGATACGCCAGAAATGCGTTCAATTCGGCCAGCCGCACAATATCGGCATCCGCCACCCCGGCCGCTTGCAGGCCCGAAATATCGGCCGCCACAACATTGCGCGTGTCAATTGCGACCTTGTCCATGAACGCCACAACCTCGGCCAAACCCTGCGCTGCCCCGTCATTTTGCGGGTCAGCCAGATCGGCAAACGCACATGCCCCGTCGGCATATTGCGCGGCAAGGTCCGCTTCTCCGTTCAACGTCGCGATCCGCGCTGCCAGCGCTACCCGCAACTCATGCGACCACGGGCCTTCGTCCTTTGGACGCAACACGGCGTCTTCTGCAGCCTGCGTCATCTCGAAGATCGCGGCACGCCCTTCGACGGCAGCCGCCGAACCACCATCAGGCGCGATTCCTGCATGTCGCAGTGCGTTCGTATCTAAAGCCATCAGGCAACCTCCCCCTTTTCACTTTCTGTGATCAGGTCGGCGGGTTCCCATTCGCTACCATCCAGTTCCGGCTTGTCGTAATCCAGCATCGCCTGCCAATGCTCGGATACATCCTCGACATACAGCTTCGCTGCAATCTCGCGCGCCATCCAGTTCGCGCCTTCCGAGATACCCGGAATATCGCCCGACACCTTGCCCAGGCTGGCCGACGCACCGTAGTTGAAGCAATAGACATTGGATAACCAAGCTGCGGTCCCCGGCACCTTCTCACGGAAGGTGAAATCGTCGTTTAAATACGGGAATCGCCCCAGATCGCGCGATGGTTCATCCGCAGGTGGAGTGTAGACGTCCTGCCAGAGCAGAATATTGGTTGCCGCCTTGCCGAACTCGGTCCGCGACAGCGGGTCGATGGTGAAGCCGGTGCCAAGGATCACGAAATCCGCCTCATACGCCGCGCCATCGGCGAACCCCACTTCGACCGCACCGTTCTTTTCGACCGTCGTTTGCACCGCTTTGCCGAAATGAAAATACGCGTTCGGATGACGGCTGACCCGGTTGGTCGAGCCATGCGGCGGCGGCGTTTGCGTGGAGAAGGAATACTGCATGAAGCGCCAACGCCATTCATCCGGCAGGCTGGCATAACCCACGGTGAACCCGAACGACCCGATCCCCATCATCTTGTTGATGGTCGGCATTTCTTTGCGACGGATCAGGTGGCGGACTTCGGTCGCGCCGTGTTCCAACGCTTCGGCGGCATTGTCGACGGCGGACGCGCCCACGCCCACCACCGCCACGCGCTTGCCTTTCAGATTGGCAAAGTCGATCTCGTCGGCACTGTGCGCCCAGAACTTGCGGTCCAGACCCTGCACGAAGCCGGGGATATTGGGTTGCCCGGTGCCATCGCGCCCGGTTGCAAAAACCAGTTTGCGGCACAGGATTGATTTCTCCTTCGCGCCGGACAGGTGCAGCCGCAACAAATCCCCTTCTGGTTCAACCAGATCGACGGCCACGTTGTTCTCGGTCGGGATGTCCAAAACCTGCCGATACCATTGCAGGTATTCCATCCACATCGGGCGCGGAATCTTGTCCAGCGCATCCCATTCTTTTGTACCGAATTGCGCGCGATACCACGCTTGGAAACTCAACGCACCATGGCCGAATGCCGGGCCGGTCAACTCTTTAGGCGAGCGCAAAGTCTCCATCCGCGCATAGGTCAGCCATGGTCCTTCCAACCCCTCGGGGCTGCGGTCCAGCACCCGCATGTTGTGAATGCCACCAGTCTTCAGCGCCAGCCACGCCACCATGCCGCACATGCCGCCTCCGATGATTACCACATCACTGACCCCGTCACGCGTTGGCACCCAGTCCTTTCCGGGCCAGCACAGGAACTTAAGATCCTCGCGCAGTCGCGCCTCCAATGCAGGCAGCCCTTGGCCATCTATTGGGGAGTCTGTGTCATGTGTCATGTTGGTTGTCCTTCAAGTGTCGATGTCCGTCACACCTGATCAATCCGCGCGGATGCGGACAGGCCAGAGTTTTGTTATGAAGCAAGCGTATCCTTGGGCAAGGCTTGGGCTTTGAAACGGGCGGTACTGGTATCGACGTTGTACTGTGCCGCATAATCTTGGGCGATCCGCGCCAGATCGTCCACCGCCTGAATGATAATTTCTGCCTTCTCGTCCGTCATCAGGGCAGAAAGGTTCAACCGCACCCAGCCGGGTTTGGCGGTTTCCTGGCCCAGTTCCAACGCCGCCATGGTGGCATCCGAATCAGACTTGCCCAGACCCAGCAAACGGTGGCCGTAAGGCCCAGCACAGGCGCAGCCGCCACGCGCCTGCACACCAGTAAGGTCACTAAGAAGCCGGGTAAAGAACTGGTGATGCACCTGCGCTCCCTGCTCATCCCGCACCCGAAACGAAAAGATCGGCAGCGCGTCTGCTTCGGGGTTGCCCAGCAATTGTATGCGGTCGTTGGCAGCCCAAACCTTCATCGCGCGCGCCCGCAATTCGGCTTGCCGCCCGTCCAGCCAATCCTGCCCCAGCGCCTCTTTCACCAGCATTGCCAATGCGGCGCGAATGTCGCCGGTCACGTTTGGTGTGCCGCCCTCTTCCCGCGCCGCAAGACTGTCGGAATAGACGTGCCCCCACGGCGACACGAAACTGACCGTGCCGCCTCCGGGAAGAGTCGGTGTGGCACGGCGGGCGATCCCGTCACGGATCACGGCGACGCCGCTGGATCCGGGACCGCCGGGAAACTTGTGAACCGAGAACACGATAGCGTCTTTCTGGGCATCGCTGCCCTGTTTCATATCCATCTCGCAGTAAGGGCCAGCGCAACCGTAATCCCACACCGCCAGCGCACCATGGGCACGCAACATCCGTGTGACCGCATCCGCATCGGTCAGAATGCCGGTCACGTTGGACGCAGCCGAAAAGGTGCCAACAATCCGCACCGCACCTTTGGCCGCCCACAAAGCGCGGGCCAGATCGTTCATGTCGACGCCTCCACCCTGTGCCTCGGCAACCTCAATCACCTCGGCACCGGTTTCTCGCCACGGCAGAATATTGGAATGATGCTCGTACGGGCCGGTCAGAACCACCACCCTCTTCCCGTCCGCCACCAACGCGGCCAGATCCAGCAGGCCGACGATCCGGTTGATCCCGGCAGTTGACCCGGCCCCGGTAAACACCACGCTCATCCCCTGCCCCGCGCCGGTCAGGCGGGCAATCTCGGCCCGCGCAGCCTCGCGCAGTTTGGTCATGTATTCACCGCAGAATGACGCCTGTGTGTGGGTGTTGGCATAATAGGGCAACACACGGTCGCGAATGAAATCCTCGACCTGCGCCAGAGCCCGCCCGGACGCCACATAGTCGGCATAGATCAGCGGCTTCGGCCCGAAGGGCCCGTCAATTTGCACATCCTCGCCGATCAGACCTTTGCGGATCTGCTCGTGGATGTCAGCACCCTTCAGCGCAACCTTGAAATCGTCGAGAGCGGTCATGTAATCCTCTAGTTTTATCCAACCATCATGACGCAATAAATTCAAATTTCTTCACAGTTCTTTACTGTTGTAATTCATTTATTGGGTCATATAATCGCCATATGACCCCTAAATTCGATCATTTTGACTATCGCATCCTTGAAGAGCTTCAGCGCGACGCGGCACAGTCCCAACGGGCGCTGGCCGACAAGGTTGGACTGTCGCAAAACGCCTGCTGGCGGCGGCTCAAAGCGTTGGAGGCCAAAGGCGCAATACGTAATCGCACCGTGGTGATCGACCGTGAAAAACTGGGCGGTGGCTTTGTCGTCTTTTCTCTGATCAAGACACGACACCATTCATCCGATTGGCTGCGCCAGTTCCGCAACCATGTGTCAGCCATCCCCGAGGTGATCGACTTTTTCCGTATCGGTGGCGAATACGATTACCTGCTGAAAATCGTCGTCGGCAACATGGCCGGGTATGACGATGTTTATAAGCGCCTGATCGGGAATATTGAGCTTGAGACCGTCACATCCTATTTTGCAATGGAAGCGATCGAGGAACAGCGGCCCATCCCGCTCAGATAGCCTGCGGCCCTAGCGCCAGTTCAGCACCACTTTGCCTGACAGGCCGGATTTCATCGCGGCGAACCCTTCCTTGAACGCGTCCACAGGCATCCGGTGGGTAATCACCCGGCTCACATCCAGCCCGTTTTGCAACATGGCGATCATCTTGTACCAGGTCTCAAACATCTCACGGCCATACACGCCCTTGATGGTGATCGCCTTGAACACGATGTGCGACCAGTCGACGGGGGACTTGCCGGGCGGAATTCCCAGAAGCGCGATCTTGCCGCCCATGATCAGGCTCTCCACCATCTGGTCCAGCGCCTGCTGACTGCCTGACATTTCAAGCCCGACATCAAAGCCCTGCTTCATCTTCAGTTCTCTGATCACATCGCGCAGGTCTTCGCGGGTCACATCCACCGTACGGATATTGGCACAGACATGTTCGGCCAGCTTCAGGCGATCCGGGTTGATATCAGTGATCACAACATGACGCGCACCTGCATGACGTGCCACAGCGGCCGCCATGATGCCAATCGGCCCGGCCCCGGTGATCAACACATCTTCGCCCAACAGATCGAAACTCAGCGCCGTGTGCACCGCGTTGCCAAGGGGATCTAGGATTGCGCCGATCTCGTCCGGGATATCATCGGGCAACGGCACAACGTTGAACGCAGGCAGGCGCAGATATTCCGCAAACGCCCCTTGCACGTTCACACCAATCCCCCGCGTGCCCGGGTCCAGATGGAACTTTCCCGACCGGCTCTGGCGGCTTTCCGTTCCGACCACGTGCCCCTCGCCCGAGCAGCGCTGACCAATTTCAAGCCCGGTGACATTGCGGCCAAGCTCGACAATCTCGCCAGCAAACTCGTGTCCTGTGATCATCGGCACCGGCACCGTGGCAGCAGCCCAGTCATCCCAGTTCCAGATGTGGATGTCGGTGCCGCAAATACCGGTGGCATTGATACGGATCAGCACGTCGTCCGGACCGATTTCAGGCACCGGCGCCTGCACCATCCACAGCCCCTCTTCGGGCTTGGATTTTTCCAACGCTTTCATGGTGTTTGGCAGGCTCATTTGATCACTCCCAAATCACGACCCACCTTGTCGAACGCAGCCAGCGCACGGTCTAGCTGCTCGGTGGTCAGAGCGGCGCTCATCTGCGTGCGAATGCGCGCTTGTCCATGCGGCACGACCGGGAAAAAGAAGCCCGAGACATAGACGCCTTCGTCAAACAACCCGGCCGCCATTTTCTGTGCCAAGGAGGCATCACCCAGCATCACCGGAATGATCGGATGCTCGCCGTCCAGCAGCTTGAAGCCCAGCTTACTCAGCTCGTCCCGCCAATAGCGCGCGTTTTCAAACAGCTTCGTGCGAAGGTCCGCGCCTTCCTCAACCAACCGGATCGCCTCTAGACCGGCCGCGACGATGGAGGGCGGGAGCGCGTTCGAGAACAGATAAGGTCGCGCCCGTTGGCGCAACAGGTCAATCACCGGCTGCGGCCCGGCAATATAGCCGCCAAGCGCGCCGCCAAGCGCCTTGCCCAACGTGCCGGTCAGGATATCCACATCGACGCCGAAGTGATCCGGCGTCCCTGCCCCGTGTGGCCCCATGAAACCGGTCGCGTGGCAGTCATCAACCATCACCACCGCGTCATATTCTTTTGCCAACCGGGTGATATCCGGCAGGTTGGCCAGATAGCCATCCATCGAAAACACACCATCCGTCGCGATCATCACATGCCGCGCGCCACCTTCGCGCGCCTCTTTCAGCTTCGCCTCAAGATCGCCCATGTCGTTGTTGGCGTAACGGAAGCGCCGCGCCTTGCACAACCTGATCCCGTCGATGATCGACGCATGGTTCAGCGCGTCCGAGACAATCGCATCCTCTGGCCCCAGCAGCGGTTCAAACAACCCGCCATTCGCATCGAAACACGCCGCAAACAGAATTGAGTCGTCCTTCCCCAGAAACGCCGCCAGCTTCTGTTCCAGCTCGCGGTGCAAATCCTGCGTACCGCAGATGAACCGGACCGATGCCATACCGAACCCTTTGTCATCCATCACATCGCGTGCGGCACGGATCAGGTCAGGATGATCGGCCAGTCCCAGATAATTGTTGGCGCACAGGTTGATGACCTCACGGTCACCAACCGAGATTTCAGCCCCTTGCGGTGACGTGATCAGGCGCTCGCGCTTCATCAGGCCGTCAGCCTCGATCCCGGCAAGCGTGGATTCCAGATCGGTGAGAAAACGGTCAGACATGGGGTGCTCCTCTGATATGCGCGACCTTGCTACTATAGCGGATAACATTCCGCAATACGGGATAACGAGAGATGGCCACCGGCTCAGGCCCGGTCAAACGCCTTTGACAACAAGAAACGCCCGCGCCTGCCCATCTGCTTTCAATCGGTGCGGCACATCCGCGGCATAGCGCGCGGTTTCGCCAGTGTTCAAACGGTTCGATGCCTCGCCGCTTGTCACAGTCAAAATACCTTCGATCACTGTTAGATTCTCTTTCGTGCCACAGGCATGGGGGTCGGACTCCAACATACCCCCATCAGCAAAGCGCAGCTCATAGACCTCGTGACGCCCTGCGTCTTCGGGCGGTGACAGGATACGGATCGTGCATCCATCCCCGTGGTTCTCGATTGTCGGCACTTCATCGACACGCAACACCTCGATCCGGCTGCGCGCCTGATCTTCTAACAACCCCGCGAAATCCACCTGCAAGGCACGGGTCAAGTTCCAAAGGGTCGACACCGTGGGCGAAGATTCGCCCCTTTCGATCTGGCTGACCATGCTGCGCGACACGCCCGACAATTTTGCCACCGCGTCCAGCGACAACCCCTGCGCTTGCCGCGCTTGTTTCAAGCGGGCCGGAAGAAGGGAAAGGATCGAGTCTGGCTTGTCCATGATATTTTGGAAGGTAAGCCCCTATCGGACGACCTTCCAGCGAAAACTGAGACCCGGCACGAGGCGCATCACCTGTGGAAGGCATGGTTCACGCCAAATTCCTCAACCTCAGCCCGCGCGCAACAGGAAGGACAGGACATCTGAGCGGTTCACCAGCCCGACGACGGTTGCGCCGTCCATAACCGGAAAGACGCGATACGGGTGAGTCAGGAACATCTCTGCCACACGGATCATATCGTCGCTGGCATCAACGCTGATGACATCTGCTGACATTTGATCCGCCACCCGACCCGTCCATTCCTGATGATAACTTGCATGCAGAGCTGGTCGGAAACAGTCCTTCTGGGTCAGGATCCCCACAAGCCCACCATCGACCCCAATCACGGGGGCGGCGGCGGCACGTGCATCAAGCAGAACGGTAATCGCATGCCGGATCGGTGTGTCAGGCGCAAGCATAGGGACATCGCTGCGCATGATTGATGCAACCCGATGCGTGCTCATTCTTGTGACTCCGCAGCCTCTGCGCGATGGCGCAAGGGACAGTCCGAACAGCGTCCTTCGCGCAGACCGGCAGACGCCCCGCAGCTGGTGCGCACTGGATCTCGTCCGAAGGTAAGCCCCAGCCCCAACCCAACAGCCGCAAGGCCGAAGATGACAATCGCAAACAAGATTTCCATAGCTGTAGCTCCTTATTCAAAGCAGCCGTGTGTCAATCCAACCGGTCCTAATGACCTGATACTTATCAAATCCCACATGGCAAAGGCATGCAAAGTCCGTTTGAACACGCAAGCCGCAACGATCACGCCCAAGGCGATACAAAGTTTCGGGCACAATACTAGATTGTGCATTGCCTAGCCTCCAAAATCATCGAAGAAGATTGAGCGCGGCTCAACGCCCAACCGTTCCAGCGTGCCAAGTACAGCCGAGATCATGACTGGTGGGCCGCATAGGTAGTATTCGCAGTCTTCCGGAGCGGTGTGGGTGCTCATCTCTGCTTTAAGCATCTCATGTATGAACCCCGTCTTGCCCATCCAACGGTCCCCCGGCGCCGGGTCTGACAGGGCGGGTGTCCAGCTAAAATTGGCATACTCCGCCGCCAATGCCTCGAACTCATCAGAATAGAACAGATCGGCAGCGGTGCGCGCGCCATAAAAGTAGCGAAGACGCCGGGTGGTGCCGCGCCCCAGCTCCTGATGGATCATCGCGCGCAGCGGGGCCATACCCACCCCGCCCCCGATAAAAATCATCTCGCGGTCGGTCGGCTGAACGTGGAACTCGCCGAACGGGCCAGACACATCGACCATATCGCCCGGCTTCAGTGAAAACAGCCATGACGATACGATGCCCGGCGGAACCTCGGTTTCGCGTCCGGCGGGTGGCACGGCTAGGCGGATATTGAACACTGCGCGCCCCACATCCTTGGGCCGGCTGGCCAGCGAATAGGCCCGGGTGACTTCCACTTCTGACGCCACGTTCAACCCGCCCCACCCGTTGATTTCCCATGCGTCGCGAAACTGTGGCGCCACGTCCAACCCGGTAAAATCGAGCTGATAGGCGGGCGCGGTGATCTGCATGAAGTCGCCTGCCCGAAAGGCCGTCGGGTGATCGTCGGGTATATTCAGCACGATCTCGCGAATAAGCGGGGCAAGCATTCGGGTCGAGGAAACCTTGCACGCGACACCACCCCCCGCGCTAAGGATGTCGTCAGGCACGCTCACTTCACAGTCGCCGCGCAGCGTGGCCTGGCAGGCAAGGCGCATATGAGCGCGGCGTTCTTTTGGCGACAGAACACCGCGTTCGGTCGCCTGCGGCTCTCCGGCACCTTCGCCCGTGACCGTAACACGACAAAGCCCGCAGGTGCCCGACCCGCCACAGGCCGCCGGAATACGAATGTCCGCACCATGCAGAACGCCCAACAGCTTGGCCCCCCGCTGCGCTGCAATCTGCCGCGCGCCGTTGACGGTCACATTGATGGCCCCCTTCGGCACCAGCCTGCTGCGCGCGACCAGAAGGCCGATTGCCAACCCCACCACGAGGGCCGCGATGATCAAGCTGCCAAGGACGATCTCGCTCATGGTGCTGCCGCCATTTGCGCGAACGAGGCGAAGCCTAGCGACATAAGCCCGGTCAGAATAAACGCGATGCCAAGCCCCCGCAGACCCGCAGGCAGATCCGCATAGGAAAGGCGTGTGCGGATAGCGCTGAGCATGACCACGGCCACAGCAAATCCAAACCCGCTGCCCACGCCGAAAATGGCCGACTGACCAAGGGTATAGTTGCGTTCGACCATGAAAAGGCTACCCGCAAGGATCGCACATTGTACGGTCAGAAGCGGCAGGAAGACACCGAATGCGGCGTGAATGGTCGGAAAGAACCGATCAAGCAACATCTCCAAAAGCTGCACCGTCGCTGCAATCACGCCGATAAAGGCAATCAGCGCCAGATATGACAGATCAAGGTCAGGCTGCCCCACCCAACCCCATGCGCCGGGGGCAAGAAGCCCGTTGTAGATCAGGTTGTTCAAAGGGACCGTCACCCCCAAGACACCCGTCATGGCGATGCCCAGCCCGATCGCGCTTTCAGTGCGGCGCGACAGGGCAAGGAACGTGCACAACCCCAGAAACAGGGTCAGCGGCATGTTGTCGACAAACGCCGCGAACAGGAAAAAGGACCAGGCGTCGCTCATTCCACGATCTCCGGTCGCAAGGGGGGCGTATGCTCAGGCGGTTCGGCCTGTTCGGTCCACACCGATCGCACGGCCCAGACCAGCCCCCCCAGCAGGAAGAAAGCAGACGGTGCGAGCAGCATCAGACTCAGCGGTGTGAACCAGCCCCCGTCATCGGCCAACGGTAGCACCTGATGACCGAACAACTGTCCCCGCCCGAAAAGCTCGCGGAACGCACCGATGATGATCAGGACCAGAGAATATCCCAGCCCATTGCCAAACGCATCGACCATCGATGGCAGTGGCGCGTGATAGCGGGCGTAGGCCTCGGTGCGACCAAGGACCAGACAGTTCGTGGTGATCAGCCCGACATAGACCGAAAGCGCGCGGCTAATCTCGGCAAAATAGGCTTGCAGGATCTGGTCAATCACAATCACCAGCGAGGCGACAATCACGATCTGGACGATCAGGCGGATCGTGTCCGGGATGTGCCGGCGGATTACGCTGATCACACCTGCCGCCAGCGTCAACACAACGGTCAGCGACACCGACATTGTCAACGCCGTGGCCAGCGATGTCGTGACTGCAAGCGCCGAGCAGATCCCAAGGATCTGCAATGTAACCGGGTTCTGCCGGATCAGCGGATCAGTCAGCGTGGTCCAGAATGAGGTGCGCGTGGGCATGGGTCAGAACTCCCCCCGTGCGATGGCGTCCAGCAGCGGGCCGTAGCCATCTGGTCCCATCCAGAACCGCATCATCTGGGTCATTCCTCCCCCGGTGCGGGTCGCGCCGGTGATACCGTCAACCTGATATTCGTTCGCCGCATCGCCGCGGGCCACACTGAACTGCACTGCACCGCTGTCGTCACGGATCAACTTGCCGGGGAAACTTTCCAGCCATGACCGATCCTCGATCCGGCCACCCAGCCCCGGGGTTTCTGAATGCTGGGTAATCGCCATGCCGGCTATCGTATTCATGTCCCCATGGACGGCAACAATCGCATCAATCCGACCGCCATAGCCCTGACCCGTCACCGGCAACAACACCAGCGAAACACCTTCGCTGTCTCGCAGCAGGAAAATCTGTGCATAGTTCGGCCGCTGGCCCAGCCCGGAAAGATCAGCACTGGCATCCAAAGCGGTCCAGTTGGCCTGATCGGCCAGCACAGTGTCAAGCGTTTCACGCGTGACACCTTCGGCGGCGCGGCCCGTTTCAAGGTCGATCACGACGGTCGACAGGGTGCCGCCCGACGTCTCAAGCAGGGCTGCCATACCGGGAATGCCGCGCACCAGATCGCTGATCCGCGCTTGCTCTTCCGCTGCACGGTTTGCCGTCTGGATCGGCCTTAGAATAACCGTGGCACCGCTGACCAGAACAGCGCAAACTGCCGACACAAGGAAGGCCACGATGATCGTCTTGGTTCGGCTTTCGTTTGGCGAGGCAAGAAAACGGCGCCAAGGGTTCCAGTCAGTTTCGGCCATGACGCCTCCTGCGTTGCGCGATCCAAAGCGAGATTGCGATTTCATCCAAAAGTGGCGCAGCCAACGACGTCAAAAGCGCCGCCGCGACCGCCATCTGTATGGGGGCTGCTCCGCTCCATCCGGCTGCAAACATGACCACAAGGCCGCCATAAAGCGCGCCGTTCAACCATCGGCCAATGGTTGTCGTGGCACTCGTCACCGGATCGGCGACAAGAAGAACAAGAACGATACCCGCTGAAGGCAATACGGCTTCAACAGGGGCACCAAACATCGCCGCAGCGCCTAAGACCAAAAGTGCACCGCCAAAAACAGCAGCGGGCATAACGCCGGTCGCAACGCCAATCAGCGCCGCCGGGATTGACGCCCAGATGACGGGATCATCAAAGCCCGGCCACGCAAACCCGGGAAAGCCGAAGCCAAGAAATGACAGCGTGACGGCCGCCGGGTTGACGACATTTCGCCCCCAACCGCCAAAGACAAGTTCACCGATCACGGCGCCGAAACTGATCCCCAGCACCAGCCGGAACACGCCCAAATTTTCGGGCGCCAGCATTGCGATGGCCAATGACGTCACCAGAAAGGCAAAAGATGGCGGCTGTGCCCGCGCGAGCATGAACACCAAGCTCCAAACGGCAAGACAGAGAGCGGCAAGCCCAAACGCCGCCAAAGCTTGTGCACCACCATACCAAAGCCAGAACAGCGCGAGTGGCATAACCGCCGCCAGCAGCAACAGCGCAACCGTTTCGCGATCCCACAACCCTTTGATCATGGCGCAAACTCCGTTTGGACACGATCCAACATGCCACGCAACAATTTGGCCATGTGGGCATCGCCTCCCAAGATGTAATCGGCCAGCCCCAGATCCTCTTCCAGCAACGACAGCGCGCCGAGCTTCATCGCCATTTCGTCGTCACCCGAACTTAGCGCACGCACCATCGCAACGGCTGGCAAGGCTGCGCCAAACGCTTGCGTCAATGCCGCGGTCGGGATCACCGGCTTGGGCAGGCCCGACCGGGTAAGCGCCGAGACCAACCAGTGTTGCGGTGCACCTTTGGGCGAGCGGGGCAGAACCGTCACCTGCCTGTGGCGCGGGGCTAGCCACTGGGCCTCATGTCCGTCCAGCGGCGACCCGGACAGCAAAGCATTTGCGCCGGGGATCTGAGCGCGAAGCGTCAGTTCGCGCAGATCAGCGCCGGGCTGGGTCCGGATCAACCGACTTTCGCGCAATCCCTCACCGGCAACTCGCACAAGACGAGACATCGGCAAGACACCAGTCACAAGAAGATCGCCCAGTGCCGCAACATCTTCGGCGTGAACATCCCAGACGGGCGTCTCAATCGTGGCCGGTGCAAGGTCATGAACCCGAAAACCGGCCGATCCGTGCGGATGGCGGGCGTGGCCATCAACGGACCGCACCTGCCCGCCGCTAAGCCCCTGTTCAAACAATGCAGGTCCAGCAGTTTGACAGACAAACACGGGGCCGTCGCACAGCATCGTCAATGCCTGAAGGCCGCGTGCGAAGGCACCCTCGCGCCCCTCCAGCGCTAGGCGCGGATCAGGGGCGAAAGGTCGGGTATCCATCGCCATCACAACAATCGCCGCAGGTCGCTCACCTGCTGGCGGCATGCCGCCAAACGGTCGTCGCCGCAACCACGGCCACACACCGGCGGCTTTCATGAGCTTGCGAAGTCCTACCTCTGTATCCACATCGGCGCATTTGTGTCGCACCACGTCACCGCCTGCTTCATGGAACAATACGATTTCTGACAACTTGCGCCCGGGCCGAAGCGATATCCGGGCGACGCGTCCGGGCATAGGGGCCACGAATTGAACGTCGGGGATGTCACGCAAACAGGCAACCGCCGCACCCTGCGAAACGATGTCACCTTCGCGCACCAACGGATTGACACGAAGCGACAGGCCGGATGGCGTCCGTATCCCGGCCTCCTGAGTGATCACATCTGTTGGTTCCAGCGCGCTGATCCGAGGCGATGGGAATGCCGGGGTCAGGCCGGACCCAAACTTGAGAGCATTCATGACCTCTCTCCTGCGTCGAAAGGGCGCGAACAAACAGCGCGACTTCCAGTTCTGACTTACATCAATGCGACGATAGCATACTCATAGTAGCTTGAAAGAAGATCATTTCAATTACAACGGGGAATCAGTCATGAGGTCTAAATATCCAACACTCATATGTTTTTCAGCATTCTTGGTAGCTTTGAGTACCCTTGCAGGCAGCCACGTTGCGCTGGGTCAAACCACGAATAGCGATCCTGCGGCAGAGGAAGCCGACATTCCATTTGCGCTTCCAAAATCGGGGCCGTTCAACGCCGCCGATATCAAAGTTGAAAACAGCCAGGCGATTGCGAACTGGTTTCGATCAGGCCATGCCGACGCCGCAGCCGAAGCCTTTCGCCACTGGGACGAGGACGAAGAAATTCAACCCGCCTGCGCCACCTGCCACGCGGGCGAGGGGTTTCGTGCATTTCACGGTCTGGACGGCAGCAAACCCGGCGTCATTGAGAACCCGATCGACATTGGCGGCGTCGTGGATTGCGGCACTTGCCACAATGCCGGATTGGCCGAAATCACCGAAGTACAGTTCCCCAGCGGCCTGATGCATCCCGTCCAAGGGGTCGAGGCTTCCTGCATGACCTGTCACCAAGGCCGAACTGCAGGCGTGACCGTCAGCAAGGCCATCGCCGATATGGACACAGACACTCCGAACGCCGAGCTGCGTTTCGTCAACCCACACTATGCCACCGCTGCCGCGACATGGCTGGGCGGATATGGTGGTGCAGGTTATCACTATGATGGGCGCGACTATTCAGGCCGGTTCTTCCACGCCAGACCGGTTTCGACCTGCAACTCCTGCCACGAGCCACATACACTTGAAATCGCGTTCGAGCCTTGCCTGACCTGCCACCAGGCTGACAGCATGCAGGACATCCGTATCTCGCGCCAAAGCTACTCCGGCACTGGCGACACCTCGGTTGGTATCCGCTCTGACATTCAGGCGAACGCGGCGCTCTTGCTGGATACGGTCAAATCCTATGCAAAAGACGTGACAGGTGTGCCGATGGTTTACGATGGGAACCGGTATCCTTACTTCTTCACGGATGCGAACGGGGATGGCGTCGTCGACCAGGCCGAAGGCAAGCCGGTCGCCTATAACGGTTGGACACCGCGCAGCCTGCGCGCCGCTTACAACTGGAAACTGGTCACATCGGACCCGGGCAACTATGCGCATAATCCACACTACGCCCTCGAGCTCCTCTATGACTCGATCGAGGATCTAAGCGGCCCGTTGGGTATTGATATGGGCAGTCTCGATCTGCTGAGGTAATCAACCCTTTGGCCCGGTACGCCGGGCCAAAGGCACGACGTGACACGAGGGACCGCACGCGATGGAACAGGCGCTGTTGCTGATCACGCTTGGCGTGCTTTTTCTTGGCAGTTTGCTGGCAGATAAAGTTGGCCACATCACGCGATTGCCGCGTGTCACCATGCTGTTGCTTCTTGGCCTTCTTGTCGGGCCGTCCGGTCTGGACCTTCTGCACGGATCTGTCACCGACTTGTTCGAGCCGATTTCTGTCGTGGCGCTGACCATGGTGGCGTTCCTGCTTGGCGGGGAACTGACCCGCGAAAACATGTTGCGCCATGGCCGTGCCATTTCCTCAATATCGCTCAGCATCGTTTTCGGAACGACGGCAATTGTCTGGGGCGGTCTTACAGCCTTGGGGCTTGATCCTGGCCTTGCGCTTTTGCTTGGGGCGATTGCCACGGCGACCGATCCGGCGGCAATTTCAGATGTCATACGGCAATCAGGTGTGCGCAACGGGTTCACTGAAACGCTCAGCGGCATCGTTGCGATTGACGATGTTTGGGGGCTTTTGATGTTCAGCCTTTGCTTGGCGCTTGTTGATCAGTCCGGCGGATGGGCCGCCCCGCTCATGGGGGCCGGTCGCGATATTGGTGGCGGCATTCTGCTTGGTGCGTGTGTCGGCATCCCGTCGGCCTTCCTAACAGGACGCCTGAAAGAGGGTGAACCACTTCAGACCGAAGCAATCGGCGTCGTCTTCCTGACCGCGGGTCTTGCGATCTGGCTGGAGGTGTCGTTCCTCGTGGCCGGGATGACCGCAGGCGCGATGATCGCAAATTTGGCCCGCCATCACGACCACGCTTTTCACGAAATTGAATATATCGAATGGCCGTTCATGCTGCTGTTCTTTCTTCTCGCCGGTGCGACACTTGAACTGGATGCACTTTGGACGCTTGGCTGGATCAGCCTTGCATATGTCGTGCTTCGTATCGCAGCACGGCTGGTCAGCGGTGAGATCGGTGCGCGAATTGGCGGCGTCCCCCCTTCGCAGGTACATATCTATGGCCCTGCCCTTCTGCCACAAGCAGGGGTGGCGGTCGGAATGGCGTTGGTTGCTGCCGAAACCTTCCCACACTGGGCTGCACCGATCATGACACTGACCATCGCGGCCACAGTCTTCTTCGAAATCGTCGGCCCACTTGCCACGCTGCTGGCTCTTAAGCGGCAGCGCAGCCATGAAATCTCATCCTGATGTCGTAACCCTCCTAACCGTCAATGATCGGTGTGGCACCTTCCGCATTATTAATTCACTCTTATTTATTTATTGACTTGATCTGCAAACTTGGTCAGTTTCTCGTTAGGACAGGTCATGGATACGGGACGAGATGAACCACGCTTTGAAAGCTGAAGTCGAAGATGCCGGCCTCGATACCCCATG
>NZ_JALKBF010000002.1 GCF_023016085.1 Aliiroseovarius sp. F47248L | reverse complement strand
TGGCGTTAAGTGTCAGAAAAACAATGAACTGTTAGCAAAGATCGCATGATCTACTTGGTCCGTTTGCTGCCGCAGAGGCACGCAATCAACGCGGCGTTTCTTTCTGTTCCTCCCCAAACCGGTCCGAGTCGTTTTTGTTTCGAAGCGACCAGTTCCCTGTGTGTCGGTCTGCAATGCACACATGGTCTTTGCTTTTCAGGCCGTGGTGGCGTAGTTCCTGCACAAACGTTATATTAATTATTTAAGTCAGCACCCAAAACCGAGGGTGCAGGTCAATTTTACAGGGCTCCAATACCGTGGCCACAGCCGACCAAATCGCACCGCAATCGTTCAGTGCCGCAAACCAGTCCAAAAGGGTTCTGCCCTTGCCGGTGCTGTTCTACCTGATCATGGTCGTCGTCCCGTTTCAGTTCTATGCTGGACCGGTGCTTCTGAACGGTGTCCGCGCATTTTTGTTGGTGATGATCGTCCCCCTGACCATCAACTTGATGAGCGGCAAATACGGCCGTCTGGTATTCGCCGATTTTCTGTTCTTCTTGCACATGGGGTGGGCTGCGGTTGCCTTGCAAGTCAACAACCCGGACCGGACGGTTCAGTTCATCGGATCCAACGCGGTTGAGTTTCTGGGCGGCTATATCCTTGCCCGTGCTTATGTCAGGTCGCCACAGGTTTTGATGGCCGTCTGGAAGGTGTTGTTTGTCATAATCATCCTGACGCTGCCGCTTGCACTGTTCGAAGCCAAGACCGCGCGGCCTATCGCGATCGAGATGATTGCCAAGCTGCCGGGCTTGTTCAGTCTTGAAAATATCGTGATGGAATCGCGGATGGGACTTGATCGGGCGCAGGTCGTCTTTGCCCACCCGATTCACTATGGTTTGTTTTGTTCGGTTGCCTTCGCGCTTTGCGTAGTTGGCATGAAGGGTGAATGGGGTAATTTTCGCCGCTATCTGACCACGGGTCTGATCTGCGCGGGGGTTTTCCTTTCACTGTCCAGTGGGGCTTTGTTGCCGGTGGCGTTACAAATCGGGCTGATCATCTGGGCGGCGATGTTCAATAAGCTCAAATCACGGTGGATGTTGCTTCTGTCGCTGATTGTGCTGGCCTATATCACCATTGACCTTCTGTCGAACCGCACGCCCATCCGGGTGTTTATGAGCTATGCGACTTTCTCGCCGCACAACGCCTATTGGCGGGGGTTGATCTTTGAACATGGGATTCAGAATGTCTGGGACAACCCGGTTTTCGGGTTGGGTCTGAATGATTGGAAGCGGCCCGGATGGATGCATGCCAGCACCGTGGACAATTTCTGGCTTCTGATTGCCATGCAGTTTGGCATTCCGGGCTTCATCCTACTGGTCCTGGGTTTTTTCGAGATTATTCTGCGCATTGCGTTTGCCAAGGTGGACGCGGACCCGCTGACATGGCGTTTGCGCCGGGCCTATATGTTCTCGTTCATCGGAATGACTTTCACGCTGTCTACTGTGCATGTGTGGACCAACATCTATTCCTGGACCTTCTTTATGTTGGGCAGCGGGGTTTGGTTTATTTTCACCAAACCCGAGGGGCCATCCGCAACCGACGAGGCGGAAGAAGCACCGGGCAGGCGCAGGCCAGCGGTGACACGTATTCGCGGGGACGCGCCGGTTCTGGCCCGCGATCTTACCGTTGAACCCAAGGTCAAGGAAACGTCGAAAACGCGCCGGATCAACACGGGCTCACAATCGCCGCGCCGAGATCACATGCCCTATACGCGCTTTCCAAACGGGCATGATCCCAAGAAAAGGTGCTGATCCGACAGGTTAGGTCAGCCGCTTGCGGGTCATCCCGATGAAGCGGCGCATTCTGCGTTTGATGGACAAATGACCCGCGATCAGCGCGCGGAAATCGGCGTCAGACATCTTGCCCTGCACCGACGCCCGTGGCCGCAGGAACGCGTTGGGGTCCATGGTCCCGCAATCACTGGAATAGGCACAGGTATAACCGGTTTGGCGCAAGGCTTTCAAAACAGCCGCGTTGTAGCCGCCGAACGGAATGCCAGCGGTGGCCACGGTCTGGCCGCAAATCTGTTCCAATGTGGCGCGCGAAGCCGTCAGTTCGTGGTGCAGTTTGTCTGCGGGCAGGGTGGACCAATTCATGTGATCGACCCCGTGGCTGCCAATGGTCATACCCTGATTTTGCAGCGTGACAATGTCGGACGCGTCAAGCGACCCGGCTTGACCAATTCGCCCGGTCAGAACGAAGAAATCTGCCACCAAACCCCGCGCAGTCAGTTCCGGCAATCCGACCTCAATGTCCGAGATATTGCTATCGTCAAAGCTGATTCTGATCTGGTTGGGGTCGGGCAGGGCGGCGATCATGTCCAGCACGCGGCAGAACTGATCTTCGCTGATCCAATAGGGCGCCTCGTCCTGTTCAAGGGCGCGTTTGGGGGTCCCGATGCCGTGAAAGATGATGCCGACGGTCATGTTAGCCACGTCCTTTCAGGCGACCATAGGCGGCCTCAAGCCCCAGCACCAGCGCGGACCATGGCTGTGACGGTCGGGCCTCGTACGGGCCGGCAGCATCGATGGGGGTGCCGTTCATTCGATCCTTGAACCTTGCCACAGCAGGGTTTGCGTCGAAATCCACGCCGCCCAGATCATACCAGTCCAGCCCACGTGTGCGTGACAGGTTGATACCTTCCCATGTCAGGAAGAACCCGGCGCGCAAACGACGCCCTGCATCAGCCGTTGCGCCGAACAGATAAGTCGCCACCTTGCCGGAAGAGCCGATCACGATCCCGGCCAGATCCTCGTCATCCTTTGTCGCAATCAGGATGTCATACCGCAGATCATCACCCGACAGGGCAAAATGAAACTCGGGCGTGATATCCGGTTGAAAGCCTTTTTCTTTCTGGATGTCCTCAAACAGTCGCAGAAACCGCGTTTGCAAATCAGGGGAGTAACCCGAATCCAGTGAAAGATCAGATTTCCACGCATAGCGAAGGTCGGTGCGCCACTTGCCCATCAGATCCTTCAACATCGTGTCGTGATCTTTGTGCAGATCCATTGCGAAGGATTGATACGAAGGCACTTTGTCGGTCGGGCGATAGCCGCAAGTGGCGGCCAGAGGGTCCATTTTGTTCTTGTCGTGCAATGCAATCCCCGGAAACCGCAGGCGCAGCACGTGACCTTCCGCGTCGCATAACTGGGTGCGGAGCACGGTCAGGATAGATTGCAGGCGTGCGTTGTCCGGATCAACACCAGATACCGGCAACACCAACGGGCCGGAGGGGATCCATGCAATGCCGCGTCCGAGACCCGGGATGGTTTTCAGTCGCACGCTGGTGGCCGCGATGATCTGCGCGCCCTCTTCGACGACCAGAAACTTCAACTGCCCGCCGATCCGATTGGCGGCGGCCTGCCCATAAGTCAGGCTTTGCTCGAAGCTCAGGTCGCGAAACCGGCGCGAGATGTCCGGCCAGTCTTCAGCCGCGATATAGCGTGTGGTAACCATGTAAGCCCCTATATCCGCGTCTTGATCCAGTGGCGGGACAAGGCGTGAAACCCCATTCCGGTGCGCGCCCGAATGCGTGGTGCCAGCTTGATGAACCACAGCCTGTAATACACGAAATTGACCAGTTCGGCCCATTTCAAAAGCAGTTTCAGGCGTAGTCGGGTGCCACCAGCGGCGCGTGACAGGATGATGCGATGAACATCCACCATCCGGCCCCCATAAGACAGCTTATAGGGATAGCTGCCCATCCCACCTTCGATCCGAGTGACGCCTTGTTTGATCATGCTTTCGATCATTTGCACCAGACCGACCTTGCCAATGCTCAACTTGTCGGCAGTGTCGTCCAGACTTCGGGCGGGCAGGCGCCAATGGCAGGTCTGCCCAGCAACCAAGGCGAATTGCGTCGCCAACGGCCCGTCTTTGCCCATCTGGGTGTGAAACTGCACCTGTTCCTTGTCTTCCAACGTGTCGGAGAGTTCCTGATAAAACGCGCTGCTGCCGGGCCAATCGTAGAAATGACCGCCCTTGCCGATGGCCTGCCACTGGATGTTGTGAAAGGTGATGAATGCGGCAAACGCGTCGGCGTCCGGCACATCCACGCGAGTGGTCATGTCAAACGCAGCCTCTAACCCTTTTACGTCGCGGCGATACTGACTGCGCCGTTTTTTGGACAGGCTGGCAAGGTAGTTGTCGAAATCACCCGGCAGGTCAAAGACTGTATGCGCACCAGCGGATTGGTCGGTGACATCGACACTTGGCAGATCAGCGCAGGCACGGGCAGTATCCAGCATTTGCGACAGGTCAGAGACTGGTGTCAGGCTGATCGCATCTGCCAGTCCAGTGTCCAGAAGCCCCGCGCAAGCGGTGGTCCAAATGGCACCCAGAGCTTCTGTCTGAACGGGCAGCGAGAAAATCAGGCAATGCGGATCGGTTCCTGCCAGCCGGGCCAGCTTCAGAGGCACGGGCCCGGCCCAAATGCGTTCGATGCTGAACGGCAGGATCCCGACGAGCGCACCGTCTTGACGCAGAACAAGACATCGAAAGCGCCGCTTCTGCCCGAAATGACGCCACCAGACACCGAACCACCCCGGTGTCAGATAGATGTCAGCGCCGGTCTGGTCGGCCAACGCCTCCCATTCATCCGCCAGCGCCAGCGCCGCATCGGGGTCGTCCAGCCATTCGTGTTCGAAGCCCGCCATCAGGACATCGGCTCCTTGCCCAGAAGCAGATATTGCAACGAAGCCAGCGACAGGCGCACTTTGGCTTTGGTCTCGGCATCGCTGCGCACAAGTCGCAGCGCGCCAAATACCACCAGCCGCAAGGCCGCCGACAGGATATAGATCAGCTTGGCCCCCAGATAGCCTAGTCTACCGTGGTGCTTGCGCGAATAGATCAGATGGCTTTTCTGCATCTGCACATACATGCGTGACCGGATTTGCGAGGTGCTTTTCGATCCACCATCCAGATGGATAATCTGTGCTTCGGGGGTGAACACGCACCGCCACCCGGCCTGACGAATGCGATAGCACCAGTCGGCTTCCTCGGAATATACGAAATAGGCGTCGTCCAGCGGGCCAACCTTGTCCAGCACATGACGAGGGACCAGCATGAACATGCCCGACACCACATCGACGTCGCGTTCAGACTTACGGTCCCAATCGGTGTACCATGGGCGGCCAAAGAACGGATGTATGCCGTCCAGCCGCATCAGGCCAAGACTGACGATCAACAGGTTCATCAGACCCGGTTCGGCAAAACCCGTGCGCTGAATCACCTCCGGGCCTTCCATCACCTGACAGCCGACACAGCCCACATCCGGGTGCCGCGCAAGCCAGGCCAGCATCTTGTCGATTGCACCATCTAGAATGATCGTATCCGGGTTCAGAAGCAGCACATGCGCCCCGCGCGCGACTGCCAGTCCTTGGTTGTTTGCCGCCGCAAACCCGTTGTTTTCCGTATTGGCGATCAGGACAGCATTCGGAAACTCTGCGGCTACCATATCTGCCGATCCGTCCGCGCTGGCATTGTCGACGACAATCAACTCGCACGAGGCTTCGGTCTGGTCGATGATCGACTGCAAACAATCCCGCAACAAATCGCAGGTGTTCCAGTTCACGATGATGACCGAAACGTCAAACGGGCCATCATTCGTGGCACTAGGGGTCTGAACAGACTTCATTCGAAAAGTATCTCTTAAACAACAACCAAATATCTATTATTTTACGCTACATAGGCTGATATAATGATCTGAAAGCGCGTTACAGGGTCTGGTATCTACTGTCTGGCCTACAATTTCAATTGAATGCGACGATATTGCGTCGATCTTCGTTTATTATCGGGATCCTTTATGGACATCGAATGTGTGCAGGAACTGAGGCCTGAGCAAAAGGCAGAGTGGGATACATTCCTGTCCTCGTCCCCGTTTCAGCACCCACGTCAGGACCATCGCTTTGCGGCGACCGAACGTATCGACGGGGCGGATGTTCTGTTCGTGCTGGGCCGTATCGACGGGGCGCTGACCGGGGTCGGTTTGTTGTCACGCACCCGGCACCCGTATCTGGCGTCCCGTTATCGCGATGCCATCTTCCTGAGCGGACCGGTTTGCAACGATGCCGCGACGATGGTCTCGTTCCTGAATGCAGCTTTTGCCCATCCGGAGTTTGCGCGGATCGGACGCGTCAGGATCACGCCTTATTGGCTTGAGGATGACGCGCGGACGCTTCATAAGCTGCTAGAAGGCAATCACTTTTCCCTGTCCAGTGATGGCGTGTTCCGCGACACCGGGCTGATCGACATCGACCCTGAGCCGGATGTGATCATGTCGCGGTTTTCAAAAAGTGCACGGCGCGAGGTGCGGCGGGCAGAACGTGCCGGTGTCACGATCAGACCGATCACCACAGTTGATGGCGCCGCGGAGTTCCTGCACAGTTTGAACCGCCTTCGTGTGGGGCGTGGTTTGATTGCGCTGGCCGAAGACAGTTTTTTGCAGAGCTTCGATGACATTTATAAAGCCGGTGACATAGGAATGTTGCTGGGCGCGTTCAGCGACGACGCCTTTATCAGCGGGTTGTTGATGTATCGCAGCACTCATACCGCCCATGGGCGTCACTTCACCACGGAAACCGAGCTGCTGCACGCACTGAAGAACCTCAGGATTTCGCCGCTTTTATGGCTGGAGGGAATGATTTGGGCGCGGTCCAAGGGATGCGTTCATATGGATGTCGAAGGGTATGTCGAAACGACCGACAAGTCGGATAAGAAATACAACATCTATAAATACAAATCCGAACTCGCCCCGAAAGCGGTCATTCGGGTTGGTGAGCGCAGTCGGATTTCAAACCGCTTCCTGCATGTGACCGGCAATGGCAAAGAGGTGCTGAAAGCTGCTGCAAGACGCCGGTATCGGGCGCTGAAAGGGTTGGATGATGACTGACCTGACGCGCCAGCATCTGGACTGCGCCGACCCCACGCCGTCGTCGTGGTCCTTGTTGTCGCGCGACCCCGATGGCGGGTTGGAGCCGTTGTTCGACGGGCGTCGCGTGGCCTATAGTTTCAACACCCGCACAGCCCTGCGTGAAGCCTGTGATATTCTGGGCCTACAGCCGGGCGATGGGGTGCTTGCCCCTGCCTATAACTGTGGGTCCGAACTTGATCCTCTGCTGGACGCCGGGCTGGACATCGCGTTCTATCGTGTTGATCGCCGGACATGCCCAGATCTGGCGGATATCGCGCGTCGTATCACACCAAAGACCAAGGCGATTTACCTGATCCATTATTTCGGAATGCTGCAACCCGATACTTCCGCGCTTCGTGCGCTTTGCGATGAACACGGGCTGTTTCTGATCGAAGATTGCGCACTGAGCCTGCTGAGTGGTGACAATCCCGCCGAGGGGTTTGCCGGTGATGTCAGTGTCTTTTGCTTCTACAAGCTTTTTCCTGTTCTGGCGGGCGGCGCGATCGTGCTGAACGCAAATGGTTTGAATTTCCAACGCCCGTTTGATCAACCACCACCGGCATCTTTGCTGCGCAAACCGTATATCCGAATGGGGCTGGAGGCGGTCTTGGGTCCGCGTACACTTCGAAAGCTGGCGATGTGGCGGCGCAAGGGCCGAGCTGTGTCGACCACCTTTGCAGAGCCGGGCCCACATATCGACATGCCGCCGGGTTACTACTTCGACCCCGCATTGCGGAGCAGTCGGATCAGCGGCTTTACCAAACGCGCCCTTGAGACGTTCAATCCAACACAGACTCGTGCGCGTAGGCGCGAGAATTACCAGACTTATCAAACCCTTCTGTCAGATACTGCGGGTATAGCTCCGCTTTATGCGACGCTGCCCGAAACGGCGTGCCCGTTGTCTTATCCTGTTCTTGTTGAAGACCGCGATGCTTTGGCGGCGCGCCTTTCTGCGCGCGGGATCGCCGCCACCCCGTGGTGGTCAGGCTATAATCAAAAGCTGAACTGGGATGGCTTTGATGATGCGAAATTTCTGAAAGATCACGTATTGTCACTGCCATGTGGTCAGCATCTGGACAGGGGTCACATCAGCTTGATCATGTCCGAACTGACTGCGGCGCTTGGGACTGCCGACCCGAACTGAACCGATACACCGCCCATGACCCGCCGAAAGGTTCGCGAACTTTTTCAAGGGCAGGGTGGGCATCCAACCGGTCGCGCAGAAACGGGTTCTTGTACATCAGGTAGCAGGGTCGATCAGAATGCTGCGCAGCCTGAATGCAGTTCTCAAGCACCGGTCCCATGATGTCATAGTTGAACGGGTTATAGAGATAGACAATAAGCGGACCGGGGCGCGGCGTATAATCCCGTGCGTCGGCCAGAACCGATACGATTTGATCTGTCGCGCGGGTTTTCAAGGCCGCGATGTTTCGTTGTGCATTTGCGTGCAGGTTCGCGCAAAATTCAATACCCGTTACCTGACGAAACGGATAACGCGCAGCCGCGGCCAATATCGCACCCTTGCCAGACCCGTAATCCACAAAGTCATACTGCTCGTACGGCAGCTTCAGGGATTGCAGAACGTGGCGAAACTCAAGCGCAGGGGTCGGTTCATAACGGTTTGCCGCGCTGCGCTTCAGATCCGAGACCAACAGGTCCGACACATCGACGATCCCTTGAACGTCAAGGTCGCGACTGTGCCGGCATTGGCCCAGCTTGGCCACGGGACCGGGCCAAAGTCGTATCCTCTGCGCTGCACCCAGCAACAGGACCGACCCGGTCTGCGCCACACCGTTATACTTGATGTTCACATGCAACAGGCGCGCGCGGCGGCGCAGTGTGTTGAAAGGGGCATCAAATTCCGGGTTCGCTGTTGTTCTTTTGAAAAGCACGCCTGTGAACCGAACTGCTTATTTTTATTTTCGCGATTACGCGGGGAAACTGGATAAATAGCAAGGTTTGACATTAAAAAAGCGCCCCTCTCGGTCTGAAAGGGGCGCTTTTGTCGCGATTATTTGGAGGCGTTAGCCCAGAAGTTCGGGCTCAAGCACTGTGGTGTCGATGAACTGCGCGTCGGCTTCCAACGCGAACTGGGTGACGTCACCGTCGAAGTGGCGATCCCATTCTGTGCCAAGCGACCAACCCCACTCGCCGCCGCCAGCGCCGACGAATTCCAGATCAAGATCGGCACGTTCCAGTACCAGTTGCTCGTCGACGAACACTTGCAGCAGGTCTGCATCTGCATCTGCCATCACGACAATCTGGTGGCTGTCTGTGTCATCCAGACTAAGATTGTCGACCTTGATGCCTTCCCAGAATGGGCGGTCTTCATTGGCCACGTGAATGCGCAGTCCGTCGCCTTCCAGCGCCACACCAAACTTCATGTGGTTCCAAACCAGACGCTCTGTGTCGCCGTCAACCGAGTTGCGGTTGTATTCGACTGCAAAGGTCAGCTGGTCGGTATCTTCGAACTCTTCCAGACGGCCCAGATAGACGCTGTCGCGGTCTCCATCCAGGCGCACACCTTCGCCGTTGCCGATGACCGACGCATCGTCGCCCAAAGCATAGTCGTCACCAATTAGGGACCCGAAGTCGATGATGTGGTCGTCAACTTCGATGCCTTCGGCCACAACGGGACCACCTTCGTCGGGGAAAGTGGGTCCGTCATCTTCGCCTTCACCGTTGCCGGTCTGATCATCACCATCGGTTTGGTCACCACCGTCAGTTTGGTCATCACCATCGGTTTGACCACCGCCATCGGTTTGACCACCGCCGTCGGTTTGGTCACCGCCGTCGGTCTGATCGTCACCGCCGGTTTGATTGCCACCGTCGGTTTCGCCATTGACCATGTCAAAGTCGGTGCCAATGCGGAAGTCGCTGACTTCGCCTTCAAAGAAGCTGTCCCAGGCAGTGCCGAGTGACCAACCCCATTCGCCGCCACCAGCGCCGACAAAGTTCAGGTCAGCGTCATTCTGGTCAAGCACCAGATTGCCGTCGACATAGACTTTCAACTGGTCGGTATCTTGATCAGCCAACACAACAATGTTGTGATCTTTGTGATCATCAAGGCCAAGCCCTTCAACCTGGAAACCTTCCCAGAAAGGACGGTCTTCGTTCGCCACATGGATCGACAGATCACCGTCTTTCAGTGTGACGCCAAATTTCATGTGGTTCCAGACAAGTCGCTGGCTGCCACCATCCGAATCTGCTTGGTTATAAGTGATCGAGAATGCGATTTTCCCTGAGTTTTCAAACTCTTCCAGGCGTCCGAGATAAACGTGATCTTTGTCACCGTCCATGCTGACAGCGCCATTTTTCACTGTTGCATTGTCCTGAAGCGCCGATTGGTCTTGGGACAGCTTGTTCATATCGAGCACATAGTTCGCTTGAACAACTGGTGTTTCGTCGCCACCGCCGGATTGGTCACCGCCGCCGGTTTGATCACCGCCGGTTTGGTCGCCACCGCCGGTTTGGTCGCCACCGCCGGTTTGGTCGCCGCCGCCGGTTTGGTCGCCGCCGCCGGTTTGGTCGCCGCCGCCGGTTTGATCACCACCGCCGGTTTGATCACCACCGCCGGTTTGGTCGCCACCGCCGGTTTGGTCACCACCACCAGTTTGACCACCGCCTGAGCCTCCACCCTGATATTCAGGTTGAACCTTTGAAGCGCCGGCATTCAGTGTATCAATGATGCCGCCTGTCACACCCGTTGCACTGTGGGCGCCGCCACCTTGCAAGCCAGAAAGGCTTTCAAGCAACGAACCAACATAGTTGGCAGAGCTGGGGCTGGTGTATTGAACGATCACGTTGTCATTCACGTTCCAGCCGCTTTGGCCGTTATAGCCGCCGACTTCATATGTGATGTTGTCTTCGATCGTAACGGTGTTCGAATTCTCGGAAACGATGATCCGCGGTGTCATGATGCTGCCCGAGCGGCCAGCGTTGTTGCCGTTGCTCATGTCGCCATCGGCTTGCAGGATCGTGTTGTTGCGAATGGCCAGATTGTTGGTTTCGCCTACCGTGATGCCGTGAACGTGAGCGTTATAGATCGTGTTATCTTCAATCAGCACGTTCTTGTAGTACATTTCCGAGCCAGCTTGGCCTTGGTCAACCAGCTCGTTGCGCATGAAGATCGATTGGGTCCAAGCGCCCGATCCAATGTCCAGCGTATTGCCACGGATCACGATGTCGGTGCTGGGGCTGTCGGTGCCCGTTGTCCAAAATTGCAGCATGTCTTTGTGGAACGGCGAGGCCGGATCCGAGTCAAAGTCATGGATGTAGTTGTCTTCGATCAGAACACGCTGCACATCAGCGAAGTTCATACCGTCACCGCTGATCGAGTGGACGTCGTTGCCTATGACCTTAACGTCGGTGCTGACAAGAACCTTCACACCACGGTGCCAGTTCGACACTTCGTTGTTCAGAAGGTTCACATTGTCAGAATTGATAACCGTCAAACCCCAAGCAGTGCCGTAGCCAGTGTTGTCGTCATCGCCCAGGACCTGGGTGTTCTGCACCGTGATCAGCGAGCTTCCGTTGATCGCGAAAGCCTGCAGATAGTCCGGATCACCGTTCTTATAGGTGTAGTCAAACTTCAGATTGTCGAAGGTCACGTTTTCGGCGTTGTTCACCTGAACCGACGAGAAGGTCGCAGGGTTTGATGGGTTAGCCGACGTAATCGTCACGGTGTCCGAGAACTGTTTGCTGAGGTTCAGCGCACCGTAATTCCCGGAAGCCAATTTGATGGTATCGCCGCCTTGCGCACTGCTGATCGCTGCAGAAAGCTCAGACGCATTGCTTACGTTGTAGATGGTCATTTATCACCTGCCATATTTCATACTCCGCCCTCCCATAGGCAGAGATCTAACTTCGTGCACCCCGTTGATGGATAATCCGTGTTGATGAGGCGTAAACGCGCCGAGATTGTGTTCGATGCGTGTTTTTTCGCTCAAAGAAACAATGAAAAAAACCCTGAAACGCCCCGAATAAGCGAAAAATTGACGATTTTCGCGCCACATTTCAGTATGGACTGCCTCAATTGGCGGGCATTAACGGGCGAAAAGTCGATTCGTTGCATACCGATTGTTTGCAAAACCGACACGGTGATCGCGGAAAAGTAGAGTGTTGGACTATATTGTTGTGCTTGAGTGTAAAGAAAGAATCACCTGCGGACGGCACAAGGCAGATTGTTTCCAGTTGCACTGACCATTTGTCCTAGCTTTGGAGCTCGGGTGTCAGGATGCCATATTCAGTCGTCATGATGTCCGAACGCATGATCCGTGCCGGGTTTCCTGCGACGATCGAACAATCCGGCACATCCTTGGTGACCACGCTGCCCGCCCCAACAATACAATGATCGCCGATGGTCACGCCGGGCATGATGATCGACCCCGCACCGATAAAGCAGTAGGCGCCGATATGGGTGTCGACATGTTTGTTGTTGACGAAATCATGGGTCAGGATCGCGACATCGAAGGTCACACTTGTATGTGCTCCGATGTGGATGCCGCGCGGATTGGTATAATCTAGTCGCGCCTTGGACGAAATCCGGGTGTTTTCCCCAATCGTCATGCCAAAATACCGAGTCAGGATCGCCCGCCGCAATATCGTGCGGTAATGGTAGATATTATTGCGAACCTGATGAATGGGGTATTGCATGTGATCTGTGTATCCCGAAAATCCTTTGCGGCAGTCTAGGGCGGGGCAGGTCGTCCGACAATCCCGCAACCAGAACTGCCCACGTCGTCAGACCTGTCCCTTTTCGGCGACATATCTTCTAAGGAACCCCATCGTGAGAGGGGCCAGCAGAAATGTGGCGAAGACACAGACCATTATCGCGCTCTGCGATGTCGGCGACGGGATGGATGCATATTTCAGCGATGTGTATAGCCCGACAAGGAACATACACAAGAAGGTCAAACCAATTGATATCGTGATCGGGCGGGGCGAGATTTTCAGGCGCCAATGGATCAGACCCAAGGACAGACCAAAGCCGACAAACTCGGCGATTGCAGCGATCCAGATCACCGGCAAAAGCTCTCCGGTCGTGGCAGCGGCATACCAAGCGGCGGGCAGCGCGACGACGCGGGCAAGACTGGCGATCATCGGATTTTCGGTCTGGGCGCGCGCCAGTGAAATGGCGTTCCCACCTGCTTTGAACATTCGAAGCGCCTGCAACAAGGCCAGCCAAGGCAGAATTGGAATGATCGCTTCGTATTTCGGTCCAAGCAGCAGATGTACCACTGGGTCGCCCAGCAACAAGACGCCAAGAACAAACATCAGCCCCAGCAGCAAATAGGATTGGATGATGGTCATCGACAGTTTCTGGAACTGAAGCGGCTCTTTCTGGTTTCGCGACAGTTGGGGCAGAAAGAAAGACTGCACGCTGGTCTCCAACACAAGCGTCGGTGTCAGGGTCAGCGTGAAACCCATCGAAAACAGCGCCAGCGCCTCCAGCCCAAGTTCGCGACCGACGACCAGCTTTTCGCCGTTGAAAATGACAAATAGAACCGCACCGCCCAGCAGGATCGGCCAGCCAAAGCGGAAGGCGCGTACCATCGTTTGACGATCAAAGGTCATTCGGAACGGTCGTTCGGCCAGCAGATGCGAGAATACTGTGGTCAGAACCCACTGGATCAAGAGCGCATAGAGCATGACGCGATAGTCGCCATATATATAATGTAGCGGCCACAGCGAAATCACCGAGATCACGGTGGGCAAAAGGTGGGACAGAATATTTGGCGAATACTTCATCTGCCGTTGCAAACGATAGATGTCGAAATGCGTCAGGCCCGAGATGATCGGCACAACAGCCAACAGTTGATAGGTCCACGCAAGTTCAGGAATGCCCAGAAATTTCGCCAGCGGGTGTGCAATAATGAAAAGAGCCCCGGCAGAAATGAAACTGCGCAGAAAGTTAAACCCTTGCAGATTGGTCTGCATATGGGGGTTATCACCGTCTTCGTCCTGGATAATCATCTGTGGCAAGCCCAGCGTCGACATCATTTCGACAATGGCCATGCTGATCGCGAAGGTCGACGCAATGCCGTAATCCTCGATACTGATCAGGCGCGCAACGATCAGGTTCCGAGCAAACAGCATCAGATAGAAGAACGAGTTCCCGGATAACAGTACAATCGCGGATTTTAACATTTTGGGACTCTTATGCGGGGCCAGTCACTGGCATAGCCAATACGTTAGCGAAAACATTTAAACAACCGGGCTGAGGTTTTCGGGGCCTCACATCGGCACGAACCTTGGCAGTCTTGGCAGGCTTTGGGTCATAAAGTCAATCAACCGGGCATCGGCGTCTGCTTCGCTTTCGTCCGGGCGGATCGGCGTAACATAACGCACCAGCGCCCCATCGGTGCGCCCCATGGTCAGGCTGTCGACCACCACGCCGATCTTGGCGGTGAAGTCATTTGTCTGGCGTTTGCCGCGCTGTTCGAACCAGTAATAGACAAGTTGCTTACTCAGCCCCTTCTGGATGACCGAGCGATTGACGTGGAAGCTGCCATAGGCGGGGACGTTGGGATTGACCTCGACCGGTTCAAGGCTGAACACCTCCCACCCGCCAACGGGCAGGCAGACCTCGGGGGAATGGATGCCACTGCCTTCGGTTTGCTTGTCATAAAAGGCCACGAACATGTTGATATAGTCGGGCGATCCGGGTGCGGAATAGGTCGTGCTGAGGTAGTCGGTCGCGCCCAGAACCTGCTCGATCTCAGGGTCCAGCCGCGAGGATGTGCCAGACCAGTCGCCGAACTGGCGGGGAAACAGGGTGAACGGTTCACGCTCGACCTTGACCGCGTCGCCACCTTGCAGGCTGACCCAGCCAACCGAAACGGCCATGGTCATAAACGTCGCCACAGCCATCGCCTTGGACGGTTGAATGCCCAGAAAACGCCCGGCCACTGGACCAAACCCTTCGGTGTCCAGATCTATCGCTTCGCTCAGCGGTTTGGGGTCGCGGGTCATGCGCTGCAGGATGATGGCCATCAGAAACAGGATCAGGATGCAGATGACAAAGATCACCCAGCCTTCGAAGAAATGCAGAAACCCCTCGGCCGCTTCGATCCCTTGACGGTCTACCAGAATGCCGATGATGCCGATCCGCACAGAGTTCATCAGAACCGTCAATGGCGCGGCTGACACCAGAAGCACCACTTTGTGCCAGATCGGTCCACGATAGAGAATGGCGAACAGATAAGAGAAACTAAGGATCGGAAACAGGTAACGCAGGCCGGAACAAGCCTCGGCCACTTGTAGTTTATAGACGCCAAGGTCGATGATGTTGCCTTCAAGGAAGACCGACACACCGGCAAGGCTAACGAACCAGACGCCCAGCTCGGATGACATGTATTGCAGCAGGATCGTCAGCTTCCAGTACAGGAACTGCGGAAGGGGCAGCATGAAGACCAGATGCACCACCGGCAATTGATGCGTTCGCCCGCGTTTCCAGCCAAAGACCACCAGCACCACGCCACCCAACCAAATGATCATCGCATAGGTGACGATATCTGGGATGCGTGTCAGGTTGCCTAGAATAGCAATCGCCAGTGCCACCACAATGACGACAATGCCCGGCCAGCGATCATGCACTGTCAAATCGGGCAGGGGGGCTTTGCGCAATTCACGCAGAAACAGGTAAAGAGAGATGATGGGGATCAGCGGGCCATGGCTGTATTCCGGCGTCGACCACGCTGCGGCCAACGACTGAAACCCGATCCAGAAGATCGGCAGGGCGCTGGCAATCAGGACAACAAACCAGAAGACGCCCGCCAGATTCAAATCTGGCAGTGCGTGTGTCGGCTGCTGCGGTTTGTCATTGGTGACGGACATCAAATCTGTCCCTTGAATAAACTGGCGAGCAATTTGGTTAGCAGAGTCTGCACATTAATGATGTGTTTATCGGGCATTTTTGGGGCTTGGCCCATAGAAAAACCTCGTCTTTTGGCAAAAACTACCGGTTTTCACCAGAATGTGAGCACTATGTTCGCGTTTGCGAAACGATCAGGCCAATCGGTGGAAACTGGTTCGCCGCCTACCAGTTCCGTTCCGACGATCAAACACCGACTAGTTGGCTTCTTCGGTTTGTGGTTCTTTCAATCGGGCGATTTCAGCGTCCATCGTGGCGACGAAGGCGGGCGGGTTCGCAGGATCAATCATCGCTTTGACCTTCTCGAACTGCGCCAGAGCGGCGTCGGTGCGAAAAGCGGCGGCATAGGCCATCGCCAGATGATACTGCACCGTCACGTTGTTTTCCATGACGTCAGCAGCTGGTTCCAGATGGGCGACAGCCTCGTCATAGTTTTGCAAGCGATAGGCGATCCAGCCATACGTGTCCTGAAACGGTGCCACATCTGACCCACGCAGCCGACGGGCAACTTTATAGGCGCGTTCAAGGCTTTCGGTGTCTTCGCGGTGATCCGCCAGCAGGCTGGCAAGGTTGTTGGCGACGATCTGGTTGCTGCTATCCTTGGCATAGAGGCTTTCATAGACGGCAATGGCACCGTCAATATCGCCCGCCAGCTCAAGCTCTCCTGCCTCGACCCAAGCCAGTTGTGCGCTGTCTGGTACGGTTGTCCGTGCGGTGGCCAGAGTTGCCAAAGCAGCTTCTTCGTTGCCGCTGCTGCGTTGCAGTCGGTAAAGCGCGGTCCAAACCTCGGCCCGCTGATCGTCCTCTTCCAACAGGTCGTTGAAGATGGTTTCAGCCTCTGACACCCGCCCGCTTTGCGCCAGTATGGACGCACGCACGAAATGTAGCATCGGCGTATCGGGCGAAACCGATAGCAGCTTGTCGACATGATCCAGCGCCTGTTCAGTGTCGTCCTGATCCAGAAAGCGGCGAATGATGACGATATCTGCGGTATCTACACCTTCGGTGCCCGCCGAGACAGATTCCAGAAACGAATTTAGCTCGGTCTCGCGATTTTGGGCGGCCAGTCGGCGCGCGGTCAGCGTGTTTGCAAGTTCGGTGGTCTGGTCTGAGTCCAGCCCACGAAGGGTCTGCGCCACATGTTCGGTGCGACCCCAGTCCTGCATGTCGATGTACAAACTGCCCAATGCTGCAAGGATCTGCGCATTCCGAGGTTGGATTCGCAGCGCACCCAACAAGGCGTCTTCGGCAGGCAGGTGTTTTCCCTGACTCATCAGGTGGCTGGCATAGCGCAGGCTTTCAGCCGCCCCATTGTTCGAATTTTCGACGGCTAGCGCCAGCATCTCGGACATCAATTCCTTGTTGCCGTCTCGTTCATGGGCGCGGGCCATCAGGGTCATGATTTCGGGATCGTTGGGTGTGTCGGCCAAGGCTGCGCGCAAGGTCATAATCGCGTCCCCGGTTTGATCATCAGCGATCAGCCAATCCGCCCGCCGCTTCAGGGCTTCGGTATGGGTGCTGTCGCGCTCCAGCACTTCTTCGATCAGGGCGCGCGCGCCAACCGGGTTGCCGGTCGTGTCCAGCATCCGGGCCAAGCCAACTTTCACGTTGTCCGTCTGGGCCGAGGGCTCGGCACCTTCCAGTATGGCCTGCATTTCGGCAATCGCTTCTTGTGGACTGCCGGTATCGAAATTGATCGACGCACGCAGCGACCGATAAAGCGCCTGATGTGGCGAGCCGCTGGCGATCAGCTTGTCCAACTCTTCTTTTGCAGCGCCGTTGCCGCGAAATTCAGACAAAAAGCGGACTAGAGTTGCGCCCGCTTCCGGGTTTTCGTCCTGGGGATCGACGCGGTCACGCAGAAGGGTTTCGGCGTGGTCGATGTTGCCGTGAGAGATGTACCATTGCACCAAGGCGGCCAGCATCTGCTGATTGTCAGGAAATGTCGCGACCATTGTTGTCAGTTGTTGCTCGATGGCGTCTGTATCGTTGATTGCATAAAGAACACCCAGCCGCTTTTGAAGAAACTCTGGCGATTCCGGCGCGTACTCCAACGCGCCGTCCACGGCCTGTAGTGCGCGTTTCCAGTCTTTCAGACGGATGTAATCGTCAATCACCAACCGGCGCAGGCCCAGATGTGAAGGGTCTTCGTCAAGCAGTTCAAGCGCGGCTTTCTGTGCTTCGCTTCGTCCGGTTTCGTTGTTGCCAATGACCGCATCTCGATAGGCGAGCGCTACGATTGATATGCGCGATGTCAGATCATCCGGGGCCAGCTTTGCCGCATATTCACCATGACGGCGCAATTCATCCCAGTTGCCATTTTCAATCGCCATTTCCGCAAGTGACTTTCGGCCTTCCAGATCATCTGGATACTGTTCGACAAGGCGCAGATATTGGCTGTAAGCCTCGGCCGTGTCACCATGGTCGCGCCGCATCTTGGCATAAGTCGCACGGGCATCGCGATGCTTCCCATTGCGGCTAAAGACGTTCTGAAACTCAACCGTGGCGCGGGCCACATCGCCGTTTTCCACATGTTCCAGTGCCGCGGTGAAATGCTCTTCTGCGCGTTCTTCCGATGACTTGCAATTTGTCAAAACGGTCAGGGCACAGGCCAGAAGGATGCCGGAAAAGATGCGGTTGGTCATAGGTGTCATCAGCTCACGATAATTGGGGCCGTTTGGCGGTGAAATGCGTCAAATATGTCATAGCACATATTTACCCGATTTCTGTCTGCGACCACAAGCAAGCGGCGCGGCAATAAAAAAGGGCCGCGTAACCGGCCCTTTTTCGTCACTTGATCCTGTGGATCAGGCGGTTTTCTTACGCTTGCGCGACAGAGCGCCAAGGCCGGCCAGACCACCAAGCAGCAGGAAGCCTGCGGCAGGCAGCGGAACCGGTGCAACCTTGAATTCCTTGATGCGGAAACTGTCGCTGATCCCATCGGCACCGATTGTGAACGACGATGCGATCACGTTGCCGAAATAGTACGGGTTGCTGCTGGATTCGTTGGCGACTTTGGTGCCGTTCACATAGATGTCGGCGTCGTCACCACGACCGAAATACGAGAACGTGACCGACACAAGGCGGACAGCATAGTCGAAGTTGAACGTAATGGCTTCGTCAACGAAACCGTCCAGCTGCGAGCTGGAATCGCCACGACCCCAGACACCAAGACCACCAGCGGTCTGTGTCAGATAGTCAGCGCCCGAACCTGCGCGCCATGGGTCGATGGAACCCTGAGCGCCAACGGTGTCAAACGACCCCATCTGGCCCAGCGAAGTCACGTCGCCCCCGGTTGTCAGATCAACAACTGTCGCGGCATTTGCGGCTGTTGCCATCATACCCACGACTGCTGTGGTTGCTAGGAATTTTTTCATATCCTTACCCTTCTTATTAATAGCTTAAATATTACCAAGCTCACTCATTATACATACACCACCACGGAAAACTTATCATGCGGTCCAGTATGTGTCACGACGAATTAAGGCAAATTTGCACGAAAAAGGGCAACTTTATGACTTTTCAAATCGTTAGAGTTGGCCTTTCTTCACGATTTGCACGCATTGTGTAAAGACCCGAAACAATGGGTCAATTGTCACTGCGTTTGCTGGGCGACGGTGGGCAGACCATCGACCCCTTCGACCACCGGGTATTTGGGCATCGCCCCCGCGGTTTCACCCTGTGCATTGAAGGTCTGATTGCCGTAGTCAGTCAGCCGCTCCCATCCGGTCAGCTCGGTGCCCTCATAGGTGTATTCGTCGATCCAGTCGGTGCGAGGAAACAACACAGGGTCAAACGGAACATCCGGGTGGGGCGCGCGGGTCAGTCGAGTGATCTGCATAGCGCCGTCCGGTCCCGGCTCATAGTACCGGATCTCGTGATCGGCGAACTGCATTGAGATAAACGCCGGCGCGCTGTCATACACACCATTGTTCGCGATCACCGCAATATCAACGCGTGTAGAAACAACATCAGGAGAGCCAGCAATGACGTTCGCTTCTTGCCAACCCATAGATATGCGCGCTGATGATCCGGCCTCGTCCAGCAATTCGATATCGACCTGATCGTCATCACCCCGCAGAAACACCCAGTTGAAGGTCAGCGGCAGGCCGTTAGGGTCAACGGTATCGCGCGCAGAAACGACCATCTCGCGGCTGAACCGAGGGCTGCGCCAGACCCGCGCGATGGCCGAGGGTGTATCGAATAACCGTTCGGTCAACCCATCACCGAACATGTCAATACCGGGCGTCGCCTCGGGTTCTTCCAGAACCGTCAGGTGTACCATTGGCGGAATGTTCTCGGGTTTGATCGAATTGGCCAGCGCAACCATGCGTTCCAGATTGATGCCTTCCGGCGGAAACACCGTGGGATGGGCGACAGCGGCAAGATAGGCCCCCCGTTCGCCCACCTGATCCCGGCTGCGGCGAAACACCATTTGCACTGTCGAGGCCAGTAAGCCAGTTTCGATCAGTTTGGCCTTCGTGTCGGGGCGGAACGCGGCAAGGATCATCGCCAGCGCCTCAAGATGCGGTTGGTCCGACCCTGAAGCACCCTGCGAAATGATATAGTATGGCGTGTTGGCCGGAAACATGTCTTTGCCGCCTGGCTCATGGTCCTGATAGGACGGATAGACATGGATCTGCCCGTTCACATAGTTCTGATATAGTGCCTGAGCACCACCGGCCTGCATCCCTGTCAGAACCATCCGTGGAAGCGATCGCGCAAACGGACCGGCCGTTAGTGCAGTCGATGAGTTGCCGATCACCGGTGCGTTGAACAGCAATCCAAGCGCCGGGCCATAGTCAATGTTCTGATCCCGCAGGATGGGGTGATACAGCAAGGTCGTCAGCTGAGGGTGACGCGCCATATTAAGTGGTGAATGCTTGCGATCCCGGTTCTCATACAAATCGCCCCAGTTGCCGGCCGCCTCACCGCGCGCGTAAAGCTCGCGCAGCAGTTGGTGACCGGGCAATGGAGTCTCGGGCCCAAGTACAGCGGTGGGTGCGGCATCCGGAAAATTTATCTGAACGACGGGGCGTTCAGATAAAGGCGGGGGTGGCAGATGGATGGGCGCGACATAGGCACTGCCGCCGTTGACTTCGACCGGTTGGGGGCTGTCCTGAGACTGTGCCATCGCCGCGGGCGCAGCTGTTATCAAAGCGATGCTCAAAACGCGTCGCAGCCCACCGAAAAACTTAATCGAATGCATGTCTAATACCCCCGGCTTCGCAGCGTAATATCGCCGCACCGTTTACGACAATATCACAATCCGCCTCGTTGTGCGCAAATTGCTTAAAGGCGCGGCGATCAGGTCTTGCGGTATCGCCCAAGAAACCGCAGGGCAGCGACAATCAGAATGAGTGGCCCCGTGATTTCGAATATCCGTTCGACCCAGGTATTATTCCCCAGAAGATGGGTGTGATAGACATGAAAAAATCGCAACACACGCAGCAGGACAAAGGTAAACACGGCAACGATCCCAAGCAGTTCCAGCCACATTCGCGCCATGGCGTGGCGTAGACCTACCAAGATCCAGATCACCCAGAATCCCAACACACCCGCGACAATCAACGCAAATGCCATCTGCACACTGCGTCGCAACCCATACCAACCCTGACCTTGGGCAACACAGCGTCCAGCAGAGGTGACAAAAGTTTGCAGATCCAGCTGTTTGTTGACGGCCAGCAATGCCAGCAAAACCGCAGTGGAGGCCCAGAAATACCGCTCGAACCGACGCTCGGAGGAACTGAGCCGAGCGGTCCTTACACAGCGGAACGACAGGTAAGCCGCAGCGAGATACAGCAGTGTTGTTGCCCAACCAAGAAGATCAGGATCGCCAATCGTAGGGGTCCAGGTTTCGGTTAAGCAGGTCCAAAAAACATTCATGTCAATCGCCTGAGTCTCTGTTTTATTCCGCTACTGCATCTGTCTGCCCGACGACTCATCATCGCAGCACTTTGACGAACTATGTCAGATTTGCCATGGTGTTATAGACCCTGATTGACCAATTCTTTGCCTATTGGGGCGCTACCGCTGGACAGTGTCGTCGATCATCCTTGATTGTTCACGCAACGGATTATTCACGTGTATTTTCGCGGCTAGCTGGTATCATTTCTGTGTTTTATACTTCTCGTTGCCAATATTTCAGTTTTTAACCTTTATCGTCAAAGTTAACAGATGCCATATTCCGTCGTTTCCATATTCCGCTCCGTGGCTGACAAACACGGGGATCGTGCAGCCCTAAGCCAGGGCGCAAATGTGCTTAGTTATCATGACCTTGAGGAGCGTTCTGACGCGGTGGCCGCGCGGCTTGCGGAAGCCGGTGTCACAGCCGGCAGTCTTGTTGGTATGTCCGGGCACCGCTCGGTTGACACGATCATTGCGGCGCTGGGGATATTGAAGGCAGGGGCGGGCTATGTGCCTTTGCCGGAATATTACTCGGACGATCGCATCCGCATGATTGCCAAGGACAGTGGGTTGGCGGCTGTTGTGGGGGATATCCCAGCTCTGAAGGACATGTCGCTTCCAAAATTGTCTGTGGCTGATACCGGCTTGAAGCCTGTTAAGCCACTGAATATTAAGCACGACCCCGAGGCTGTGGCCTATGTCATGTATACCTCTGGCACCACAGGAGTGCCCAAGGGCGTGGTAGTGCCGCATCGCGGGATTATCAGATTGGTGCGTAACCAGAGTTTCATGAAACTCGGTCCCAACGAACGGATCTTGCAGAACTCGCCCATCGCGTTTGATGCTTCGACGCTTGAAATCTGGGGAGCGCTTCTGAATGGAGGCACGCTGGTTTTGCCAGACAGCGACGACACATCCTTGCGCGGGTTGGGCAAGATCATTCGCGACCAGAAGATCACCAGCATGTGGCTGACCGCAGGCCTGTTCCACGCAATGGCGGACGAACGCCCCGAGGATTTCGAACCATTGCGCCAGCTTCTGACCGGGGGCGATGTTGTATCGCCCGACAAGGTCGCCAAAGTGCAGGCGGCCTGTCCGAAACTGGTCGTGATCAACGGTTATGGGCCGACTGAAAACACGACCTTCACGTGCTGTCACAAGATCACCAAGACGCAGGCAAAAGCGGGCAAGCCCTTGCCCATCGGCAAGCCGATCAACGGCACGGACGTGTTTGTTGTGGATGGAGATTTGCAGCGAGTCGAAGACGGCACCCCGGGCGAGCTGTGTGCCGCAGGGCTGGGTCTGGCGCTGGGGTATCTGGGTCAGGACGATCTGACCAACGAAGTTTTCGTTCCCGCGCCGTGGGATAAGTCCGTGCGCCTCTATCGCACCGGCGATCTGGTCGAACGCGATAAAAAAGGTGTCATTCGCTATCTGGGGCGGATCGACAAGCAGGTCAAAGTGCGTGGCTTCAGGGTTGAACTGGGTGGCATCGAAGCGGCGTTGGAGCAATTTGACGGTATCAGACAGGCAGCGGCCATCGCGCGCGCAGGGGCTGACGGGGCTGACAAAACGTTGGTCGGCTACTATGTGGCCGATACCGATTGTGACGTGGACGCGCTGCGGACGCATCTGAAAACGCAACTGCCAGATTACGCTGTGCCCGCGCATCTGGTGGCATTGGACGCGCTGCCGATCAATAACAACGGCAAGGTCGACCGCAAAGCGTTGGAGCAACGCGCGCTGCCGAAAACACGCAAAAAAGCCGCCAAACGTGACGGGGATGCGTCGACCAAAACGCTGGTTCTTAACACGCTGTCCGATGTGCTTGAGGTGGCGGAGGTCGACCCCAACACCAATTTCTTCGATCTTGGGGCGTCGTCGTTGCATATCGCGCGGGTGCATGAACGTCTGCAAGACAAGCTGAAGCGCGATTTCCCGATTTCGGACTTCTTTCTGCATTCCACAGCGTCGTCCTTGTCGGCGCATCTGTCCGATCCCGTGACTAAAGCCCAGCCCGCCCCGCAAAAGGCGAAGCTGCGCGACATGTCCAACAGCGGGCCGATTGCCATTGTTGGCCTTGCCGGTCGTTATCCCGGTGCAAACAGCGCCGAAGACATGTGGCAGGCTCTGATGGATGGGCGCGAGCTGATTTCGCAGTTTACTGAGGAAGAACTGGACGTTGACCCATCAAAAGACGACCCGGACGCGCCTTATGTGCGGGCCCGTGGCGCGATGGTTGAACCGGACATGTTTGACGCGCGCCATTTCGGCATCCCCCCGAAAGAAGCCGAGCGTCTTGATCCCCAACACCGTATCTTGCTTGAGGTCGCACAGACCGCGTTGGAAAACGCTGGCCACGATCCGGCGCGATTTGACGGGCGCATCGGCGTTTTTGCCGGATCAAGCCAGAACTCGTACCTTCTTAACAACTTGCTGTCCGCACCGGGTGCATCTCGCGAACTGGCTATAGGCTATCCGGTCCAAGATTTCGCCACGCTGTTTGGCAATGACAAGGATTTCATCGCGACACGCATCGCTTACAAACTCGGCCTGCGCGGGCCTGCCGTCACCGTGCAATGTGCCTGCTCGACCTCTCTGGTTGCGGTGGCGCAGGCCTGTCAGGCGCTTTTGCGCGGCGATGCGGATATGGCATTGGCAGGCGGAGTCTCGATCACCTTCCCAACCAAACGGCCGTATATGTATCTGCCGGATGGCATGGCCTCGGCAGATGGGCATTGCCGGACCTTTGATGCCGATGCAACCGGCACCGTTTTTGGTGACGGGGCAGGGTTGGTCGTGTTGCGCCGGCTTGAGGATGCCGAGGCCGATGGCGACAACATCCTTGCGGTGATTAAAGGATATGCGATCAACAATGACGGGCATGACAAGGCGGGTTATGCCGCACCTTCGATCAAGGCGCAGACCGATGTGATCCGCGCCGCCCATGCGGCGGCGGGCGTCGATGCACGCTCGATCGGGTATATCGAGGCGCATGGCACTGCTACCCCACTTGGTGACCCGATTGAATTCACAGCCCTCCAAACAGCCTTTTCGGCCAGCACGGAAGACAAGGGCTTCTGCGCACTTGGCAGCGTGAAAACCAATCTGGGCCATTTGGATATCGCGGCTGGTGTAACCGGTCTGATCAAGACCACACTGACATTGAAGCACGGGGTTATCCCGCCGCTTCTGCATTACAAGAAACCCAACCCGCGCATTGATTTCGACAATTCCGCATTCTTCCCGGTAGCTGAACGGCTGGACTGGACCGGCACAGAAGCACCGCGTCGGGCGGGCGTCTCGGCATTTGGCGTGGGTGGCACAAACATCCATATGGTGTTGGAGGAAGCGCCACAGGTTGATACACTTGTATCCCCCGCGACGGATGACGCGCCGCGCGTCTTCCCGATCTCGGCCTCGACTCCCGAAGCTTTGAAAGCCGCGGTCGCCAATTTGGGGGCATGGGCCACGGCGAACCCTGATGCAGACGCTGATCGGGTGATTGCAACCCTGCGCACGGGCCGCACGGAATTTGGTCAACGCACTGCATTGGTTGCGCGCAACCTGTCTGAATTGGCAACAGTTGCGGAAGGCTTCACCGGTAAGGGGATCGCCGCCGGTCAACGTGACGCGTTGGCTTTCCTGTTCCCGGGGCAGGGGGCGCAGCACGCTGGAATGGCGCGTGACCTTTATCAACAGGAGCCTGTGTTTCGCGAAGCATTGGGACTGTGCGGCCAGCTACTGGAAGATGAACTGGGCCTGAACTTACTGGATGTGATCCACGCGCCAGACCGCAAACGCGAATGCGCGACCGAGAAGCTAAGAAACACTGCACTGGCCCAGCCCGCGATCTTTTCGATTGGTTATGCGCTGGCCCAGCAGTGGCGTCATTGGGGCATCACGCCTGATGTGATGGTTGGCCATTCCATCGGCGAATTTGCCGCCGCGACCATTGCAGGCGTCATTGAATTGCCCGATGCGTTGAAGCTGATTGCCCTGCGCGGGCGTCTGATGGCGGACCTGCCGCAAGGTGTCATGATTTCGGTCCGTGCAAGCGAGGACGAGGTTAAGCCATATCTGGGCGACGGCATTGATCTGGCCGCAGTAAACGGGGCCAAGGCCTGCGTTGTGGCCGGGCCGGAAGACGCTGCGCAAGACCTTCTGAAGCGGCTTGAAAAGGACGAGATCGTCGCCTCGCGCCTGCACACCAGCCACGCCTTCCATTCACAGATGATGGACCCGGCGGTTGAGCCGTTCCGTGAAGCTGTGGCTGGACTGACCCTGAACGCCCCACGCATTCCGATCCTGTCCACCGTAACCGGTGATTGGATGACAGATGACGAGGCGACCGACCCAGATTACTGGGCCATGCACATGCGCCGCCCCGTCCGGTTTTATGACGCGATCCAGCTTTTGTGGGCCGAAAACCGGCACATTTTTCTTGAGGCTGGACCGGGCCGTACAATGGCGACCCTATCGGGCCAGAACCCTGACCGGAAGAAAGCGCAGCCCGCAATTGCGTCCTTGCCCGCCGCGCAGGCTGAAAACGCCAACTCGCATGACAGTCTTCTATCGGCATTTGGTGAGTTGTGGGCCAATGGCTATCCCGTCGATTGGTCGCGCATCGACAATGATCGCCCGCCTGCAACGCGTCTGACCGGGCTGCCCACCTATCCGTTCCAGCGCAAACGCTTCTGGGTCGAACCTGTGGATGTCTCTGTCGACTATGCAGCGTTGGAAGCCACCTCAGCGACCGTCGAAGTGTCCGAGGATGTCAACGCGCCGCAGCTGACCGCGGGCGAGGCATTGCGCGACATGCTGGCGGAGTTATCTGGGCTTGAGCCGGATGAGATCGACGGTGATGCGTCGTTCCTTGAACTCGGTTTCGACAGTCTTCTGCTGACCCAAGCCATACGCGAGTTGAGCGAACAGTTTGGGGTCACCGTGGCCCTGCGCCAGTTGATCGACGGCTTCCCCAATGTGGATGCCTTGGCAGAACATATTGAGGCGCACGGCACGTTGCCCGGCTCAGCACCTGCTGAAAAGGCGGCTCCGGCTGAGTTGACCAAGATCGAAACGGACGAAGCGCAAGCCTCGCCATCCTCGGCGCCTGTCACCAAAATTGAACGTGAGGCTGACGAGCTTACGCCGCAGCAACAGGCCCATATCGACGCGTTGGTGGATCGCTTCACCGCGAAGACTGCGAAGTCAAAGGCGCTGACCGCTGAACACCGCGCCACCCATGCCGACCCGCGCACCGCATCGGGGTTCAACCGGTTGTGGAAGGAAATCGTCTATCAGATCGTGACGGTGAAATCCAAAGGCTCACGTCTGTTGGATGTGGACGGCAACGAATATATCGACATCCTGAACGGGTTCGGTCCCGGCTTCCTTGGCCATTCACCCGACAAGGTGGTCGAGGCGTTGCATCACCAACTGGATGACGGGTTCGAGGTCGGGCCACAAAGCCTTGTGGCGATGGAGGCCGCACAACTGTTCTGTGATGTCACTGGTAATGACCGTGCCAGCTTTGTTTGTACCGGGTCCGAGGCTGTCTATGCCGCGATGCGTCTGGCGCGCACGGTAACAAACCGCGACAAGATCGTGATGTTTGCGCGTGATTACCACGGCAATTTCGACGAGGTTCTGGTGCGTGCGGTGGATGGCAAAGACGGCCCGCGCACGCTGCCGCTGGCCCCCGGCATTCCGCGCGACGCGGTGAAGAATGTGATCGTGCTGCCTTACGGCACGCCGCAGGCGCTGGATTACATTCGCAAGAATGCCGACAGCCTTGCCGCTGTGATCGTCGAGCCGGTGCAAAGCCGCCGTCCCGAATTCCGTCCGCGTGATTTCATCCGAGAAGTGCGCAAGGTTACAGAACGGTCAGGCGCGTTGTTCATTTTTGACGAGGTTGTCACCGGATTCCGTTTCGGCCCGCGTGGGGCGCAGGCTTATTACGGTGTGGATGCCGACCTTGTCACCTATGGCAAGGTGGTCGGCGGCGGGATGCCTGTGGGCGTTGTGTCTGGCAAGGCGCGATACATGGACACGTTCGACGGTGGCCAATGGCAATACGGTGACGACAGCTTCCCCGAAGCGCCCGTCACCTTCTTTGCCGGCACGTTTGTGCGTCATCCGCTGGCCATGGCGTCACTGCGCGAGATGCTGCGCTTCTTCAAGTCGCAACCTGATTTCTTCTGGAAAACGGTCAACGCCAAGGGCGACCGATTGGCGGGGCGCGTGGATCGGTGGTTTGCCGAAAACGACATGCCGTTCCAGATGCCCAACTGCGGCTCTCTGATGTATCTGCGCATTGGAGAAGATCAGAAGTTCGGGGCGCTTCTGGGCGCGCATATGCGTGATCGTGGCGTGTTCCTGTTGGAAGGATTCCCGTCTTACATGACCGCCGCGCATAACGACGAAGATATCGACTATGTGGTCGAGGCGTTCAAGGATTCCGCGCTTGAAATGCGGTCTTCGGGTCTGATCACCGGGCGCGAGGCTGTGGCCTATGACGGGCCGCGCCTGTCGCATGTGCCACCGCGTCTGAGCTTGCCGGGGGGTGCTGAAAAAATCGCGGCTGAAATGGCTAAGCCGCTGGAGCCGCTTGTCGTTCCCACGACGGACGCGCAGCGCGAAGTTTGGGGCGCTGTTGTGATGCACCCGGAAGTTTCGCCCGCCTATAACGAAAGCGTCACACTGAAGCTGCAAGGCCGGATCGATCGTGCAGAACTTGTGCAAGCAACGAAGCAGGCATTCGAACGCCATGATGCGCTGCGCTCGACCTTCTCGGATGATGGGACCGAGATGCGGATTACGCCAAAGGGCAATGCCACGGTCGAAGAGAAGGATCTTTCGAGTCAGACTGACGCGGATCGCGACGCGGCGATGAAGGCATTGTTGCGCGACCACGTGACAACCCATTTCGATCTGGCCAAGGGGCCACTGATCCGCGCCGTGTTGGTGAAGCTGAGAGATGACCTGCACCATCTGATCATCACCGCCCACCACATCGTTTGCGATGGGTGGTCGATTGACGTGATTGTCCGCGACATCGGCAAAATTTATACCGCACTTCTGGACGATGCCCGCGTGGACCTACCTGCACCGCACAGCATTATCGACTATTCCAGGGCCGAAGCCGATTGGGCGCATTCGGATGCGGCAAAAGCGGACCGGGATCACTTCCTAGAGGCTTTCAAAGCCTACCGGAACACCGCAACACCGCCGGTTCTTGATCTGCCGACCGACCGACCACGTCCTGCAGTCCGCAGTGTGGCGGCGGATCGTTTTGATGCTAATTTCGACTCTGATCTGGTGGCAAAACTTCGCAAGACCTCGGCGGGGCAGGGGTCAACGCTGGTCAACCTGCTGCTGGCCGCCTTTAATGCCTATCTGGCGCGGATCAGCGGCAGCAACCACATCGCGGTCGCGGTGCCGTCTTCGGGTCAGGCGTCGCGGGGAATGGACAGCCTTGTGGGGCATTGTGTCAATCTGATGCCGGTGTATACCCATGTTGATCCCGACGTACCGTTTAGCGATGTGCTGAAAGCCACTCAAACCGCGTTGCTTGATGCAAGCGAACACCAGCATTTCGGCTTCGGCGCGCTGGTGCGTGCCTTGAAGATGCCGCAAGATCCCAGCCGTGTGCCGCTGACTCCCGTGATCTTCAATATCGACAACGGCATCGACCTGAGTGATATGCAATTCGGGGGTGCGCAGACCGAGTTTATTTCCAACCCAAGGGTGTTTGAACAATTCGAAATCTTCCTGAATGTGACGGATAACCGCCAATCCATCACAGCGGAATGGACCTTCAATACCGATTTGTTTAACGTCGAAACAATTGAAAGACACAATACGCAATTTAATGAGTTTTTAGCGGCCCTGGCAGCAAAGCCAGCCACACACGTCAAGGATTTGCCGCTTATTTCAGAGGAACAGAAGCAGATGTTACTTGCCCAATGGCGCGGAGAAGTGACGGAATACCCAGTTACCGTCGATCTCGGGCGTCTTTTTGCCGAGCAGACGAGTGCGACGCCAGATGCCCCCGCGCTGATCGACCATGGCGAGACGATCAGCTATCAGGAACTCGATCAAAGATCGGATCAAATCGCACGCGCGTTGATGCAATCAGGCGTCGTCGTCGGCGATGTTGTGGGTGTGTGTCTGGAACGGTCTGTCGACATGGTTGCATCCATGTTGGCGATCATGCGTCTTGGGGCGGCTTACCTGCCGTTGGACCCCGCGAACCCTGCAGCGCGTATTCAGTATATTGTCGAAGACTCTCAAGCCCGGCTTGTCGTCACCAATCAAGATTTGGCCAAGCGGCTTGCACTTGCGGGGGCGTTCCTTGTTGAGAATGTGCCGCTGGACGCGGACGGCGGTGCGATAGATTTTTCCGAGGTCGAGATTGACCCGCTTTCGCCAGCCTACATCTGCTATACTTCCGGATCTACGGGCAATCCGAAGGGAGTGATGGGCACCCATCGGGCAACGATCAACCGCTTTGTCTGGATGTGGAACACCTTCCCCTTCGAAGGCGGCGAAGTGATGTGCCAGAAAACCGCGATATCATTCGTGGACAGCGTGTGGGAAATTTTTGGCCCGCTTCTGGCTGGTGTTCCGCAGGTCATCATCTCTGCCGATACCGTCCGCAACCCTGCTGCGTTCCTGAATACGCTTGCCGACCACAGGGTTTCGCGTCTGTTGGTCGTGCCATCGCTTCTGAAAGCGTTGGCGGAAACACAAACCAACCTTCAAGACACGATACCGTCTCTGAAGCTGTTGTTCTGCTCGGGCGAACGCCTGCCCGCAAGCCTCGCGCGACAGCTGCAGGCGCTTGCGCCGGATGTGACGCTGGTAAACCTTTACGGTTCGTCCGAGGTTGCCGCCGATGTCACCTGCGAGATCGTGCGCGACCCCGATACTGACGAGATCCCTATCGGAAGACCGATTGACAATGCGCGTCTGTATATTCTTGACGGGGCAGGGCAACCGGTGCCGACTGGCACGGTGGGTGAACTCTATGTCGGTGGTGATGTGCTGGCCGCGGGCTATCTGCACCGCCCCGACCTGACGGCTGAGCGGTTCCTGAGAGACCCGTTCATGGACGACCCCGATGCACGCTATTTCGCGACGGGTGATCTGGTCAGCAGCTTGCCAGACGGCCGGCTGATGTATCATGGCCGGTCTGACCATCAGGTCAAAATCCGAGGTTCGCGGGTTGAACTTGGCGAAGTTGAGGTCGCACTGGCTGCACAGCCCGGCGTGTCCGAGGCGGTGGCAACAACCACGATGGACGGCGGCGGCGATACATTGCTGCTGGCCTTCGTCACGGCCGTTGACGGGCAGGAGCTGGATGCCCAATCCTTGCGCACGACACTTGCTCAGTCTTTGCCGGATTACATGGTGCCCGCGCGCATTCAGGTGTTGGATGCGATGCCGTTGAACCCCAATGGCAAAACCGACCGAACCGCGCTGGGCGAGATGTCACAGACCAGCCTTGTATCTGAACAGCCGCGCGACAGCACACCGCACACCCCGGAAGAGGTGAAGTTGCACAAGATCTGGACGCAGCTACTTGGCACGAATGACATCGGCATTGACGATGATTATTTCGCGCTTGGCGGCCATTCCCTGATGGCGGTCAAATTGTTTGCGCGGGTCAAACGCGAGTTCGGTGTCGACCTGCCGATCGCGGCGCTTTTGTCTTATCCGACCATTCGCAAGCTGGCGACACAGGTGACATCCTCGGACGCGCCTGTCCTGAAAGCTGGCGAGTTCGAGGATGATCCTTGGGACACTACCGCTGTGATTCACGCAGGCCCCGGTGACGGGCGCCGCCCGATCTTCATCGCAGGCGGTGTTGGCGGCAATGTAAACAACCTGTTCGAACTGGGTCAGATTGTCGGAGAAATCCGTCCCCTGATCGGTCTGCAAACCCGTGGTGTTATGGGTCACAGGATGCATGACAGCATCGAGGATATGGCCGCCGATCACATTCAGAACATCAAGCGGCATCAGCCTGAAGGCCCATATCTTCTGGCCGGGTATTCCGGCGGCGGCTTTGCCGCGTTCGAGATCGCAAAGCAACTGCGCGCCGGTGGGGACGAAGTTGGGTTTCTTGGCATTATTGACGTTGAAGCACCGGGCTTTCATGTCGATCTGCGCGTCCCGTTCGCCGAACGCTTGAAGATGGAACAGGATCTGCTGCGCAAACAGGGCGCGCGCGGGTTCGGCACCCGCCTTTTGGCGCGGGTGCGCAGCAAGCTGATGTCCGATAAAATCGTTCGTTTGGCCAACAAAGTGAAACCCGATGCGTTCCGGCTTGAGGTGCTGAGCCAGCGCTGGGTGGAAGCCAGTGCCCGGTATAATCCAAAGCCCTACGACGATGATGTCTGGCTGGTGATCACCGAAGCAGATGGTTTTGCCGCAACTCTTGCGCGGCAGGCAGATCCGGGCTTTGGTTGGTCACGTTTGGTGAACGGCAATTTGCGCCTTGCAACCCATCCGTCAAACCACTTGGAGATCTTGCGGGGTGACGCTGCGCGTGACCTTGCCGACATGATGGAACAGGAAATTCGGCTGCATGGACCGGACGGGGGATAAGACGTCAGGGATGCAGCCAATGTATTCCGCCATTGGGTCCGCACTGCCAGACGTCATCACCGTGTATACGTTTTCAATCGGAGATGATCGAGACATTGCATTGCACGATGCGGTGTCATTGCTGTCCAGCGACGAGGTTGCGCGCGCTGACCGGTTTCATTTCGACCGCGACCGTATGCGTTATTCGCGCGCGCGGGGGCAGCTGCGCCGCGTTCTGGGCAATGCCACGAAGCAAGACCCGGCAGCGTTGGTTTTCGACTATGGCGCTCAGGGAAAGCCGCACTTACTTGGCGATGGACCTGAATTCAACTTGTCGCACAGTGGCGATCTTGCGGTGATTGCGGTTTCTCAAGATGGCCCGGTCGGGGTGGATGTCGAACACATTGATCGGAAGTTGAACTTCTCCGGGCTGGCCGAGAGCTGTATGACCGAGGCAGAGCAGCACGCTCTGGCCGCCGCTGATGATCGCGACCGAGCGAAACGATTTTTTGCGTTCTGGACCGCGAAAGAGGCGCGGATGAAACTAACAGGCGCTGGTATGACCTTGCCGCCTAAAAGCATTTCACTGGGGCTGAGTCAGGGTTGGCCGGTTCGCTATGACCTTCCAACTGCACCGGATTGCCGTTTGGCGTTCGCGCCGTTGGCATCACAAATGTCGATCTGTTGTGTCTGCTATCTGGCCGATGATGGTTAGCCGGTATGATTCGCGTAAAATCGGGCAATTTCGTCCACCAGACCAAGATCGAACAACGTGGTGTGCGTGCCGTGTTCATAAACCTTGAATGTTTTGGGGTCGGGTGCAGCGTTATACAAAGCCTGTGCCCAATCCAAGGGGATGGACGTGTCCTTCGCACCATGGGCAATCAGGATTGGCATATCGACATCGCCAATCAGATCTCGCACATCATGGCGTTCGCGCCACATCAACCAGCACATGGGAACCCCGCGTAATCGCCGCGTTTGAAACCGGCACAGGCTGTCGAAGCTGCTTTCCAGAACCAGCGCCGAAGCATCCCGCGTCGCCGCCAAATGGGTCGCGATACTGCTGCCAAGGCTGAAGCCGTGAATGATCCGACGATCTGCAGGAATGAGCACACCCGCGAGCCCGTCTAGTTGGTCATAGAATGCGCGGGCATCCTGAGCGAAGCCAACTTCACCTGCAGGCCCGGTGCCATCGGCACCACGATACTCCATCACCGCCACCCCATAACCAAGCTGGATCAACGGCGTCAAATGCTGAACCGAGGGACCGAACTGCGTGAAATTGCCATAAAAACTGATCACAATCGGCGCATCGCCTTTCGGCAGGGCAATCCACGCCCGCAACGGCGCACCATCGGAATTGGTGAAAGTGACCTCCTCCATTTCGGTCAGGCCATAATCGCCCGGTGTGCCCGGCTCGGCAGAAAACCGATAGATTGCCGTGTTTTGAAACAGCGCCACACCGCCAATCAAAGCACCCACCAAAGCAATAGCGACTATAATACCGACCTGGAAAATGCTCATTCAATAGTTCCTTCTGCAGGAAAAGACTCGATTACACCCGCAGATACAGCCTAGGGGTTTTTTCTACGAAGCCAACGGAAGAGCAGCCTTTTAAGGGGCTGTCATGTTGTGAAGAAGTACAGAATACCAAATTTATTACTTAACATAATCATGATTATGAGATTCACGAATCCATAAACAACTCTGTCCTCTACACACGCAAGAAGCAATTTTTCAGGTCGACATAAACACTCTGGGGGTTTTGTCGTCGCTGCGGCTTGGGAAGTGGGATAATGTATCATGGGCTGAACTGACACGTCGAATATATGTGTCTGCATCATTTGCCAACAGTTGTCGGTTCTACTCTAGCTCTGTTTCGGTCAGGTTGTCCCAAGTTGTTGAACTACGAATGCAACCAAGCATCAACAAACCACCGTCTTCGATATTCATGATCAGATCGTTGTGAGGAAGCTCGCTTGTGATCTCGTCATAATGCTTTGTTGAATTGTTTACTTAGTGCGCATCGGCCTTGGTGTTTCAGATGGCCGCAGACACCCAAGGAAACTGGACCGAACAAAGAAATCATGTTGTCCGACGCTTTCTTGCTCTGACACCACGATATCGTCGGTCACTGAGGTCACAAGATCAACCCAGTCAAGAAATACAACGCGGATACCGTTCACCAGAGCCTGTTCAGGGTCGAAATCTAGTCGCATGGAAGGCCCAGTTAGGTGGTTGGTGAGGATTGCACGATCTGGGCTTCCAGACTGGCTTTGGATGCTTGGGTCGATATCCTGATGAACCCTACGCCCAGATTGATGATCGCGGTGCCATTCGGGTTGATCAGGATTTTGGGTCGCTGCGGCCACGTGCTGAGATCAAGGCTATAGTCGTCGCGCCACTCTGAAAACTCGGTCACGCCGCCATAGGCGATTTGGAACACGGATTTACCTGGTCCGGGTTCGATCCGGTTGTGCCCCGCGCCGATGAACATCCTGTCGTCCCCTCCGGCCGAGCGCACGGTGTTACGCCCTGGCCCGGTGTGGATTTCCGACCCACCCTCGCCGTCCGAGATGTCGTCATTGCCCGGTCCGCCATAGATGGTGCTGTGCCCGTCGCCGCCTTTGATCACATCATGGCCGGACCCGCCGTCCAAGATATCACGCCCGTTGCCGCCGATCAGCGTGTCATTGCCAGCGCCGCCATAGAACTTGTGCACATCCTTGCGCCGCCCAGAGGTTGCGATCAGCGTGTCATTCCCACCACCACCATGAAATTCTGCGCCGCCGTATTTAGGGCCGATCATCACGTCGTCCCCTCGGCTGCCACGCACGTTCACCGTCACCCGTTCCGAGGTCTCGAAATTGATCGGGGTGTCGGGGTGGGCAACGATGTCCAGACGCTTGGATTCTGACGGGTTGTCTTCACTGCGTGACACGACGGTGGCGATGCGGATGTTTTCTACATAGGCGGGCGCGTGCAGCACGTAATCGTCCGGTCCACCCATATACCACAGCGTATCCTCGCCACCGTCCTGATCTTCGCGTATGTTTTCGGCATCCGCCCCATAAGCCCAATAGCTGTTATCGGCATTGCCGCCAGCCATCACCACACTGCCATCCAGCGACATCATCGCGTTGATACCGCGTTCGGGGTTTTCAAACCCGCGCAGGTCAAGGCCAAGTTCCAACGCGTTGTCGACCAGGGCTTGGCGTAGCTCTTTCAGGGGGCCGGTGTCAGCGATGTTCGTGGTTTCGCCGGGGTCATCCACCAGGTCATAGATATGCTCTTCCCCGTTCGGATAGCGGAAATAGCGGAAGCGACTCAGATCCTTGGTCGCGGGGCGGATTGACAAGGTGCCGAAAACGCTGGTGACGGGCGATTTGCTGCGGTCATACGCGCCAAAACTCGCGTCGATCAGCGGCAACAGGCTTTGCCCTGACACCCAGTCGGGGCGATAGGGCAGCCCGGCCAGATCAAGGATCGTTTTCGGTATGTTGTGCAGCGACACAGGCATGTCCACGACCTTCGGGTCCAGCCGCGCGCTCCAGATGCCCAAGGGCACATGGGCGGCGCTGTCCCATTGGCTCATCTTGTGGAAGCTGTCATGGGTGCCAAGATTGAACCCGTTATCCGATAGCAGAATTACGGTCGTATTGTCAGCCAGACCAGACGACCGCAACGCATCCATAAAGCGCCCGATCTCGTGATCCACATGAGAGATTGCGGCGAAATAAGCGCGCACCACCTCGCGCCACGCATGATCGCCCGCCTTTTCCGGCGTCCATGGCCCGTTGGTGATATAGGCGGCTTCATAGACAGCCATCCCGTCTTGCGGACCGAAGTAATCTTCAGGCGCAGCAGTTGAGGGCCAGATGATGTCGGCGGGATCGTAGGTTTGATAAAACCGATCCGGGCATTGCAGTTTGTAATGCGGGTGCTTGAAGCCAAGCTGAATCAGGTGACGACGCGCGGGGTCGGCGCGGTCCAGATACTCGATCGCGTTCTGCGCAACGGTGTAGTCGTAAAACTTGCTGTCCTGCGACCCGTCATCGTCGGGGTGGTTCACGCCCGAAATGCCTGGCCCCTTGTTCAGATAATCCTTGACCTTCGAGCGCCTGCCCGAGTCCCGCGCTTCGGGTTCCTCGTGGAACAGGATGCGCTTGTATTCCTCGGGCATCGGCTTGTAATTGCTGTCCACCTTGCCCGTCGTGAATGTGCGAAAGCCGGCACGGCGCAGATCAAACTGCCAGCCCGCTGTGGGGGGCAGCACATCGCGCCAGAAACGGTTTAGGTCCACAAGCCCGGTGCGGAAGGGCGAAAGGCCGGTGGCCAGTTCGGCGCGACAAGGTGCACAGAGCGGCACGGTGGCATAGGCGTTGGCAAACCGCACCCCTTCGCCCATGAAACGGTCGATATTCGGCGTCGAAATCGTCAGCCCGAAGGCCGTGCGCCATGTGAAGATGTCGATCATGTCATCAATCCAGATGACGCAGATATTGTCGCCTCTGGTATCGGCGCGGGTGAAGTTCATTCCGGCGCTCCTTCGGTTTCGGCATAGCGGCAAACGGCATTCAACTCAGTCGCCGCCCCCGGTGCCAGAACAAAGCTGTCGGACCACAATAGAACGTCCATGATCCGTGAAGTGCCCAGTGTTTTCAGGATGCCCTTGCGATGTGACCGGCACCCGATGAAAAGATCGCTTGAGCCTGAGAGGTCGGCACTCAGCTTTGGGTTCTGTGCGGCACTTGTGACCAGTGGGGCAAGACGTTGCCCCTCTTGGCATGCCGCGATGCTTAACCGCCCCGCATCATATCCTACGACCACCCATGCAGGCGTGGGCGGCGATGGAATGGCAACTGCGACCGATCCCTTTTGATCTTGCCACGTCAACTCGCCTTCCTTCTCGTTCAGGAACAAATAATTGTCGGCGTCGGTCGGATTGATGGTCACCAGCGTGCGCGCCTCGCCGTCCCGGCTGTCAAACCGGACGGCGCAGGTGAACGCTTGAGTTTGCGACAGCGCGCCTTCAGCGACCAGCCCTGTGTTTTTCGCGGTGGTGAACGCAATCCCTCCATCGGGATGTCGACACGCGCCCGTTTCACTAGGCTTGACCGGATAAGCCACAGCGCCAAGCCCTTGTTCAGGGGTCCAGTCCTGGATCACGGAACTCGCGTGATGTGCCCGATACCATACGGCCCCGTATTCAAGTGGAGATCGCCGCGGCTGCACAGCAAGCTTTGTGTCAAGCAGCACCGCGTCTGGCACCGCGATGTCCACGAAATATGCGTCGCCCTGCCCCATCAATGCACCGGAAGCGCTGCGGGTAAGGCCCAGCGATGCAGGATGCGCCCGGTGCGGCTGGTCGCGTGCCATTCATCGCGCATTGCGCCTCGATTGGCGGGCATGTGGTCCGGGGACGCCGGATGCCCCAACGCATAGCACAACGTCAGGCCGTCGCCCTCGGGTGCGATGTCGAAGCTGATCAACAGGTCGTTTGGATCGCCCCGGTCGACCATCACGCCAGTAATTTTCGCACCGTTTTCGCAACCCTCAATCCTGAACCCGCATTCTGGTCCGGCATTCAGCAAATCATCCGGGTCCAGCACGAAAGCGCCAAGCGCCTGCCCACGACACCGGATCAGTTTCGGATCATCTTCGCGTTCGGCCAGCAGCAGGACGGGGCAGGACCAGTCCTGATCGGCGTTCAGGGCTTCGATTGCGAAAGCATCCATCTCGGCAATCTGCTGGCGGGCTTCGGCGGTGGGACGGCCAAACTCATCCTGGGCAAACATGTATCCGGGGGCCGAGAACACGTGATCATGCCCCGCCTTGTTCCACGCCATTTCCCATTGGGCCCGCAAGATTGGATTGTCCGAGACTCCGCGCGTCCCTGCATCGAAGGTCGAGACGAACAGCGGCTTGCGCAGGCCGTTATCGGCAAAGATATCTGTAACGCGCGCCATGATGTCATAGATCCCGCTACGCCATACGGCACCGTCTTGATCCAAAGCCTCCAGCGTGAAATCCAGCCCGACACCCAGCACTTTGGGCGACACTCCAAGACTGTTGGCCGCCGCGCACAGGTTGGCAACGGTCAGGGTGAAATTCTCAAGCGCGCGCCCTACCCCGAAATCACTGATCGAGGCGGAATTGTCCGTCTCGCTGCGGGCATAGATCACTGGTAAGGCGCGAAAATCACTGTGACGGCGCGCGATGACCTCATCCGCGATTAGACTGTCGCGGGATTGCTCCGACAGGCATTGCAGATCGGGCGTGGCGACAACGATTTCGGTGCCCGATGCCCCTGCCGGTCCCAGATCGTCGCCCGTCGTGACGATGTGATAGGGATAACGCAACACCTCGTCCGAAGTGGTTGCCCGCCGCGTGCCGCCAATGGACAGGATCGCGAACAAACTGCCCGATGGGTTGGCTAGAATATCCGGGGCTGTGTCGCCCAAAGGCTCGACCCGTTTGCGGAACTGGCAAATACCCTGCTCGCCCGGCAGATGGGCTGAGAACAGATACCAGTCGCCTGCCCGACGCACGTCCCAAGCGTGGATGTCGCCCAAGACGGAAGGATCCACGGGTGCTGCGCTATCGGCCACGGACACACGGCGGCTGATATCAGCCATCACCTCATCAGACAGGCGCATCCTCAGGCCCGTTTCATCAAAGCCGATCACGTCGCCGTTGCGGGCTTTCAACAATACCCCGCGCGTTGGTTTTTCCGTGTCACTCATGCAAATAAGCATCCCCGTTTCGGCAGTGATTGTGTCGGGGTCGTCGCCACACCGCAAGCGCCTTTCGCACAGCAGATTGACGCAGGTGGTTGGGGATCATTCATAGTAGGGTTGCCATTTCTTGATCAGACGCCGAAACCTGCGCGCTTCGGCCCAGGCAAGAAATTGCGGTGCGATTGGATGCTCACGCTGATGTAGACGTGTGCCGACTTTACGCAAATAGCGAAAGCCATTTCGCCGGTTTTGCCGATACGCGTTGCGCAGTTGGTTGGCCGAGGCGTCACCACGCAGCATATCGAACAGCGCCTCGATGACCCCCATTTCGACCAAGGTCTGAATGCCCGCATGGCCCGCACCATGCATCAAACACCGCGTATGACCAACGGGTTTTGGGAACAACGCCTCTTGCCGTCGGTCCTGTCGGTGTAGCGGGTCGAGCAGCACGATCACCTCGCGACCATTATCCTTGCGATGTGCCGAAAGATTGTGAAGCCAAGGCCCCATATCAGCCCATTCCGCCTTGTATCGTCGTTCAAATGGCACAACTGCCGGATCAACAGAGAACTGGGGCGACACGGCCACCGCGCGCCGTGCGTTCAGGTGGTCGGCCGCCAGAATGGCACCGTAGCCGCCCATGCTGAAACCATAGGTGGTCATCGCGATATCGTCACCTAAGACGTCGCGGAGGCGTGACATGCCCTTGAAAAAAGCGTCGTTCTGATACCAGTCAGGCGCGCTGTGATAAACGCAGACATGCGCGATCCCGCGTTTGCGGAAAGATCGTGACCCCCAACCGCCATTCTCCGGGTTAAACGGAAAGTCCACCGGTGCGAAGGCCACGACCACATTGGCTGGGCGACAGGCCGGGTCGTTCAGGTCCGGGCCGACATATTCCAGCCGCAGTGCTGGGCAAGCATGGATTACAATGGGGTCTGGCCAGTCCGGCCCTTCAGCTTCCGCCATCGGCAGCATCCACGTCGAAGCTGGACAGGCGACGCACGCCGGTCGTTTTTTCAAGCATATCCTTTGCCATCCCGCGGCACTTTACTTCGCGCAGGATGTCGAAATTGCGATAGTGGATCATCTTGATGTCCATATCTGTCGGCAGCGGCTCGCCCCGCAGTTTGCCACCCAGAATATAGTGCTGTTCTGGCGGCAGAAGGTTCCAATCAAGGCCCGCGGCACGGATCGCCAGTGGTAGGCTCATCTGATCCAGATAGGGGCGCTTTTTCACGATGTCGATCTGGTCGATCTGCTGCGCGAGCCGCATCCAGACTTGCGCAAAGCTCTCTCCGTCATTGGTCAGCGGCCCTTCGGGGAACACGATCAGCCCTGCGTTGAAATAGGGCATCAACTTGCGCCGACGCTGACGTTGCAACCAAATTCGGTCCTCGGGCATCGGCATGTCACAGGCGGCGTAAATGTCCTTCCAGATCTTCTGCCCCGACCAATACATCGACGTTGCCGCCGCGACCGAGACATGACCGGGCTGCAGCATCGCATCGACCGTGTTCTTTCCGATGAACAGCATGTCGGAGTCCATGAAGGCGGAATAGGGCGTGTCGCGCGGCTCTAACGCCGACAGCATCTTGTTGCCATGCGGATAAGGCGGATCAAATCGTCCAGCGGTGTCGATGGGACGTATATCGACCCCCAATTCCTTTAAGATGCCGACCGATTTTGGGTCCATATCGCCGATGGTGTCGGCCGGGCAATAGCCCACCAGATCAATGGGCTCGTCAAACTGACACCGGATCGAGGCCGCCAGAAAACACGCCATATCCTGATATTTCGGCGGCTCGACCACAAAAAAGATCGTCAGCTTGGCGTCACTCATACAAGGGTATTCCTTTTCATTCCGTCAGTTTGCCGGGTCGCTGATCCCGCGCTTCTTGTCCCAGTTGCGATAGATCTGGTGAAATTCATTCTCGACCAGACCCAGTTCCGGCTCGACCGGGCGGATCATCCGCAGCTGCGTTTCATGGCGGATCGCCTTCTTTACCGAGGTGATGCCCGTGTCGTCATGGATCACGAAGGCATCTGGCGTCAGCACAGGTCGGATACCGCACAGTTCGCGGAAATGGGTGACTTTCGCGCCGTCCAGATGCACCGCATCAATATGGCGTTTGGGGTTTTCGATCGCATAGCGTGGGGTTTCGATCAAGGAATGGCCCTTGATGAACTTGACGCGGCCGGGAAAGTTGACCTCAAGCCACTTGCCGGCCACGTCGACATATACTTCGACCGGTGCCCATTGTTTCTGCACGCGTTCGCACAGATCCACGCCGACGACTTTCAAATCGGGGTTCGCCATCAGCATCAATAGCAGGCTGTGCCCACCGTTCACGCCAATTTCGAAAACGTGCGAGCTGTTCTGGGCGACGATAAACAGGTTGCGGCGCTTGACCTCCATCTCGGGATCAGGATCGGCTTTCCAGAATTCTTCCTGAAAGCTGTGATAGAACACATTGCCTTGCAAAACTGGCTGTTCACCTGCCGCAACAAGGCAATCGCGCAAAGTATGATTCAAGCCGTCCAGCTTGTCTTGCCAGTCTTTGCTGGCGATCAACGCATCATAAGATTCAATCACGCACCGCTCCTGTGATCCTTGTGGCCGTTTGGCGCACCATATGCCGCATCGGTTGCGATACACAACGAATGACGGGACGGTCCTAACTTGATGATGCCGTTACATTGCAAGTTGCGCACCCACCCCATGAACGACCCGTCCGAGAATCTCTTCACGCAAGTCGCCGTCAGCTAGGAACGCGCACATCTCGTTTGCGCGTTGGACCATAGCTTGACACTCGTCGGGATGGTCCTCGCACCAGGCTAAATTTTGCTCCAGATCGCGCAGATCACGACGGAAGGGCACATAATGTTCCCAAGGCTTGAAATGGACCGACGCAAAGCTGTCAAATTCGGGTGTCATGACCAGCCCCAGCGAATTGCTGTTCATGACCCAGTAGAAGTTCGAGCCGACATCAGCGCCGGGCAGCACAGCCAGATACTTGAACCGGCCGAAATCGTGACGGGCAATTCGATCCCGCTTGAAATCACCAATAAGGGGCATCTGATCCATGTCGAACGGCCCAAAATGCGTGTAGCCCAGATCAAACCTGTTATCGTCCTGACACGCCACCAGAAGTTTGTGGCGGTCCACTGTCAACAGTGCGCGTTCAGCTTCAACCTTTGACAGTTCTTGGCGTTGATATCTTTTCAGAAGCGCATGCATGCGGATCATCCGTCCCTGCCCGTGCTTGCCAAGCCGAGCCCAGCCCCCGGCAGACCCGCGCCAGGCCACCACGGGTTGCTTTTCTGACCACGGGACGCCACGCAGGTTGGGGCCGCCCAGAAACTCGTCTGACCCGTGATCCTGATACCCCGCCAAAGGCCACAGGATACGGCCCTGCCCGTTCGTCTTTTTGCGGTTGAAGCAAAAGACGGGCGCGGCTTGCCCGCCAGGTGTTACCAATGAGCGCGCCCGGTGATCCGCCATGTCGATAAAAAATGAGTAACCCGGCTGCTTTTCAAGGATCGAGTATAAAGCCCCGGACACCTTTGACCGGTTGACCTTGGTGCCAGATTTCCGCAGCGATCCGCCTTGATCCTGCCAGCCATTGAAGGGGTCGGGTGCTGCTGCCTTATGATCCCATTGCAACAGCATCCCCGACGACACCGCGCGCGCGTGCGCAACCGTGTCATGGTTCATGGCAAGCTGCACATCGCGCAAATCGCCCACCTGATGGTGAACCGACGCAGCAACGAAATCATCCTTTGTCACCATTTACCGCGGACCCTCTACTTGAATTGGTAGCTCTTGTGATCGTTGCTTGTGGCCATTCGTGGCGAAACGATACAATGAGGTCGCTGTCGCAACAACAGCCAAGGTGCGCCAGATATGCCATTGATCTTACAGAGCGATCATGGAACATTCCGCCGCACGATCAGCGCTAAGTTGCAAGAGAACCAGGACCCCGCGATGACCATCGGCAAGGAAAAAGTGCTTCTACTGAGCGTCATGCGCAATGAAGGGCCGTACATCCTTGAATGGCTGGCGCATCACTTCACGCTGGGCGTGGATGATCTGCTGATTTTCACCAACGGATGCAACGACAATACCGACAAGATCCTGGATCGGCTTGAGGTCATGATGCCCCACCGCGTCAAGCACCAGCCGAACCCGAAGGTGATGTTTCCCGACCGCGGCAAGTGGCACATCATGGCGCTGCGCTACGCCGGGTATTTTGGGCGCTACAAGGCAGCAGACTGGCTGTATGTGACCGACGCGGATGAGTTTCTGAACCTGAAGGGCGACGTGGACACGCTGGATCAGTTCTTTCAGGCGACCGGTCCGGCGGATGCGGTGTCATTCACGTCGGTCGGGTTCAACAGCAACGGGCACAAGACGGCGGGGCGGGAGAACGTCGTGGAACGCTTCACCCAGACCGCGTCGCAGTTTCAGGCCGCCGAGGACGCTGGTACGCCCGTGATCACCGCCGTCAAAACCCTGTTCCGCAATGCGGTCGAAGGTCCGCGTCGCCCGCATCGGCCGGTGACAAAGAACTTCTCGATGCAAGGATTCAAATGGATCGACGGTTCGGGCACACAAATGCCGCCCGAGTTTACCGACGGTCAGAACAAAGCCATCGACGCGATTGGCAGCCGCCAGTACGGGCAATTGAACCATTACTCGATCAAAAGCGCGGCCGAGTTTCTGTTGAAAGTGGATCGCGGCGCTGCTGTCGATTCTGTGCGCCTTGGGGCGTCGGAACAGTATTGGAACCACGCCAACCGGCCCGGTGACACGGACCTGTCAGGCGCCAAACTGTCCCCTTGCGCGCAGGAAATGTACGAATTTCTGATGTCTGACAACGAGTTGCGCGAACTGCACGAGGAATCCTTTGCCCTGCGCGAGGCGCAACTGGATGCGATCCTGAAAACGGAATCCGGTGAAAACCTGGCCCGCGCAATCGGCTTTTACGACTAGGCTTTCTGCTCCAACAGCACAATCTCGGGCACCGAGGCGTCCTCGTTCGGGGTCAAGCCCGCGACCTTGGCCTTGTGCGCTGCGTGGTGAAACCCCTGTGCCGCTCCGCCGATCAGTACCACCTGTTCGATGCTGCCCAGATCCAGCTTGCCCAGCACACCGGCACCAATATCGGCGTAGCTGATGCGCAGGACGTCGGGTTTATATCTTGAAATCAGCGTGTTGACGGCATCCGCCGTCCGGCCCGGATCGTCGGGCCAGTTTACCTGCGTGTTGTCAAAGGACAGCCGTGCACCGAAATCCAGCCCATTTCGGTCCAAAATATTACGCGCGATCACAAGGCGCGAGGCGTTGTCTTCCTGCGCGATTACCGTCGCGCGGTCAAAGATCGTGCAGGTATAGATCGACAGAAAGCCGACCCCCGCGCCAAGGTCCAGCACCCTGTTTCCGTTTTCGACCATCCGCCCGGACAGCCGCGCCAGCTTGCGCTGGTATTTGCCGCGCAGCACCATATCAAGCTGGCTGGGCGAGAAGATGCGCACATCCGCCGGCATCTCGATCCCGTGATTGGCGATCCAGTCCACCGCCGCGTCGGCGGACACGTCAATGTCACCCACCACGAAACCGTCACCACCTTCGTGGGTGTCGATGAACTCGGCCGAGGGTTTGGTGCGTCGCTCTTCCACCGGGCGCTCGGCGTTTTGTTTTTCGACCTTCGACATTAAGGCGGCAATTTCGGCAGGGTCGCGCGCCTTGGGCGGCTTGGCGGACACCTGCGTGATCGGCACCTTCGACGCCTCGATCAGCGATTGCTTCAACGCTTCATAGGCATCCGTCTTGCGATAATCGTCCAGCCGCGCCTCGATCCGCTCCAACGCCTGATAATGCAGCTTGTTCAGCACGGGGTCGGTCAGCAGCTCGTCCATGATCGCCTGCCGCTTTTCCGAATAGCGCAGGATTTTGTCGTCCCGCACTTCGTTGCGATCCTGAAGCGCCCAGTAGTCGGCGTTGTATTTGTCTTTCTTGTTGTTCACGTTGCCGCGGAACTTGCGCACCGCATAGCTGTCGACGGACTTCACCGCGTAATGGTTCATCTGCGCCCACTGATACCCAACAGTGCGCCGGATCGACCGCCAGCCGCGAAACTTGAAGTAATCCTCCATCGGCAGACCGGAGCCGTTCAGCCATTTGATGCTGTCGGGGAAATCGGTTTCCAGATGCTTGTTCTTGATCGAGGGGCGGTGGATGCCAAGTTTCCACTTGTCATGGTCGAACTTGAACAGGGTCTTGACCCCCCACCCCTTGTTCCAGGTGGGCGGCGCGGCATAGAGGTATTGCTCGGTCACTGGAGCGCGGCTCCAGTCCACGATGTTGCCTGACCCGAAAATGCGCCATGTGATGACAATCCCGTTGGCATCGCCCGCCGCGTCCAGCATCGCATCCAGCGTGCCATCGCCATAGTTGATACACAGAAACTCGTCTGCATCGAACAGCAATACCCAATCGGCCGCGCGCACGATCGGCTCGGCCTGCGCATAGTTGATGGCGGATGGCTGTGGCTTCACCCCGTCGGGAATGTCGTTGCGGCGGTGATAGCCCAGCCCCAGCTCCTCCAGCCGGATCAGCATGTCGTCGGTGCCGTCGGTGCAGTCGTTGGTATAGACCAAGATCTTGGTGAAACCGACCGCCAGATGATGCGCGTACCATTCCAGCAGGAACGGCGCTTCGTCCTTCATCATCGACACGGCCAGCAACTCGCCGTGGGGGCTTTTATGTGGCTTCAGTCTGATGTGTCACCCTTGGTCGCGCGTGGCTCAGCGCAGTGCCTTGTTCGGATCAATGCCCACCTGTTCGCACATCCGCGCGGCATAAGACCCCGGCAATGGCGCGTGCTTTTGCCACCACGGTTTCGTGCCGTTGGTGTATAGATGCACTGACATAGTGTTTTCTGTGAAATGCCCTTCGACCCGGCCATAGGGATCATAGAAAATGTCGTTCAGCTGGAACGGCACCGGATAAAGAACATCGCGGTCGCTGGCCTGATCATACTGCCCGGTTTGCTTGGCGAAATAGGTGAAGGCTTGCGGGCCGAACGCGGTCCGCTCGGCGTTGTATATCCGCGCGGCGTGGGACAGTTTCGGGTCTTGCCGGTCATATTTCTTGCGCTGGTTCTTGTTCCACCACGCCGGATAATCGGGCAAGTTGTCATAGTAATCCAGCAGTTGATCCATCAACTCGCATTGCTGCGGCAAGCCGACCACGCCACAGTTCAGCGCGCCCGACATGCCGTGGCGGCCAAAGATATAGTCCTGATCTTCGGGAAAGGGGCGGTGGCAGAAAGCGTCGCAGTCAATCCAGATCGCGCCGATCTTCTGGATCATTTTGTAGCGAAACACGTTGGACAGGAACGACGCACTCGTCGCCTCGATCAGCGCGCGATCCAGTTCCATGATTTCGGAGGCAGGGCGCACCTCGATCCCGTCGGGCACGTTGTCGACCTTGTCGGCACAATACAGGATTGTCCGGTGCCCGGCGCGGACATGGGATAGCAGGCACAGCTGGTTCAGATAATGAAGTTTTTCGCCAATCCAGAGGGACGCAACCGCTCGTCGTTCACTCATACTCGTGCCCTTTCCAACTGCTCCGCCATTCATGGCGCGTTTCCCCGCTAGTTAGCTTAGACGCGAAGGCCTTGTAAACAAAAGACGCCGTCATCGTTGGATCCGTCGTCGATGTGTAAACCTCAAGCCGCTTCTATCCAGCAATTTCCCGCCGATGTCGCAAAACCGGTGGAGGCTTCCATCGCTTCACGTTAGGCTGGAACAGAACGACAACGTGATTTGCACAAGATGGGAGTTGGGAATTGCGGTTCACCTTTGATAAGGCTCTGTTATTCCTAGCTTTTACGTTTTGTGGGTCGTTACAGCCCGCATTGGCGCTGGACGTTGTCAATTTCTCGGTCACCGGTAGCGATAATACGCTGGAAGATGAGCTGAAATCTGCCTCGCTGGTGCTGTCTGCTGAAAATGATGCCGACAAGGACACGCGTGATGTCTTTGCCGCCGCGCTGGCCGAATATGGCCAGTTGGTACAGACCCTTTACGCCAACGGATACTATGGCGGCGTTGTGCGTGTGCGCGTGGATGGACGCGAGGCAGCCCAGATCCCACCCTTCGACGTGCCACAATCTATCCGTCGGATTGACGTTTCGGTCGATCCCGGTCGCCAGTTCCGGTTTGGCACCGCGAAAGCCGCGCCGCTGGCCCCAAACACCGATATGCCCGCCAAATTTCGCGCGGGCGAGGTTGCAAAAAGTGTCACTGTGCAACAGGCGGTGGATGCTGCCGTGTTGGGTTGGCGCGAGGCCGGGCATGCGAAGGTCGATCTGGCAGGCCAGTCAATCACCGCCAATCATGCCAGCGCACAATTGTCCGCATCGCTGAGGTTTGCACCGGGTCCGAAAGTGCGCTTCGGCACCCTGCGCCAAACCACCGAAAGTGCTGTGCGCTCTGATCGGATCGCGCGCATCGCGGGCTTCCCCGAGGGTCGCGTGTTCTCCCCCGACGATCTTGAAACGGTCGCGAAACGTTTGCGTCGAACGGGTGCGTTTTCATCCGTCACCCTGACCGAAGCGGAAACGCTGGGGCCGGACAACACGATGGATATCGGGCTGGCATTGGTCGATGAAGAGCCTCGCCGCTTTGGCTTCGGGGCCGAACTTGGGTCGCTTGAAGGGTTGCAGCTGACCGCTTTCTGGATGCACCGCAACATGTTCGGCGGGGCCGAGCGGTTGCGCGTTGACGGCGAAGTTTCGGGCATCGGCAGCCAGCATGGCGGCGTCGATTATTATCTGGATGCGCGGCTGGATCAGCCCGCCACATTTGGGCCCGACACGAACGCTTTTGTGTTTGGCAGCCTCGCCTATGAAGACGAGCCGGGCTATATCTCGCGCAGTGCCAGCCTTGGCGGCGGGATCAAGCGCATCTTCTCGGACACGCTTGAGGGAGAGCTGGGCGCGGCATTGATGTATTCCGAAACAACGGATGTGCTGGGCGACCGCCGCTTCTTCCTGTTCGCGCTGCCGTCGTCGCTGACATGGGACCGGCGCAACGACAAACTTGATGCCACCCGCGGCACCTATCTGAAGGCCGAGGCGATCCCGTTCATCTCGGTCGACACGGGCGGCACGGGTGCATGGCTTTATGGCGACGGGCGCGCCTATCGCGGCTTTGGGGCTGAAGATCGGTTCGTCGTTGCCGGACGGGTTCAGGTTGGATCAGTACTCGCGGGTGACAGCGGCGACATTCCCCCTGACTATCTGTTTTACTCGGGCGGTGGCGGCACGGTGCGCGGCCAACCCTATCAGTCGCTCGGTCTTGATGCAGGCGGGGGTGAGATCACAGGCGGGCAGTCTTTCGCCGTTTTGTCCGCCGAATTGCGCGCCCAGATCACCGACAAGATCGGCGTTGTCGGCTTTGTTGATGCAGGCCATGTCGCTGGTGGTAGCCTGTTTGACGGTGAAGGCAACTGGCACACAGGCGGCGGCATCGGTGTCCGATACAAAACCCCCATCGGTCCCTTGCGGCTGGACGTGGCTGGCCCCATTTCGGGTGGTACTGGCAACGGCGTGCAGATTTACATTGGTATCGGGCAAGCGTTTTGAGTCATCTTTTTCGAATACTCGTTTCCTTGGCGGCTTTGTGCTGGATTGGTCCAGCGCTGGCGCAGACCGAATTGGATGAAAAAGACGACCGCGGCTATTTGCAGGCCCTTCTGGAAGACAATCTGTCGGATGTGGGTCGCGATATTCGCATCATCGGATTTCAGGGCGCATTCAGTTCAAAAGCCACAGTGGAACAAATCACCATCGCGGATGACGACGGGATCTGGTTGACGCTGAATGACCTTGTTCTGTCCTGGACCCGGTCCAGCCTGTTGCGCGGCGCGATCAATATCGACCAGATACAGGCAAAAGAAATCATCATTGCTCGCAGACCTGTTCCGGTTGGCGGCACAGCCACGCCCGAGGCTTCAGGGTTTTCATTGCCAGAACTTCCTGTATCGGTCGAGATCGGCGTGATCAAGGCTGACCGGGTCGAGATTGCACAACCCGTGATTGGCGAAGCTGCCGTGGTGCGTTTGGAAGGCTCGGCCAGCTTGTCAGGTGGCGAAGGCACAGCCCAGCTGAGCATCACCCGCACCGACGGACCAAGCGGTGCGTTGCAATTCGACGGAAGCTTCAGCAACGCCACGGAAGTGCTTGATCTGGTCCTTGCTGTTGAAGAAGGCGACGATGGCATCGCGGCAAACATACTTGACCTGCCGGGACGTCCCTCCATCGGCCTGACTGTCGCGGGCACTGGCCCGCTGTCCGATTTCATCGCCGAAATAGATCTGTCCACCGACGGAGCGCAACGTTTGACCGGACAGATCACTGTGCAGGACGAGCTCGACGCCGCTGCCTCAACCCCGGACAATCCGGTCACGCTGACACGGTTCGCCGCGCAGTTGTCAGGCGACATCGCGCCGGTATTCCTGCCCGACTATCGCGATTTCTTCGGTGAAAATGTTTCGCTAACCGCCTCTGGACGGCGATTTGCCGACGGTGCGCTGGATTTGGAAACCCTTGAGTTGACGACTGAAGCCCTGACCCTTCAGGGTGATCTTGCTCTTTCCGCAGGTGGCTGGCCCGAGCGGTTCAAGCTGCAAGGCAAGGTGGCCCATGAAGACGGCGCGCCGGTCGTGTTGCCGGTCGGAGGGACCAAGACGCAAGTTCAGACGGCTGACATTGCCATCGGCTATGACGCCGAAAATGGTGAAGCTTGGCAGGCGGTCTTCGCGCTGAACAACATGATCCGCGACGATCTGGCGCTTGAGAACGCAAAGATCACCGCCAACGGCGCGCTGGTGCGCGGTGAAGGCACGACGGTGGGTCGGATGGACGGAGATGTAACGTTGGATGTGTTGGGTATCGCGCCCTCCTCTGTCGATCTTGCCCGTGCCATCGGTCCAGCGTTAGCCGGGAAACTGTCGTTTGACTGGCGTGAAGATGCACCTTTTCAAGTTACAGACATCGACCTTGAAGGAACGGATTATCAACTCACCGGTAGCCTGTCTGCCGACGATCTGGAAAACGGAATCACGGTCACAACCAACAAGGATTTTGTTCTGGCTGCACGCGACCTGTCGCAATTTACCGGGATGGCTGGCACTCCGCTGACGGGTGCGGCAACCGTCACGGTCAAGGGCAAGGCCAACCTGCTGGGCGGTTCGTTCGACCTGACAATTTCCGGCAACGGCACGGATCTTGGCATCGGTCAGCCCCGGTTTGATCCGCTGATTGCCGGGGCCAGCCGGTTGGACGTGAAAGCCGTACGTGACGAAACCGGTACGCGCCTGGAGCGGCTGAACATCACCACCGACCAAACTGTCGCTGCGGTGACGGCTGACTTGAAAACCGATGCCTCGGCCGTTCAGTTTGATCTGAGGATCAAGGACGCAGCCGCTATCGACCCCGGTCTGTCCGGCCCTGCGACTGCAAAAGGCTCTGCCATTCAGACCAAGGATGTCTGGGCGGTGCAGGCTGATGTAACAGCGCCGGGTGGCGTTGCTGCTTCGGTCGATGGAACAATTAATGTGACCAAGGACGGGCCAGGGCTGGTCAAGGGCTCACTGATCGCCAAAGCCGCGTCACTCGCCCCTTATGCACAACTGGCAGGCCACCCGATCTCAGGCGCGATCTCGGCGACGACCTCGGGCAGTTACAACCTGGCGACAGGCTATTTTGAGGGCGAAGTGGAAGGGTCCACCGCCAATCTTGGGCTGGGCGTTGAGGTGCTGGATGGCCTGACCCGTGGGGCCAGCACTTTCATGGCCCGCGCTCATGGTAACCCCGGCAAGGTTGTGTTCGTGGATACCCTGTCGATCAACACCCCAGAGCTGACCGCACAAGCGACGGGGCAAGACATTGATGGGCGCAACACTTTAACATTTCAGGTTAATTTGCGTGATGTCGGAGTTGTGGCAAACGGGATATCCGGGCCCGGTTCGGCCAACGGCACTGCGACACTTGTGGACGATACCTGGCAGCTTTCAGCCTCTGCAACCGGGCCGGGCGGCGCGACTGGCAACTTAAACGGCTCTGTGCGTTCGGACGTCAGCAGCGCCAATCTGGCTATCAACGGCACTGCCCCGCTTGAATTGGCCAACCGATTTATTCAGCCTCGCTTGCTGACCGGACAAGCTGCATATGATTTGACGCTAAACGGCCCGCTTGCGTTGTCCTCGGTGTCCGGTCGGGTGCAGTCCACCGGTGCGCGTTTGACGCTGCCCACGTTCCGCCAAGCGCTGGACATCACCAGCGCGACCGCTGTTCTGTCTAATGGCCGTGCCGATCTGAACATCACCACATCGGTTGTTAACGGGGGGCAGGTCACGGCGCGTGGCACCGTTGGGCTGGAAACGCCCTATCAGGCCGATCTAGAAGTCGACGTCAATCAAGTGACGCTGACCGATGGAAATCTGTTTGACACCACCGTAAATGGATCGGCCACCCTGCGTGGGCCACTAATCGGCGGGGCCACATTGCGGGCAGACATGGAACTGGGACGCACGGAAATCCGCATCTCGGATGTGCCCGCAAGCACGGTGCCGATCATAGCGGAACTGGATCATATCAACGAAACTGCCGCGTCACGCCAAACGCGTGCCTTTGCGGGCTTGATTGTCGAAACGGACCCTGCCGCGACCGGCACTGCCCGCCCCTATCCCATCGACATCACTTTGCGCGCGCCCAGTCAGATTTTTGTGCGTGGTCGCGGGTTAGACGCCGAGTTGGGCGGAGAGCTACGTCTGACCGGCACCAGTGCAGATGTGCGCCCAGTTGGCGAGTTTGATCTGATCCGCGGACGGTTGGATATCCTTGGCAAACGCCTGACCCTGACCGAGGGTCACGTCAGTTTGCGTGGTGCGTTCGACCCCTATCTAAGATTTGCGGCCGTTTCCCAATCCGACGACATCACTGTAACGATCAATGTGATCGGCCCGGTCTCGGCCCCCGAAGTCACGTTCACTTCAAGTCCTGCATTGCCCGAAGACGAGGTTCTGGCACGGCTTCTGTTCGGACGCAGCATCTCGGAAATTTCTGCTTTGCAAGCCTTGCAGCTGGCCGCAGCGGTCAGGACACTGGCCGGCAAGGGTGGTGACGGAATCGTTGGCAACCTGCGCAAGAACTTCGGACTGGATGATCTTGATCTGACCACAAATGAAGATGGTGAAGCATCGTTGAGTGTTGGCAAATATATCTCGGAAAACATCTATACCGATGTGAACATCGGCGCTGATGGCGATACCGAGGTGAACCTGAACCTGACCATCAGTCCGTCGGTGACGGCGCGTGGCACGGTCGGATCCGATGGCGAAAGCACCATCGGGATCTACTACGAACGGGATTACTGACCAAAATCAGGCGCTGGTGATGACCTCGATCTTGGCATCGGGGAAAGCCGCAATAATGTTTTCACCCGTGGCTTCATCAACCAGACACAACGCAGTTGATAGCCCATCCGCAATCATCGCAGTCGGGGCCGAAACAGACACAAGTGCCTGCACTGCCGCGCTGCCGGTCGGCGACAGAATGTGCCCCTGCGCGCCGCCAATTTCCATCGCTGTCGGCACCGAAGTTGCTATCGCACGATCCGTTGCAGTCAGACGATGAACCAACGTTCCGTCCGTCTTGGCAACACCAATGGACCACGGCCCGTTCGGCCCCTGCCCCAACGCGGCGATCTCGCCCATATCGACCAACACATCATGCAAACCCTGGCCACGCAGAAGGGCGGCGATGCGGTCAGTCACGGCCCCTTGTGCAATCCCGTTCAGGGTCAGCGCTCCGCCTTTCGGCAAGCTGATCTGATTGGCGTCAAAACTTACATTCGACCAACCCACAACCGATTTTGCCGCCGCGATTGCATCATCACCTGCATCATTCGCGATTGCCAGCCAAAGCGGTTGGACGGTTGGGTCAAACTGTCCTTCGCTGGTCGCGTGCAAGCTGGCACAGGCGCTAAGCACATGCAAAAACTCGGCGGAAGGATCGCCCAGCGTGCCAAAACGGTTCAGGCGTGACAGTTCGGAATTGTTGCGATACAGGCTGAAAATATCCTCAAGCCGGTTCAGTTCAGCTTCGACCTTGGTGAAAATCGCGTCCGCATCTGGTTGGGCCACGCCGACAAGTTGCATCGACACTGGGCCACCCAGCGCATAGCCCGTCCAGCGGGCGACGGGTGTGGAAGCGGCTGCACCTGTCGGAACCGCCAACGCGGCGGCCGAGATGGCCAGAAAACGACGGCGGTTCAGGATGCTCATGAAGGTGTCTCCAACGTCTTGTTCAAATCAACGGCGCCAAGGGCTGCGTCGTCAGGAATGGTGTCCAGCCTATGTGTGTCACCGCCATATTGCGCAATGAACACAGCCGCGTCGTCGGTGTTGGCGAATGGCACAATCTCGGGTGCGCCCATACCGCCAGCCACATCCGCGCCAACAACATATATCGCATCTTCGGCGGCAATCCAGTTGCCTTTGCCGGGATCGGCCCAACTTTGCGCAACGCCCATGTCGCTGACATAGATTGCGGTGATGTCCGCCTCACGCTCGGGGCTTTTCAGATAGGCGACAAGGTCACGCACCTGCGCGAAAAACAGTGGCGCCGGGTGGCCGTCCAGATGGATCTGCCCTTTGGGGCCGCCATGCTCGGCAACGTTCATCTGGCAGAAATAGCTCAGCGCCTGTTCGGATATGTCTGTGGGAGGCGGCGGGGCCTTTGCCTCTTCCTCGTTGCAGGCAATCAACGCCAGAAGGCTTAGAAAGATCAGGCGCTTCATGGCTCAACCCTTTTAAAGGCAGCCCGCGCCAAAGCGAAGGCGAGAAGCGGCCACAGGATCAGCGACAAGGGTGCCGCCCATGCAGGCAATGCCTGTGCCGCCCCCACCATGCCCGATGCCATCGCCACGCCGTCCGAGGCCGAGATGTTCCACACCCGGAACGCATCCGCCGGGTTGGCGACCATCAGCCACGGAAAGATGGATCGCGTGAAGGTGCCGCTGCCATCCATCACCACCGCCCCCAACAGGCCAAGGTCGTATAGGACGACAAACACAAGCCACAGCCCCGCCGACAGGCCCGCCGCTGCGGTCGCGCTGCGTGACAGGGCCGAGACCAGATAGCCAAGAGCCAGAAAAACCGCACCCAGCAGGATCGAGGTGCCGATCAGACGTGCCAAAGCCATCAGGCTATCTGCCCCTGCCCCGCCGAACCACGCGGCAATTGCACCCGCCGCACCAAACCCGATGGTCATGGCAAAGGCCAGTGCAGCCAGATGGGCGGCGAACTTGCCCAGAAGGATTTCCCCACGCCCCGCAGGATAAGATAGAAGCAACGACAGACTGCCGCGCTCGGCTTCACCCGCGATGGCGTCAAAGCTAATCATCAGCGCCAGAAGTGGGGCCAGATAGACCGACAGCGTGGTCATCGAGGTCACGGACACGGTCAGCATATCAACGCCGACCGACCCGGTCGGCGCGCTGCCCGCAAAGGTCAGCGCCAGTGCGAATAGAAGCATGATCACGGTCGCCATCAACAGCCATCGGTTGCGGCGCAGGATCAGCATTTCGGTCGAAGCGATGGACAGGAAGCGGGTCATTGCGCACCCTCCTTGGCGAAATGGCGATACAGGTCTTCAAGACGCGGCGGCGTCATCTCGATATCGGTGATCACCTCGCCCATGGCGGCGACACGGCGCAGCGCCTCCATCTTACGATCTGGGGTGCACAGGATTTCAACGGCGACGCCGTTGATCCGCGTTCCGCCCGTGGCTTGGGCAACCTGATCGGCATGATCACCGCTAGCACGAATGCGCAGCTTGGTCGGCAAACCAGCCTGCGCCGAAAGGCTCTGCAGCGTGTCATCTGCCACCTTCACACCTTTGCGCAGAATGGCGATACGGTCGGTTTGGGCCTCAACCTCGGTCAAAGCGTGGCTGGCAATCAGAACGGCGGTGCCATTGGCGGCCAGTTCGTCAATGATTGCATAAAGATCTTGGCGCGAAATGGGATCCAGCCCACTGGTGGGTTCATCAAGCAGCGCCACTTTTGGATTGCCCAGCAGCACCTGCGCCAGCCCCAGCCGCTGCCGCATCCCTTTGGAATACGCGCCAATCCGTCGGTCCATCGCATCGCCCAGACCAACGCGATCCAGCAATCCGGCCACATCGGCCTTCTGCCCATCGAGACGGGCGAACAGTTGCAACTGCTCGCGCCCCGTCAGTGCCGGATGAAAGCTGACAGCTTCCGGCAAATACGCGGTCGTGCGGCGGGCAACCGCACTTCCGGGCTTCGCGTCACCGACGCGAATTTGGCCATCCGTGAGTGGTGTAAGGCCAAGAATGGTTTTGATCAGGGTCGATTTTCCCGCCCCGTTGTGACCCAGCAAGGCCACCCGTTCGCCGGCGGACACGCTGAGTGATACATCATTCAGAACGGTCGTCTTGCCGCGGTCCTTGCGGACATGTTCAATGGTCAGGGCATTATCCGTCATAAGGCACCTTTGCGCTCGCAGCCGGTTTCACGGCCTGCATAAGAGGGTTCGAGTCGATCACGCCGCCGGGCAGAAGTGCCGGAAAGGCGGATTGCGACCAGCGCACAAGTTGCACGGCCGGAGACCCGAGAAGAAGTTTTGCGGCAGGCTGGGTCCAAAGCACATGGTCCATACTGTCGTTGGGACGATATGGCGCATCCGCGATGCCATCGCCATCCACGTCAAAGGCGGCAAAGTCGCTCCAGTAATTGCCGCGCCCGTCCTCGGACCACTCGACCCACTTGGTCGACACGTATTTCACCTGCGTGCGGTTGCCGATAAAGCTGTTGCCGACGATGCGGTTGCGCTCGGACCCTGCCGTGAAGTGGATACCAATATCGCACCCCTCGAACCAGTTGTCGGTAAACACATTCTTGTTAGCGTTGTAGAGGAACGTGCAGCGGTCAGAGGCGTTCTTGACATAGTTGCCGACAAATTCGCTGTCATTGGCATAGTTCAGCATGACGCCGTGGTCGCGGTCGTTGATCGAGACGTTGTTTAGTACCTTCACATGGGTCGTGAACATGATCGCATAACCAAGGTGGTTACCGATTGAGACATTGTCCGACACTTCGCTTCGGTCGGCATACATATAATGTACCGCAAAGCGAAGATCGCGAAACAGGTTGCCCTTGAACAGGTTCTTTTTCGAGGTGTTGACGAAGATGCCGTCACGGCCATACCGGACGTCATTGTTCAACACCTGCGCACCTGCGGCATTCCAAACGTAAACGCCGTTGCCGCGTGCATTCATATGGCGATCTTGACGGCCTTCAATGACATTGCGCTGCACGATGCTGTCGCGCGCGCCGTGAATGTCCACGCCGTAAAGGTTGCCCAGAATTCTATTGTCTTCGACAATCGCGCGTCGTGCTGTCTTGGTCAGCTGCACACCGCTGTCGATGGTTTCGTGACTGCTGCCCGAGCCAATCAGCTCAAGCCCGCGCACGACGATATCCGGACCCGTCACCGTGATGACAGACCCCGTTCCACCCGCGTCGATCACGGCCTTGCCGCGCCCGTCCAGCGTAATGGTTTTGTCGAGCACCACGGGGCCAGCATGGCGGCCCGGTGCCAGGATCAGCACATCGCCGGGGGCAGCCCCGGCGATGGCGTTTGCAAGTGCGCCATCTTCGGCTGGCACAATCCGTTCGGCTGCCGACACCAAAGGTGCCGCCAAGACCGTGAAAAGAACCGTGAGAAGAAGGCGCAGAGTTTGCATGGTTTAGGCTTTCGGTTTCACGAACATCCGACCGCGCATCTCCATGTGGAGTGCGTGGCAGAACCACTGGCAGTAATACCAGTAAACGCCGGGTTTCGCGGCTGTGAACGTGACCGAGGCTGTCGCCATCGGGCCGATCTCCATCGCGACGCCGTGGTTGTTCAGCGTAAAGCCGTGCGTCAGGTCGTCAATGTCATCCAAGTTGGTGATGATCACTGTGACTTCGTCACCCTCGTTCACTTCGAAGGTCTCAAGCGCGAAAGTCGGAGCTTGGCTGGACATATAAACGCGCACTTTGTTGCCGTCGCGAATAACAGTGTCCATATAGTCGTCGATATCGACGCCATCGGCTTCGGCCTGCGCACGGGTTTCGGCCCACATCGGGTCGTTACGATCCCAGACATCAACCGGATTCACGATGTCACGACGCACGATGATCACGTCATGCGGTTCGGCGAAGGTCGGGCCGTCATGAACCACTTTCATATCATCAGTCGAGATGTCGATGATCTGCTCGTTCTCGGGCTTCAAAGGACCGACATTGATAAACCGGTCTTTCGAGAACTTGTTGAGCGACACCAGCCACTTGCCATCGGCTTCCTTGGTTTCACCCATGGATGTGTGGTTATGACCCGGTTGATAATGCACATCAACCTTGGAGATGATCGGATCAACATCGGCACCCGCATAGGCTTCGATGGCTTTCGCGATGTCCCATTTAACCATCTGGCTGTCTAGGAACAGCGTGGTATAGGCCATGCCTTTGCCGTCAAACGCTGTGTGTAGCGGCCCAAGGCCCAGTTCAGGCTCGGCCACCACGCAGGAGCGCGGGTCAGCGTCTTCGTCAAACAATGCGGGCATCTTGGTCACGTCCAGAACCGAGCATGTCGGCGACAGCTTGCCGTTTACAACGACGTGCTGCTGATCTGGTGCGGTGTTGATGCCGTGTGGGCTGTTCGGGATCGGAACGTAGCGTGTGTATTTCTTGTTCTGACCCTTCCGGCCGTCGATCACCTTCACACCGTTCATTTCGGTGAAATCACCAGCAGCGATACCGGCTTCGATTTCTGCAAGGTTGAAGATAACAACGTGATCCAATTCGTTCTCTGTCATCTCGGCAAGGTTCATCCCCATTTCCGAGTTGTAAGAGGTCGAGAAGGCAAATTTACCCTGATAGTCACAGTCGGTGTTATCAAGGTTGCCCGACACCATCACCTGCCACGAAATCTCCATCGTGTCGCCGTCAAGAGCGGTGAAGAAGTTCACGTATTGGCTGGGATCATCCAGGATCGAACCATCGTTCACGATCGGCGTTTCATCTTCGCCATTGGCAAACACGTAACCGGTGCGCGGGAATTTCTGCGGACGCAGGCCGTGAATGGCTTTTGCGTTCGGAATTTCCACGATCTTGTCGGTTTTCATCACGTCGCAACGAACACGCGCCACGCGGGTGTTCGCCTTGTCGTTCATGAACAGGTAACGACCGTCATAGGTGCCGTCGGTGAACGACATGTGCGGGTGGTGAAGGTCACCATTGTCATGCACGCGTTTGCCGTTGGCCGCCAGAAACGCCTTGGTTTCGGGCAACATGCCGTCTTCAAAGATCTTGATGCTTTCGTTGGTCTGGCCCCAGCCGGTCGCCGAACAACGGTTGAACACGGGAACGCGCATCAGCTCGCGCATCGACGGGAAGCCCAGGATACGCAGCTCGCCGGTCTGACCCGACGACCAGAAGCCGTAATATTCGTCCAACTCGCCGGGCTCAAGATTCAGGGCCGACGCCGCACGTGCAGGGGTCGCCGTCATCATTGAGCCACCGATACCGCCGGTGCCAGCGACAACCGCAGTGGTAGCGGCAGCCCCCAACATGCCCCGACGGGTCATGGATAGGTCTTTGGTTTCTTCAGTCATCGTATTTACCTCCTTCAAGGATCTTATGACGTCTTGGCATTAGGGTGATTAGCCGGTGGATTTCTGGGCGGAATATTCAGATCCGCCGCCCCGATCTTCTCGCGTCGCTTCAGCTTGCGGATCACGACCGGACATTTGTCGGCCGACTGATACAGAACCTGGCAATGCAGGCAGTCGACACACTCGTTGGGATTAATCTCACCTGTCGGGTGAATGGCCTGGACGGGGCATTCATTTGCACAGGTTTGACAAGGATTACCGCATTCCTTGTAGCGTCTCAGCCAGTCAAACATGCGGATACGCGCCGGGATTGCCAGTGCACCGCCCAGCGGGCAGACATAGCGGCAATAGAACCGTTCAACGAACAGGTTCGCGACGATAATCGCGACAGCGAAGACCACAAACGGCCAGTCGCGCACGAATTTCAGGATGATCGCGGTCTTGAACGGTTCAACCTCGGCATAGTGTTCAGCCATGGAAAGCGACACCATGCTCAGCCCGAACAAACCGAAGAAGATCATGTATTTGATCGGCCACAGGCGCTCATGCAGACCCCAAGGCAAGGTCCATTGCGGCACTTTGAACGCCCGCGCGATGCGGTTCGTCAGCTCTTGCAATGCGCCGAACGGGCACAGCCAGCCGCAGTAAGCTCCTCGACCCCAGAACACCAGTGCGGCGGCGACCGCAAACCACTGGATAAACACCAGCGGGTCCATCAGGAATGCGTCCCATGTGAAGCCACTTCGCAGACTATTCACCAGCGCCAACAGGTTCACCACCGACAGCTGTGCATTGGCATACCAGCCAAGGAAAAACAGCGTGAAGGTCAGGAAACTCATACGGAACCAGAAAAAGACGCGTGCGTTCGCGGTGGCCTGAAACTGGAAGAAGAATGTGCCTGTCAGCACCAGAAGCATCGCGCCAAGGATACCGATCTCGACCGATTTGTCTTTCCAGATTCGCTTCCACAGTTGCGACTTGGCGGCGGCTTCGTCATCGGCATCGTTCAGAACGGGTGCCGGTGCGGCCACTGGCAGCAAATAATCCTGTGGTAGCTTGTAGTCCAGATCGAAGGTCAGGAACGCCTTGTCAATTGCCCCGACTGCGCGTTGCACCAACAATTGCAGACGAAAGGGTTCGGCTGGGTTGAAGTCAACCTCGGCCGGGATTTTGAACAGATCCAATTCGGTAAAGCTGGGACTGTCGGAAGTTGCCAGAGCACCAACCCGAAGGTGTTGCTTGTCAAAGAAGCGAACCGACTTGTCACCCTGGATCATGTGAATACGGTCAAAGATACCGCCCCGGACATAGCCCGACCCTTTGAAGCTGTAGGTCCCGCGCCCCATCACAAGGATTGCGTGTTCGCCTTCTTCCAACCAACCGGTCAGGTTCTCATACTCCGCTTCGCCCAGCAACGATTTGCCGATGGACGGCACCGAAACCAATGCCAAATGCATGTCGATGAACGTGTCATCCGGCGCGCCTTTCGCCGGGCGCTTGATGGCGCGGGCATCGCCGGTTTCTTCGAACGCAGCGTTGATTTGGCCCACGTCCAGCGTCATGCGGCGCACCGATCCGTCGCCCGCCAAAGTGGTCCAGTCAGATATGGTCTCTTGTGACATGTCCACTTCGCGTTTCGGCCCTTCGGCCTGTGCCGGGGACAAGTCGCCAAGCCCCAGACCGCGCGCGACTTTGATGCCCGCGCGCACAAGGCTATCGTCAATCACCATGATCGTTACGGTCGCGCCTGAAATGATGTCCAGATCATGCGCGGTGCCGCCGGCGGCAACCTCGGCTTTCAGGTCAAGACCCTTGTAGCCTTCGGTCACCTTGATCATTTTCGAGTTGGGGATGCCGATCAGTACGATCGGTTCCGAGTGCTTGACGAGCTTCACACCGGTCAAAATCGCATCCGCGTCAATTGCGGCGACCACATGGATAGGTTTGCCCGAATATCCTGTCGTGCCAACGAAATCCGAGGTCAGGAAGGCATAGGCGATCGTCTCGCCACCCTTAAGGACCGGGGCAACGGGCACATCCTCGCGGATCGGGCCGAACGCGTCGGCGCCTTCGGCCAATTCAGACGGCGTAATGTCGGGAAGGAAATTTGCAAGGCTTTCGGCGTTTGCCTCGCCCGCCATGACCCCGGAAAGGATCACAACAATGGCACTGAGCCAGTTAAAGATCGCGCGCTTTACAGTCACAGCGCACCTCCGTTTTCTTGGATTGACGCCATGATCGCGCACGTGGCGCAGTCTGCTATATCTATGTTCGCGGCTGGAGGGCCACGGGTTTCAGGCCAGGCGCGTCTAAGCGCAACACCAATGATTTGCGGTTTAAGAAATACGATCCCTGCGACATCGCGCATCGGCGCAAACTGCGGCTGATTGGTGCCCGTCAATGCGGCCATCGACGCGGCGCACATCACACAATCAAAACAATCGTGGCAATCGTCCGGTGAAGGCAGTGTCGGATCCGACAAATCCACCTGCACATATTCCGTGCCAAAATCAGAACAGATTTCGATCCATGTCCCATTGGATGCAGTACCCATCGACGACGTAAAAAGCTGCAACACCAAAGCCAGCAGTGACACGGTCAAAGCAGCATTGCTGACGGTCCGACGAACGGCCCCCACAATAATCTTTAACATCTGCCACATACGGCGCATTGCCGAATCCCTCTACGCGTTTCAGCCTAGGTTGTGCGGGATAGAACGCCGCGCTTCCTTGATCTAAGTCATACATCGTCGTGACAGGAAACTTTTTACCGTTTGGTCAGATTTAGGAAATTACTCTTTCCGAAGCAATAACTTATTTAAGACATCACCGATCTGAATAATTGCCGGCTCTGTCATCATCGTGAAATGGTCGCAGTCAAATTCGCGTATGTCGATTGGGCCATCAATATAGCGATCCCAGCCAAGATTTGGTCCTGCGGCGATAAACAACGTTCCCGCCTTTCGGGCCTTGAACAATGTGACTGTCGCATCCTGACTTGGTGTTTCATATCGGGTCTGTGCGTCCACGAAGGCGTCGGTCATGCGCTGTCCGATCAGTTCGTCGGGCAAACGGTCGCCAGCGGCTAAATGTTGCCGGATCAGCTCGGCGTTGCGGCGATCTTGGTCGCGGCCCTGCCTGCGCTCGCGCCAACCCAAAGCAAACTCTATATCCCATTTGCGCGCTGCCCACAGTTTCTGCACCAACGACAAGGGCTTGTGCGACATATGCGGTGCGATAGTGTCGAAATAGACCAGCGTCTCAACCTCGTCGCCCGCTGCACGCAATTGCCGCATCATCTCATACGCCACAACGCCGCCTCCGGAATATCCAGACAGTCGGTAGGGGCCGATCGGTTGATAATCCCTCATCGCGCGAATATAGCGCTCGGCCATTGCCTCAATCGTCTCGTCGACCTCGGATCCACCGTCGGATCCAAGCGCGCGCAAGCCCACAAATGGGATGCTTGGGTCCAAAAAGCCTGCCAGAGGCCGGAAATTCAGGATGTTCCCCCCTGCCCCATGAATACAATAGAAAGGCCGCACGTATTCGGACCCTTTGGTGATCACGACAAGCGGGCTCCACGATTTGGTACTTGGCTTGCGTTGCGCATCGGATGTGTCCGGAGCAGTGCCCTCGACCGCCTCGATCCCTGCCTTGTCGCGCACCAATGCTGCAAGTGTCGCAACCGACGGCGCTTCGAACAAGGTCGCCAGCGGCAACGAAACCTCGTATTCCTTTCGTATGCGTCCGAACATGCGCACGGCGCTTAGCGAATGACCGCCAAGGTCAAAGAAATCATCATCCAACCCGATCCCATCGACCCCAAGAATCTCAGCCCAGATCCCTGCCAGCTTTGCCGCTACCGGATCGGCAATCCTACCACCTGATCCACTGCGTTTTTCGCCCGCTTTGGCTGGTTTGTTCGCCTCAGCCATTGCCAGCGCCACAAGGTCCAGCGATGTGGGCGAAACAACCAGATGCTTTGCCGGATGGGTAAAGGCACGGGCAAAGACCGCTGGTGCTTCGTGATCCCGAATACCGGTCGCCAAAAGCTGATCGGTCAGACGCGCCGCCTTGGGGGCGACGGACAGTTGCGCCCGATCAATCGCGCGCAACGCCAAATGTTCAATCACCATCAATGGCGCGCCATCCTCAGAAGTGATCAGCACATCGAAAGCAACAAATGAACCCGGCGTCTCGGCCACTTTGCGCGCCCGACTGATCACCCGATCCGGCAGGGGTGCGAAAACGCGCACACGATCTGCTGACATAGGGGCATAGATCGAGTGGTCCGCAGATAACTCCAACAGACCAAGCCCGAATGTCGCCGCCATATCCAAGAGGGCGGGATGCAAAGGGTGAATCACAAGATCATCGGCAAACGTATCGGGCAGCTGAAAATGCCCCTCGATCACATCTGCATTGCGACGGGTATCGGTCACGCTGTCCCAGCGCGGTCCAAACCCGATCAGATCCTCTTGGGTGCTGCGTGTGTCGCGCGCAATTGGCAACAGCTCGGCGGTGCGCACCAAATCTTCCGGCAAAGATTGGTCCTGCGCACGCACGATCCTGATCCGCATCTGCGCATGATCCGTCATCTGCGCATCGCTGCCCAAACGGCTTTCAACCGTCAGGTCATACCCATCCAGCACGGGGCGCAGCGAGATTTGCATCACACGCGGCAATCCCTCACTGAATACCATCGGCTGGGCCAGCGACAATGCGTTGATTTCGTAAGGCTTTCCGTTCAGAACCTGACGCGCCGCCTCATGGGCCAGTTCGATATAGGCAGTGCCGGGCAGAACGGGATGACCGGCCACGACATGTTCGGACAGCTCCCAATTCTGTTCAGGATCCAGCACGCGCTGGAAAACGACAGACTTCCCTTCACCCTCGTGGCGTTGGCCCAGAATTCCTTTATCATCGCCGATCATCTCGTGCCCATATGCCCGAGCGGCCATACCGCTATCACGCCAAGTGCCCCAAGCGATTGATAGTCCGTCCGGACGTGAGGCGGCCAATGCATCCACCGCAGCATTGCCCCCGACATAGGCCACCTGTCCCGGTGGCCCAACCTCGACCGAGGTGGATGAAATCGTTGCGAACACATCCAGCGTGCCTGAAGGCAACAGGCGGTTCAACAACTCTCCGCCCAACAATTTCGGGGCCATGACAGATGCAGCATCCGCGGCAGAACGCGCGGCCAAAGGTGCGTCATCCAGCAGACCCGCCGCATGAATAACCCCGTTCAGATCGCCAAATCGGGCACGAATTTTGTTGATCGCATCGCTCAGAGCAGCTTCATCCGTAACATCGGCAGCCACCATTAAAAGCGCGCCACCGGCGGCAGTGATCTTGGCCTCAAACATTGGATCGGGTTGGGCTGAACGCGACAAAAGCGCGACATTTGCCCCGACAGTCTGCGCCAACCACAGTGCCATCTGGCGACCAATGCCCCCGGTCCCACCGGTGATCAGATACGTGCCGCCTCGACGTAAGCGCTTTGGCAGTTCTGTCGTGTTCGGAGAGGGGGCCGGGGCAAGTACACGACGACGCACCAACCTTTTGCCACCATCGCGCAGCGCAACCAGATCATCGGCGCCACTTCCAGCCACCTCGGCCAACAGTTGCGCGGCGCAATTCACGCCGTCCTGTAGCAGATCAACAAGCACCGCAGCCAGCCCCGGCACCTCGCGCGGGGCGGATCTGGTCACGCCCAGTAACGCGGCGTTTTCGGGCGCAGTCGCTGAAGGATCAGCAAGCGCGGTTATATTGCAGGTCGCAATGCCCAGCCGCGCGCCCGGCGGCACTTCTGTCTGTTGCAACATGCGCGCAAGGTCATAGGCGTTTTCAAATGATTTGCCGCCTGCCAGCGACCACAGCGACAGGATGCGCGGCGGTACCTCTCCCATAGCCTGCCCCAACTGGTCATAATCCTCGGCGCAGTCCGGGCGTAGGGTATAACCACCGTCAATTGTCGCAAAGGCATCCCCTTGCATCACCCGGATCACTTGCGCCCCGGCGGTGCCCAATTCGCGCAGCACCATTTCAGACAGAACATCATCATTGGCAAAGACAAGCCATGGACCCGACAGATCCGGCGCAAGCCCCGTTCGCGGCGCCGTCTGCCATTCAAGCTTCTCGAACCACATATCAATGTCTTCGATCCGTGGAATTGTCAGGACATCGTCCTCTGCACGATCCCCGACTCCTTTACCGGGTTCGATCCAATGTCTTTGCTTTTCGAATGCGTATGTCGGCAGGGATACCCGCTGACCCGCCGTCGCAACGGCTTTCGACCAATCAATCTCGTGCCCCGCCGCCCATAGTCCTCCAAACGCCGCCAGCGCCGCACCATATTCATCTGTGGTATCCGTCACCGCAGGTGCACTGGGCAGGATCGCAGCCGCCGGATGATCGCTGACCGCCGCTTCAACAAGCGGGCCAAGGGTTTGGCCGGGCCCAACCTCGATCACAATTCGATTAGGGGTATCAAGAGCGGCAGATACCGCATCGGTAAAGCGCACTGTGTTGCGCAAATGACGGACCCAGTAATCGGCACTGATCAGATCTTCCCCCTGCGCCCAGTCGCCGCGCATCGACGACACCATCGGGACGTTCAACGCGGTAAAGTGAACGCCTTCAAACCCTGAGCGGAATTGGTCCAACTGTCCGTCAAGCTGGCGCGAATGGGCCGCCACGTCGATATGAATGCGACGCGCTTCGATCCCGTCACGAGCCAGTTTCTTTTCAAACGCCTCGATTTCGGACAATGTGCCAGAGACGACGGTGGTTTCTGCGGTGTTGATCGCCGCAATGTCCAAACTATCAGGCAGTATCGCGCGGGTTTCGTCCTCGGGGAACGGCACGGTCGTCATGGCGCCGGTTGGGGCGGCGTCCATGACCTGACCCCTCAGGGTCACGACGGCAAGCGCATCGCGCAGCGTCATCGCACCCGCAACCACTGCGCCTGCGTATTCGCCCACACTGTGCGCAAGGATCGCGTCAGGCGTGATCCCCCAGCCTTTCCAAACCGCAGCATACGCGTATTCCAAAATGAACAGCGCCGGGATCGCATAGCCGGATTGCCCCAGTTTGCGGCGCGCTTCAGTATCATCCAGCGTGCATTCAAACATCACACGATAAAGATCGTTTGGCGCGGTATCTGGCAAATCGGCGAAGCAGGCGTTCACCGCATCCGCAAATACCTTTGACTGCGTTAACATCCCTGCCCCAGCGCCGGGATATTGCGCCCCACCGCCGGGGAACAGAAAGACAATCTGTGTCGGTTCATCCGTGGCTTTGGCGCGCCGCGCCAGGACAGAGTTTGCCTGATCAAGCACCGCGGCTAGCTCGTCGGCCGAACGCGCTGCAACGACACTACGTTCACCGAAGGCCCGCCGCCCCTCTCGCAAAGTATAAGCGATGTCGTTGGCTGAGGGTGCATCTGATAAAAAGTCAGCCCACACCGTGCGCCCAGCCTCCAACGACGCATCAGTGCGCGCCGAGAACGGGAACAGCTGCCAATTTCCATCACCGGCGGTAGCCGCACGCGGCGGTGCTTCTTCCACCACCACATGCGCATTGGTGCCACCGACGCCAAGCGAGTTTACAGCGGCGCGCAGTGGGGCTTCGCCCCTATTCCAATCACGCCCTTTAGCGACCACTTGAAACGGGCTGCTGTCAAAATCAAAGCGCTTGTTCGGAGTTGTGAAGTTCAGGCTGGCGGGCAGATATTTGTGGCGCAGTGCTTCGACCACCTTGATAAGACTGGCCGTGCCCGCCGCGGTATCCGTGTGGCCGATATTGGTTTTGACCGAGCCGATGCCAATACTACCCTTGAGCGCGTCACCATAGACCTGATCGAGCGCAGATAACTCGATCGGGTCACCAATCGGCGTGCCGGTTCCGTGCGTTTCGATGTAGCTGATCGACGATGGGTCGACCCCGGCCAGCGCCACCGCTTCGGCAGCGGCTTCCGCCTGTCCATCGACCGAGGGCGCAAGATAGCTGGCCTTGCCCGACCCGTCATTGTTAATCGCGCTGGCCAGAATAACCGCCTTGATGTCGTCGCCATCTTCAACTGCGTCGTCATATCGGCGCAATACAACCATAGCAGCACCCGACCCGAACACAGTGCCCTGACTGTCGTCATCAAACGTGCGGCACAATCCGTCCGGCGACAGGATTTCACCTGGCGAGAACCCGTACCCGACCCGGTGCGGCAGCTCGATCGTCACGCCACCCGCAAGCGCCATGTCGCATTCCATATTCAGAAGCGAGTTCGCGGCCATGTGGACCGCGACAAGCGATGTCGAACAAGCCGTCTGCACAGCCACCGACGGCCCGGTCAGATTCAACAGATAAGACAGGCGTGTGGTCAGGAAATCTTTGTCATTGCCGGTGTGTCGCAGCAGGAAATACCCTATCTCGTCCAACAGCTCTGGGTTGGACAGCAGGTTATAGGGCATATAGGTCTGCATCCCCGACCCGGCGTAGACACCGATGCGCCCATCAAAATTTTCGGGCATGTGGCCCGCGTCTTCAAGCGCCTCCCATGAGGTTTCCAAAAAGTGGCGGTGTTGCGGGTCCATGATCGATGCTTCCTTGGGCGAAAACCCGAAAAAGCCTGCGTCAAAACACTCCATGTCCGGGAAAACATGCGCCACTTTCACATAGCCGGGATCGGCAAGTGTCGTGCGCGGCACACCAGCGGCCAGAAGGTCGGCATCAGACAGGCGCGTTTCGCCCGACCGGCCGTCAGCCAACAGCCGCCAGTAGTCGCGCACTGTCGGGGCTGACGAAAACCGCCCAGCCCGCCCGATAATGGCGATCCTGTTGTGGGTATTGCCTGCCGTCATGCGCTGATTCTCATCCCCCCGATCACGCCTCTACCTGAAAGCGTATCAGCGCCGACCCAGCCGCGCCAGCCGTGCGGCTGCACGCGCTGCGCCACGACTGGCCGCCGTTTCTTTCTTTTCATCGCCGCCGTCTGACAAATGCGCGGCCAATCCACGGATTGTCGGGAAGCGAAACAGGTCGGTGATCGCAACATCCCGGTGCAGTCGTTCTCTCAACAGACGCTGCACCTGCACGACCAGCAACGAATGCCCGCCCAGATCAAAGAAGTTCTCGGTCACCGACACTTCGGGCAGATCAAGCGCTGTTTTCCAGATGTCAGCCACGGTTTCTTCAACCTCGGTCCCTGCCTTTTCGATCTTGCCAGAGACATTGCCGACCGACGGCACCGGCAGCGCCTTGCGGTCGATCTTGCCATTTGGCGTCAATGGCATCCGGTCCATCGCCACTATGATCGAGGGCACCATGAAGTCCGGCAGATCATCGGCCAATGCTGTCCGCAGATCGTCAGACACAAGTCCTGTCCCATCGGCAGTAACATAGCCCACGAGTCGTTGGTCTGATGGGCCAAAATTGATAGCCTTCACCACCACGTCCTGTACGCCGGGCTGGGCTGCAAGCGTCGCTTCGATCTCGCCAAGTTCGATCCGATAGCCACGCACTTTGACCTGCGTGTCCATGCGGCCGAGGAATTCCAGCGTGCCGTCCAACCGCCGCCGGACCAGATCGCCGGTGCGATAGAACCGCCCCTCTGGCGTTTCGACGAAGCGTTCTTCGGTCAAGTCGGGGCGTTTCCAATAGCCAACGGCCAACCCCTCGCCCCCGATCCAAAGTTCGCCTTCGACCAGATCCGGCAACTCGCGTCCTCCAGGCGACCGGATACTCAGGACTGTGTTCGTGACCGGATCACCCAGCGGGATGCGGTCGCCCACCTGATCCAGTTTGGCGACCGAAGACCAGATCGTCGCTTCGGTCGGGCCATACATGTTCAAAAGCGTGCCGGACATCGCGTCGCGGATGGTGCGGGCAAGGTCGGGTGGAAACGCCTCGCCACCCACCATCATCACCTCCAGATGCCGAAGCGCCATCTTGCCAGCATCATCCGCCGCCAGCAAAGTCGCCATGGGCGGCGTGCACTGCAGGTGGGTGATATCACGCTCCATGATTTCTTCGGCCACCGTCGCCTTGCGATCCACCCCACCTTCGTTTTCCAAATTGACCATCAGTGCTTTGATGTTGGGCAGATTTTCCAGAACGACATCGGTGTCGATGCCGAAATCAATCAGGCAGGCAATCTCGTCCACGCCCATTTCCGCCACCCGACGCACAATCTCGCCCGCGCTGTCGGGTGTGCCAAATAGGCCCGAGGTGCGATAGTAGCGGTCAAAAGCGTGATCCAGCAGCACATCAAGGTCTTCCGGCGACAGTTCTTCCTTCTCAAACATCTCTTGCGGGGTCAGGCCCTTGCCCTCTGCCCGTTCCGCAATCAAAGGCGACGTCCAAGAAGCTTTTTTCAGCAGATCGACCGAGCTGCGCAGATAGCTTTTCATCGGCTCGCGTGCCAACTTGCGCACGGTTTCCTCATCCTCACCAACAAAGCTGTGCAGCATCAGAACGACATGGCCGTTCCCCTCATGCCCCGCATCGCGCCACGCCACGCGATAGGCACGGATTTTTTCGGCAACCTCCTCAAAACTTTGGCCCAGAAGGTGGGTCAGCACGCCACAGCCCAGCTTGGCGGCGGCAGCGAAGGTTTCGGGGTTGCCGGCGGCGGTCAGCCACAGCGGAATGTCTTTCTGTACCGGGCGCGGGTGGATTTCCAGCGCGACAGGTTTTCCGTCATGGCCATCAAAACTCATCGTTTCGCCGTGCCACAGCTTGCGCAAAGTCGCGACGCTTTCCAGCATCGACTCTTTCCGGTCGGCGAAGTTGGTGGGATTCAGGATGAAATCATTGGGCTGCCAACCCGACGCCAGCGCGACCCCGGCCCGCCCATTGGACAGGTTGTCAACCAGCGCCCAATCTTCGGCGATCTGCACCGGGTGGTGCAATGGCACAACACAAGACCCAGCACGCAGCTGGATGTTTTTGGTGATCCCTGCCACCGCAGCGGCGGCAACGGCTGGGTTGGGATACAACCCACCAAAAGCATGGAAATGACGTTCCGGCGTCCAGACTGCATGAAACCCGTTTTCATCCGCAAACTGCGCACCCTCCAGCAGTAAGCGATAGGCGTGATGGCCGGACCCCGATGCCTCGGACGCGAAATAGAACAGCGAGAAATCAGGCAGGCGCGTCTCGCTCGCCCCGTCACTTTGCAAGACCAGCGTCGCACCCCGCGACAACACCCAGAAAATTTCCAACACCGAAATGTCAAATGACACCGATGTGACACCCAGAATGCGCGACTGCGGAGTGAGCGGCACCGCCTCATCCATCGCGGTGAAGAAGTTCATCACCGTCTTGTGCGGGATCATCACGCCCTTGGGTTTCCCGGTCGAGCCAGAGGTATAGATCAGATTGAACAGGTCTTCCGACGTGCCCGCAAGGTCAAACGGACGATCACTGGTGGCCTGCGGAAAGATCGTCTTATTCGAATCCAGCCCCAGCCGCGCGGCAGCCGACGCGGAAGCAACAATCAAATGCGCCTCGCTGTCTTCGACCATATAGGTAATGCGGTCGGCTGGATAAGACGGGTCCAGCGGCAGATATGCTGCACCTGTCTTCAGGATCGCCAGCATCGCAATCACCAGATCAGCAGATCGCTCAAGGCACAGCCCGATAATCTTGCCCCGCCCTGCCCCACGCTCGGCAAGGGCGGCTGCAAACGTGTCGGCGGCGTGATCCAGTTCGCGATAGGTAAACTGCGCCTCGCCAACCTCAAGCGCGGGGGCATCAGGCGTCGCAATCACCTGCGCGGCAAAGGCTTCGTGTACACGATTGGTATTGTCGAACGCTTCACCCAACCGCAATGCAGGTGTGGGCGCCCCCAATGGCAGGGTCGTCAAATTCGCATCGGGCGACGTTTGAAACGTGCTCAGAAAAACCGAGAAATCCTTGGCAATTGCGGTTGCTACATCGGCGTCAAACAGACCTTCGCGCAAATGTAGCCCCATCGGAGAAGCGGTCAGCGCAACCGCCGCACCTTCAGGGATGGCATCCGTTTCGCAACCTGCCACTGACAACGCCTGCGCGATGTTTTCCCGCAAGGCAGCATCACCCATTCGCGCAGGAAGATCGGCAGCCATCGGGGCGAAAGATTCATGTTGCAGTCGCGCTGCCTGCACACGCGCGACAAGGTCGGTGCCGCTCATACTCTCGGAAACCGAAAGGGTGATCGGCAAAGTCTGTGCAAGCGCGGGATGTGGCGAACGGGTCGGCAAAGCCAACGACACGGCCGCTTGCCCTGTCAGCCCAGCAACCCAGCCAGCCCATGCAGCAAGCAGAGTATCGGCATCCACAGGCGCGGCCTCAAGCGGCACAATCTGCATCCCCTGCCCTGCACGATGTGCGCGCGGATAAGGTGGGATAGCAGCAGGTGCACAGGTTTGCAGGGCGGCCTGCCACATATCTTCGCCCGTTGCCACGGCTGACAACAGGTCTTCGGACAGGTCTTCAACCACTGGCAAAAGCGCACCCTTCAATGACGCAAGGTCCACCGATCCGCCCGCCAGATCGGTCAGCCCGGACAGCGTCACTTCATGATCCTCCGTGGCAATGGTCAGACTGTCGGCATTTGTATCCAGGACCGTGCCTGCAGGTGCAGTGGCATCATCGCCAACCTCAAACCCCGTGACCAGCACCACCTGTTGACCCGTCCACAGTTTGGCCCGTCCGATCGGGTTGGCCATTGTGCCGAAATCCAACGCACGAACGCATTGGCCAAGCGCCTCGGACGATTGGGAGAGATCCAGAATACCCAACGAAGTCGGACGATCCGTTCGGTCATAAACGCGGCCGGCAGCGCCCAAAGGCTCTTGCTGTTCGGTTCCAGTCTCAAGCATGGTCAGAAGATCGACAAACGACTCCTGCGCAGCCTCGTAGCACCTTGTGTTCAGGCTGAAAGTGGTCTCGCCCTCGGAAATATCAAAACTTACGGTCTTCAGGGCGGTTTCGGCGACCATGCCTGTGCCCAGCCTGTACCACGTCACCGCATGGGTGTTTTGCCCTTCCCAAACCGACCAGAATGGAACATTGGCACCAGCCCGCGCTGGCAAAGGACCATCATGCAGGTTGATGGCAAAACGGCTTGCAACGTTGATCAGATCATTTGGAATGGGGCGGGTGTTCGCAATGCTGAATAGATAGTCGCATGTGACCCCTGACATCTGCGGATCGTCCAGCGTGCCAACCCAGCGATGCCCGTTCTGATCGGCCCAGGCACGCAAGCCCGGATCGTCGGTCATAATCCCCGCGATCTGATGCCCTTTTTCTGCGAACACATCCGCGCATTGCGCCAGAAGCGTCCCATCCCCACAGAATACAGCCTTCACGATCGAACTCCTACAACAGGTATTACCACCGGCCCCACTATGGCCAGCTTATCGCGCGCGGTCTGGATGGTTTAGTCAACGACATTGTTGCCCATAAGACAACAGGTGCGTCGGTGAAAATAGATCCGAACCAACGCGCCGATTTAGTCTTTAGCAAACAATGGTTTGGGCCCATATCGCGCAAAAAATGCCGCGCTGAGTGTAAAATAGAACATGGCAAACCCCCAATAGGTCGCCACCCCGCCTGTCGTCGGGGCAATGGGGAACACCAGAATCGAACTGTTAAAAAAGATCTGCATCGTCAGCACCACCAGCCCGCTGCCTGTGCGCGCATAGAAATACGCACACATGATCGCGATGCCCGTCTGATTCAACAAAAGCCCACCCAGAGGCAGTTCGGGGACGATTCCAATCTGCATGAACACCATCGGGGTCCACCACGCCGTCCAGAACAACCCTACAATCAGCGCTGACACGAAAGGGGTGAACCGCACCGAAAGTTTCTGAACCGCATAGCCGATCCAGACGATCTCTCCAACGAAGGAACTTATGACAATCACCAGTATCAACCGCGGGCGCGAGATAACTTCGAAGCTGGCGTGAATTTCGGACAATCCGGTGCCAAGGATCAGTCCTTTTAACACCAGCACAATTATCGCGTTCATCGCGCCCCAAATGGCCGCCAGAAGGAACCATTTCAAAGGTACACGCCACACGCCCATGGGTTTGATCAAGGACCAAACCCCACCCATTTGGCGCGCCAGATAAACGACGAAGACAAGATATGAGGCCAGCAGAAGGAATCGGCCCCAGTTATACAAACCGCGCGGCAAAATCCCGTTCGCGATCGCGGTGATGAAACACGCATTCAGGATGACGATTCCGAACAGAAAGACCCAGACTTCATGGCGGCGCAAGGTGCCAAGCAAACCGGATTCTGACACCGTATCGGTGGTCATGTATTGCGCGGTTTGTTGGTTGCCATCATCATGATCCATCGGATCGGACCCATTTGGTGTTCTTCTTCAAATCGAACATGGTAATCAAATTTTTCCAATATACGTCTATGGTTATGAGAGAACGAATTCTCTTGGCCGAAAATATGGCTGTCTGGATCATTTTGCAAATCATGTGCCGGGTCAAGGGGTTCGACGATGGCAATCACACTGTCAGGTTGCTGCGTGTGGCGCTTTATCAATGCTTCCAACCCGTGTTGCGAGAAGTATTCTAACACACCGCCATAGGTGAAAAGCAATGTCCCAGGTCCGGTATGCTCTGGCACCCAGTCCTGTGCATTCTCGGACACAAAACTTAGCGAGGGGTTATCAGCATAGCGGGTCTTGTTGGCGTCGATGATCATTGGATTGATGTCCAACCCGGTGAACCGTTTGATCCCAGTCAGTCGCTTCGAGCAATAATCCAGCACACGCCCATCGCCGCATCCAACCTCGATCATGTGTTCGATGGGGTTTTCTTGCGCGTATGCTTCCAATTGATCAATCAGCTTCAGATGCGGCCCTAAAAACCAATCTTGAAACCGATGCCCGTACAGCACGTAAAAATCATTGGCCGTATCGGTTTTCCAGTACTGGTGCAACGTGCTTTCGCTTTGCTCTTCGTTCCCCAGTTTCTTCGCCCGCTGACTGCGCGCATATAAAATCGCGCGTTTCAGTCGAATGTCGCGCCCGCTGTGTCGTCCTGTCTCGAGATCCTCGACGACGCGTGGAAAAAGTGTTTCACCCAACCGCCCAACCAAAACCTTGGCTTGCTTCTTGAGGAGGCTCATAGCGACCCTCTCCTTTATGTTGAAGTAATAATGCTCTTCAAATCTTTACGCGGACCTGACTGACCAACCGAAATTTTTGGCCAAGGGCTACCGCGCAGACACGAGCATAGCATTATCTCAACAAAAAAACGAGCGTTTAACTTGTTCACAAGTTTGGCAAGATCACGACCTATCGCACGGTTCAGCCATAGACGAAGTCACGCAAATATGTCTGCAATCGCGTTTTCTCCGGCGTATCGCGGAAGCTGGCTGGTATCAGGTCCGGCGCCTGCAACAACGTGGCAAGCTGGGTTCGGTCATGGGCGATATAGACACCTTCGTGCCCTTCCAGATGGCGGGCAGTGGCCAGTTGGTGTTCGTTGCGATGTTCACCCAACGACGCCTTGCGCGGCATCACGATCACCGGTTTTTCCATTTGCTTCGCGGTCAGGATGGTGCCAATCCCGGCGTGACCGACCAGAACGGTCGTGCGCGCGATGATGTCGTCATATTCATCCGGCGTCAAAAACGGGGCGTGTTTGATATGGTCGTAGGTCGCGGCCGGATCGGCGGTCTGTGCGAACACCTCCAACGACATCTCGTCCGCCAGATCGTCGATGATTGACACCATGCGGTCGAACGGCAATTGCGTGCCAACGGTCACGAAGATCATAGCAAAGACCCCTCGTATTTACCGCCTTCAGCCTGCGCGACACTTTCCCATTGCGACAGCCACAGTGTTGCAAATCGTTTCGCCAGTTTGCCCGAGGATGATGCCTCTTCCGCGTTGGCGATGCTGTCCACCCAGATGGTACGGCGACGGATCATCCAACCCAGCACAAGCGCGATCACACCGGGCAAAGCCCCGGTGGTGATGATCACGTCCGGGCGTGTGCGCATCAGCACGCCAGCCATCTGCACGGTGCAGATCAGAGCCTTAAACGGGGCATTCTTGTTGCAGTCCTGTACAAGCTCAAACCGCGCAAACCCTGACTTCTGCGGTAGCCCATCCAACGTAGTCACATAGGTCACATCCGTCGGGTCAAACGCAGCGCAAACCTGCCCCAATTGGTGCCAATGTCCGCCAGCAGATGCAACGGCCAGAATACGCGGGGCCGACCCGAATGAATTTGATGATGTCATAAACGCAAAACCCGGATCGAACTGCTTGGAAAAAACAACGTAAACTATGCCCCACTTATAACAAGTTCCGACACGCATCACCAGCGGTCAGACGTATTTGAGCCTTGTGCATCGCCGGGCAAGCGGGCAATTCTGCATCATGATCGCCCACCCGCACCTGACCCGGCCCGCCAAGGCCCTGATCCTCGGCCTGATCGCCCTGAATGTGGTGATCGAGGCAGTGTTGTTTGCTGCCGATCTGGGGCTTGTCGGCACCAAGCAATGGCGCCCGTTGGCATATCAGAACGCCGCGTTCTGGGCGGGGCTTTTGCACAATTGGCGCCCGAACTATGCCGCGCAACCTTGGACGATGTTCGTCAGCTATGCTTTTTTGCATGGCGGTATGGCACATTTGCTGGGCAACATGCTGACGCTGTGGCTGATCGGGCGCATGGCGATTGTGCGCGCAGGTCCAAAAGGGTTCGTGCTGATCTATGTGCTGTCCGCCATAGGCGGCGCGCTGTTGTTCGGGATCCTGACCCTGTCGGCGCGACCTATGGTTGGGGCGTCGGGGGCACTGTTCGGTTTGGTCGGTGCGATTCTGTATTGGCGGTGGACGGACCGGCAGCGGTTGGGGCTGGATCAGTGGCCGGTTCTGAAAACCGTTCTGATCCTTGGTGTCCTGAACCTGCTGCTGTGGCTTCTAATGGGCGGGCTGCTGGCGTGGGAAACCCATTTGGGCGGCTTTGTCGCCGGATGGTCGGCGGCCGCGGCCCTGGCATTTTTCAGAAAGAAGCGTCGCGCACGACGCAGATCAGCGCGCTAGATATCCTGACCCAACGCTTGCCGCAGCATCCAGATCATCCGCTGAAACCGCAGCCGGAACAAAGTGCCCACGGCCCGCAACCGCTCAACCCACCCATTCAGCTTGTCGCTGCCTAAAACCTTCGGGGTATGTACGATGGCGCTGATCGGCATCGCCAAAGCCCGCAGCGCCCATTTCGCACGGTCACGCGGCGTGTTTCCGTTCACGCCGAACAGCTCTTGCGTCAATCGCCGCCACTTGTGGCGCAGGGCCGCCCAATCAGATCGTGACGGATGACTGACCACCAGATCCTCGCGATAGATCAGCTTGTGCCCGTTTGAGACCGCTCGCGTGCTCCAATCCAGATCTTCCGAGACACCCCCGCGAAACCCTCCAACATCTTCAAAGACGTCGCGGGTCGTGACAAGATTGCCCGAGCCTGTGAACCCCTGAACCTCGATATAGTTCTGGAAGTTGAAGGCAAAGACAGCCTCGAATGCCTCGGCCCCGCTCCGCGGTGGCGGAGTTTCGTCGAACACATCGACCCGACCGCCGATCAAATCAGCGGTAGGCGCAACTTCATGCGCCTTGGCAACCCAATCATCGGCGGCAACGCAGTCGGCATCAATGAAAAACAGAAGCGGCGCGTCTGTTTCTGCCACGCCGCGATTTCGGGCGGCAGCGGCCCCCTTTTCACTCTCGACCACAAATCTGACATCGGGAAACCGCGCCTGAACCTCGGTCGGCGGCGTGGGCGAATTGTTGTCCACCACCAAAACCTCGACCCGTGACAGGTCATTGCGCGAAAGTGCCGTCAGGCACCGCGCCAGCCGTTCGGGGTCATTATAGTGGGGAATGATGATCGCGGCGTCAGGCGGTGCCATATCCGTATCCATATGCGCTGTCGCTGAAATGGCTTTTGTTCAGCACGACGCCCATGACGGTGGTCAGCTCGGACAATTGGCGTTCAGCGACATCAACCTGCTCAATCGTCGAGCGTTCGGCCTCGGCCAACAGAATGGCGCAATCGACGTTTTGCAGGAACCCGAAGTTGTCGTCCGCTCCGATCAGGGGCGGCATGTCCAGAAGCATAACGTCCGGCTCGTAATCGTCCTGAAGCTCGTCCAACACAACCTTGGTCTGGCTGCTTTGCAGGATTTCCGAGGCATTCACGACCTCGCCGCTGTTCAGCCCGACCGCCACGTTCTCGCCAAACCGGCGGCCATGGTCAGCGAAACTTTTCTTGCCCTGTAGCACGTCCCCCATATTGCCGTCACATTGCAGATCAAGCACTTTGGCCAACCCCTGCCGACGCAAATCCAGATCCAGAACCATCGTCCGCAAGTCCGTTTGACGACCAAAGCTGAAAATCAGGTTGGCAGCGGTCGTTGTTTTGCCGCAATCACTGTGCGGCGATACCAGCGCGATGCGTTTCCAGCCATTGTTGATGGCTTGCTGCAATATCCGCGTGCGCAGCATGTCGAACGGACCAGCGCTGGACCCGCCATTCAACGACACCAACCGGTTTTTCCGGGCAACTGACGACGAAAGCTCAAAGGGTTCCAGTTCGGCCCACGCCTCGGACATCGAAGCAGGTGGTTTGGCCGGTCTTTCCTGAGACCGGCGCACCGGGGATTTCCCGTCGCGTTGTCTGCGTGCCTTTTCGATGGCGGCCTGAAGCTTTTCCATTGCGATCAGATCCTCTCTGAACAGTTCTGTTTCCGCGCCATCACCAGCGCACGCCAATTTTGTCCATGATCCGGTCAGCCAGCAGATCAAGCGGCTGATAGAACGTGTGCACTGCGTACACGGCGACGGGAATGCCAATCAAAATGATGATCACACCCAGAATGCGCAACGTGCGCCGGTGCGAGTTTTCACCATCGACGGTGATGTAAGGGATCGTGGCCAGTGGCGCGATGCCCAGCTTGGACACCAAATCTTCAGGTCGGCGAATCGACTTGTTCAAAATTTCCAACAGCAAGATCAGGCCAAGCCCCGCCAGAATGCCAAAAACGCTGCCGCCCCCGGCGATAAGCGCGCGGTTGGGTTTGTCGGGCTGACTTGGGACGGCAGGCGGCTCGATCACCGAAATCCGTTGCCCACGCGACATCACCTCAATCCGTTCGCCGGTGCTGGCGCGCGACAGGCGATCTACGGCCGTGTTGTATTGCAACTGAAGATTCTCGTAGTCCAACTGCAGCTCGTCCAGACGGATGGCATTTGTCGGCGTTTGCTCGATGGATTCGGTAAGTCGCGCCAACTGCTTGCGAGCGCTGTCTTTTTGTTCATCCAACACTTTTTGCCGGGCCGAGATTTCGGCCAACTGCACATCCAGAAGCGAGTTTCCGGTCACTTCCTGACCTTCGTCGCCCGTCGGTGCTGTTCTGACCTGATCTTCCAGAACGGTGATCCGTGCCTGAAGCATCTTCACCCGCGGATTGTCAGCAGAATAGACGGCAAGCGCGTTATTCAACTCTGACCGCAGCTCTTCCAGTTGTTTCTGTTCCGGCGTTAGGGCCGGGCCGCGCAATCCGCCAACCTGTCCGGTCGTCTCAAAGATCCGCACCAGCCGACGGCGCTGTTCCTGCAAGCTGACTGTTTCCCGCTCCAGCTGCGCCAAACGCTCTTGCATCAGGGACTGTTGGCTTAACCGATAATCCAAGCTTTCCGGCAAGGCCGACACATTTTCGGTCTTGAATGCTAGAATACGCGCGCTGCGCTCGGCCAGTTCCTGATTAAGACGCGAGACTTCCTGCTCAAAGAACTCAAGCGTCTGCGTGGCACGCCCGGTGCGCGATTGCACATCCTCTTTCTGGATGAGGGTCAGGTATTCGTTCAGCACGCTGGCCGCCTTCTGGCCTGTGGGTGCCTCAAAGTTGATCGTCATCAACGCTGCTTGGTCCAACCCCCCCGAGCTTCGGATCGAGGTGCGCGACCGCATCGCCTGTGCAATTCGGTCAGGCGTCATCTCATCCTGACCTTCCAAGACCTGAAACTTGTTCGCGATCTCAAGCAGATTGGCGCGCGTCATCAGTTTTTGTTCGACAACCTGCAACTGTTCCTGCGCAGGGGTCCGCGCAGTCGAGGCCGCCAATTCATCCGGGATCTGCGGCGATTCCACGATCAGCGTCATCCGCGAGACATAAGACGGCGGTAGCGACATCCCAATGATGATCGATGCCGCAGAAATAACTGTGGCGACCACCAGGAAATACGGAAGCCGCCGTATGAAAATAGATCGGTAATATCTTAGGTTCGTTGAAGCCATTGACTCTTTAATCCTTTCCCCAAGACCCGCTGGTTCGCGAAATTCGTATCAGCAATCTGGCCGGGGATAGTAACATGCTATTAATTCTATTGAAGCTATCCTGTTTTCTTCTTGGGAATGTCAACCCGCCGTCCTTGGCGCAAGAACAAAGGTTTGGTCGTGTCATCCTCTGGCGCTTCGTTCAATTCCTGGTCGTCATCTGACACATTGCTGGCGAAAAACACTCCATCATCCAGAACATTGCGCACGGCCTTTACTGAAACACGCTTGTTGTTGCTGCTCCAGGCATAGAGCAAGGACAGTTCACACAGCTGGTTGACCAGACGCGGTATGCCGTGAGTGGCCCTGAATATCTCGGCACAGGCCAGCGGCGTAATTTCGCTGCCCTTTCCGCCCGCAACCTTGAGACGGTGCTTGATATACGAACGCACAGTGGGTTCATCCATGCCGTCCAAATGAAAGCTGGCAGCGACCCGCTGTGCCAATTGGCGCATTCCGGGACTCAGTACGATGGTTTTCAGTTCGGGTTGCCCAACAAGGATCAGCTGGATCAGTTCGTCTTTATTGGCATTGATGTTTGTCAGCATCCGCATCTCTTCCAGCCCTTCGCTGGACAGGTTCTGCGCTTCGTCGATGATCAGCACGACTCGACGACCTTCAGCGTATTCGCTGACGATGCTTTCCTGAAACCGCTGAAACAGCGTGACATAACTTTCTGTCGGTTCAAACGGGATGGACAGCGCGTTCATCACCCATTGCAGCAGCTCGCCCCGGTCGCCCTGCACGTTTGACAGCAGCCCGACGCGCACACTTTCGTCCATCTGGCTTAGAAGTTTCTGCACAAGGGTGGTCTTGCCCGAACCGATCTCACCAGTGATCAGCGTAATCGGGGCACGCGACAAAACTCCGAACTCCAATACGGCATAGGCGCGCTTGTGCTGCTTGGACCAAAACAGGAAGCTTGGGTCCGGCACCAGAGTAAAGGGCCGTTCGGTCAATCCGAAATGGCCAGTGTAGAGTTCGTTGGAATTCATATTCCTATCTGACTTTCCGGTTTAATACCTTAACAACTAATGCGCGGTTGTGGCCAAATAATGTCAAAACGCGCTGGCTTCTTGCATATAACGGCCTGCACAACAAATTTGAACCTGTTTGTCCAGCCGCTGTTCGGGCCTAAACGCCTTTCCTGCATGGTCAAAAGAATCAGCCAACGCCGAGAATCGTGATTTGTGCAAATGACCGAAATCAAAAATCAATAAAAATGGAAAAGTGTCCTTCATTGTATACTTAGACAGAACAATAAAACATTAAAAAGAGCCGTTAGAATGCTTGTAAAATTATAAGTTTCCAATTACTTAATGCATCATACCGCAAGGTGGGCGGAAATGTGCTACAAATTGGGCAATAATGTGTTAATGTGCCTACGGGGTTAAGGAGAGCCGAAGGTTATTTCGACTTCTCGGTTGGTTCGCAAGCTGCTGTGCCTGCAAGACATAGAGATTATTTCGTCTCGAGGGTTTCCCGTGTCAGGCTGCTGCTTTTTTATTTGAGGTGTAAGGAAAATGACGACCCATTTTAAAGACTTTTCAGGTCCCAGCACCAAGCTGGTGAAACGACAAAAATTCTACGTAGCTGATTCTTCTGTCCGTCCTTATCGTGATCGCTTTAAGCGTCTGCTCGACATTGCCTTTGTCGTCGCGTCGGCACCGATTGCGATTCCGCTGATCGGAATCATGCTGCTGTTGGCTGCTCTTGATGGTGGCAAGCCGCTGTATCGTCAGCGGCGCATCGGTAAAGACGGTCGCATCTATAACATGGTGAAGATCCGCTCGATGGTCATGAATGCCGACCAACGGCTTGAGGCTTATCTGGACAGCAATCCAGAAGCTCGCGCCGAATGGGACAGCACACAAAAGCTGAAAAATGACCCGCGGATCACCAAGATCGGGAAATTCCTGCGCAAATCTTCGATGGATGAACTGCCGCAACTGTGGAATGTGCTGGTCGGCGACATGTCGATCGTTGGCCCGCGCCCCATGATGGAAGATCAGAAGACCCTGTATCCGGGCGCTGCTTATTATGCCATGCGCCCCGGTATCACCGGTCCGTGGCAAGTGTCTGACCGCAACGAGACGACATTCGCCCAGCGTGCGACGTTCGACACGAAATACTATTACGAGCTTTCGCTGAAGAAAGACTTCGAGATTCTTGGCCAGACCGTCGGCGTTGTTCTGCGCTGCACTGGCCACTGAAACCAACAAACAGCGCCTAGCCATTTGGTCGGGCGCTGTTTTTCTCACGGACCTGATAACCCGCCACGATCAACGCAAGCGTGATTTCTTCGTGCACACCTTACCCATAGGTCGAATTTCTCAGGAAATGGGTGCAATCGCGCGACAAATCTGCTTCGACGAGTAAAGCCTCATTATTTATCGTTTGATTACAAGCCAGACAGGGCTATTCTTATCTATGCCACTTGGCAGCTAGGGGATTCACCATGTTAAAACAGTTTTTCACACTTCTTACGGCAGTATTTGCATTCGGCCTTTTTTCGGCAAGCGATGCGCAGGCCCAGAACGGCTACAAAATCCGCTCCGGCGACACGTTGAATGTCGAAGTGGTCGAAGACGCTAATCTGAACCGGTCGGTTCTGGTGCTTCCCGATGGATCGATCAGCTTCCCGTTCGCCGATGGCGTGCGCGCTGCCGGTCGCACAACCGCACAGGTCGCTTCCGCCCTTGCCAGTGCAATGGCGTCGAATTTTGCTGCAACCCCGAACGTCTATGTGTCGGTCGGTGAAATTGGGCGTTCCACCAGCACCGGCACGACCACACGCGCTGTCGCCACGCAAGACATATTCATCACGGGTGAGATCAACAGCCCGGGCAAACTGGAAGGCCGTCGCGGCATGACAGTTTTGCAAGCCATCGCCCAAGGTGGCGGCCTGACCCGTTTTGCTGCTTCTAAGCGTATTCAGGTGCGTCGTGGCAGCAAGATCTATGGCTATAACTACGACACCAACGCCGGCAACATTCGCCTGCAAAAAGGTGACGTGATCATCGTGCCACAGCGCCGACTTTTCGAATAAGCGCGACGGCAAAACGAGCAGAGGAAAACAGGTGGGACAGAAAAACAAAATCGCCGCCCTCCTGGCCGGAACCAGCCTTCTTGCAACAGGGTTGGTTCCCGCCACAGGTCAAGACGCAGTCGCCCCGACCGAGGGGTTCGCCCTGACATTGGGGATCGCATCGACCTTACGGGTTAATGACAACCTTAGCTTCAGCGATCCATCCCCAGGCACATCGACCCTCTGGGACAACACCGTAACCTTCGGGCTGCTCAGCGAAACCGGCGTTGCCCGATTCACTGCTGATCTGGCCGGCACCATCCGCACTGCGGCTTTGCCCGGTCAATCGACCGATACGACTTTTGACGATCCATCCATCGTTCTGGGCTATCAACTGGAAAGCGCCGACAGCTTGCTTGAAGCTGAATTGGCCTATCAGCAGGTGTCACTTCAATTCGAAGACCCGCTGGCAGGGCTTGATGATCTGATCGAAGATGGGCTGGAGGCGGACGACCTTGTCCCTACCGATGGCGTGCGTGGCACATACAGTGCGCGCGTCGCATTCGAAACCGGACGCACCGCTCCCTTTGGCTTTGGCACCGTTCTGGAATACGATAAAACCGAATATTGGGACACCACCGACCCCGGCAATTATGACGACGAAACCACAGCCGCCGAAGTCTTTGCGCGTCTGCAGTTTTCGCCCGTGATGGAAGGCCGGATCGCGCTGGACTGGGAACAGTATGACGCGATGGACACCGTCCGCACCTCGCGCCGCACGGTTGGCGCAACAGCCAGCCTGACCTACGAAATCAACGCGATCACCCGCATGACCGCCAGCCTTGGCTATACCGAGATCGAGGAAACCAACCTGATCGGAACCACGTTGCAAGACGGCGTGACCGGCGGGCTGTCTGTAACCCGCGATTTCCCGACCGGCAACGTCACAGCAGAATATTCAACGGGAATCAGCACCACAGGGCGTCGCGACACAATCGAACTGCGTGGCGAGTTTGAAACACCCGGTGGTTCCATCACCGCGGGCATCGGTGCCACACGATCAAATGCGGGCGATGTGAATATGATCGGCAGCCTAGGCTACACCAACGAGCTGGCCATGGGCACCGTCACCGCAGCACTTGAACGCAGCTATGACACATCAGACGGCGGCATTGAAAACCGGTCGACCACCGCGTCGCTTGGCTTTGACACTGAAGTGTCACCCAATGCGTCCATCGGGTTCGAACTGGATTATGCCGAGGTGACAGATGTCGTGACCGACAGCACCACCGCCGTCTCAGGGTTCCGCGCAACCTATACACGCGACCTGACGGCAGATTGGGGTTTGACTGCCGGTTATGAATATCGCAAGCGCAAGGAAACTGGCTCTACGGATCGTGAATCCAACGAGCTGTTTGTTACTCTGGAACGCGAATTCAGCATCCGTTGATCCCCACCCCACGCAATTGAGCGCGGCGGCAATGACACAAAAAGAAAACCCACCCGAGCGTAACAGCCGGGTGGGTTTTTTGATGGGTTTGTCTTGGCGGCGTTTCGGCGGGTGTATTCCGCTTTAGTTGGATACCGAACTCGCAGATTTCACCTCGACGACCTTTTCCTTTTCCGGTTCGCCAAACTGACTGCCAGCGCCCAATGCGATGTTCAGGCGCACATAGTTGCGAGCCAGCAGGCGCAGGTTGTCGGCTAGGGTGGTGTCGGCATCTGCAATCCGTTCCTCGGCGCTGATAAGGTCACGGATGGTCGCGCCTTCCTGTTTCAGAAGCTCTTGGGTCAGGTCACGTGCTTCGCCATTCAGACGCACGCGGCGCTGCGATTCAACCACCGCACTGCGGCTGCCTTGATACGCGGCAAGCGCGCTTTCCACTTCACTGACCGAACTCAGGACAGCAGACTGCCAGCCTGCATAGGCCTGACGGGCCGCAGATTGTCGAGCGGCAACACGTGACTTGTCACTTTTCATCGGCAAAGACGGCAGGTTCAGCGTTGGCCCGATAGAATACTCAAGCCCGTCCCCGGAACTGGTTTTTCCAAATCCAATCATGCCGGTCAGCGACAGTGACGGATACATATCCGCCCGTGCGATGCCAACATTGGTGACCGCTTCATAATAGCTGCGTTCGGCAATCATCATGTCTGGGCGGTTGCGCAGAATATCTGCTGGTACACCCGTTTTCAGGGTTTTCGAAGGGCGCGGCTGGCTGGCATTGCTATCCAGATTGACACCCAGGCGGCCGGGCTCGACACCTGTCAGAACTGCAATCTCGGTCTTGCCCGCACGGATTGCAGCGATCAGAGCCGGAATCTGCGTCTGGGTTTCGGCCACCAGCGCTTCGGTCTGCACAACATCCAGCTTGGTTGCGGCGCGACGGTCAAACAGCTGCTTGGTCTGCGTCACGGCATTCCGGCGCGAGGCCAGCTGCTGACGGCGCAAGTTCAACAAGCGCTGATTATAGCGCAGGTCCACATAAGCGTTGGACAAGTTCAGCAACACTGTCAGACGGGCTGCGTCTTCTTGGGCGTCTGCAATGTCAATCCGAGCACCGGCTGCCTGAATCTGCTGACGACGCAAGCCATAAGGGTCAAGCATCCAGTCTAGGTTCAGCCGTGCATGGCTGTTATGGGCTGCTGTGCCACCCGGCGATTGCGCATAACGGTGCGTGGCAGTCGGCGACAGGTTCACAAGCCCCGGCACCGCATCACGGTTCGCCCGTGCTTCGATCACCTTTTCGCGGGCAATCTCAAGATCATAGTTCCCAGCCAGCGCACGTTCGACCAGCTTGTTGAAGACCGGATCCTTGAACCCCATCCACCACGTATCATTGGCCAAAGGCACTGGCACCGCGTGCGAAGAGACGCTGGAATACGATTTGGCGAATTTGAAGAATGGAAGTTTGTAAGGCTCGTCCGTTGCGCATCCGGAAAGCCCGATTGTCGCGGTAAGAACGAGTCCCAAGACTGGCGCTTTGCGCCTGTTCATTTGTTTCATATTGCTACCCGTCTGCCTCGTCAGCCGTCTGTGCGACTGTTATGTTTACGGTTATTATTGGGGGCAGACTGGCACAGAACCCTGTTTTCACCAAGAAATACTGAGATTTTCGTGAAACTGCGGGGGCAGGATGACCGAAAAACCACAACAGGCAAAGATATGCTGTCGTCTATCCTTCGCGGAATGCGCGTCTGAGCTGCTGCAAAAGCGGTTCCGTCAGATAGGTCAGAACTGACCGTTCGCCGGTTTGCAGAAATGCTTCAACCGGCATTCCGGGGATCAGTTCGACATCGCCAAGCCGCGCGATTTCCTCGACGGGCAAAGTCAGATCAATGCGAAAATAGCTTAGTCCTGTCTGCGGGTCGTCAACCGATGTGGGCGAGATTCCGGATACCGTGCCAAACAGCTCGGGCGTGGTGCGCTGGTTGAAGGCCGGAAACAGCACCTTCGCAACCTGCCCCACAAACACCTGATCAATCGACTGTGGGTCCACCTGTAACTTGAACTCGACCCCGTCCGACAAGGGCACGATCTGGGTGATCGTCGCTTCGGGCGCGACAACACCACCTTCGGTGGTGGCCTGAAGCTCGTGTACGATCCCATCAGTTGGGGCAAGTATGTCGATCCGCTCCAACTGCTTTTCGACAGTCACGATTTGCAGGATCAGTTCCTCGCGTTCGGCGGTGGTGGTGCGCAGCTCGGTCACCACTTGTTCCTTGAACTCGCGATCCGCTTGCAGGATCTCAAGCTCTGTATCGCGGATCGAGTTGTAGATCCGCGCAAGTTCCGACTGATGCTCGGCAATCTGCCCCAAAAGCGATGATTCCCGCCCCTGTAGCTCCAGCAATTCGCTCTCGCGCACCAGCCCCTGTTCGCTTAACCCCTGTTTGGTTTCACGCTCCTGACTGACATACGCCAATTGATCCTGCTTGGCGCTGATCAGCGCTTCAACCCCGGAAATCTGGTTGCGAAATTGTAGGATACGTTCCGCCAGTTGCTCCTTGCGGCCGCTCAACACTTCACGCCGGGCCACGAAAATCTCGCGCTGACCTTTGAAATGCTGGGTCAGGTCGATACCAGGCAGATACGGGCTGTCGATGTTGAAAACGGGGGCGTCAAGCTCCTGATACTCGGCATCCAGCCGGGCCTCGCGGGTGACAACCTCGGACAGGCGGTTGCGATAAATCTCAAGATTGATCTGCAACAGGCTGGGATCCAGCCGTAAGAGCACGTCGCCCTTACTGACGACATCACCATCTTTGACCAGAATTTCCTGCACCACGCCGCCATCCAGACTTTGCACCTGTTTGGGCAAACCGCGCACCACCACCTTACCCGGCGCAATCACAGCCCCGGTGATCAATGTCGTGGACATCCAGACAAAGGCGGACACGAGCAACGCCAAACTGGCCAGCGCGCCCAGATAGACGGGGGTCGCCAATCCGGTCTTGATCAGGTTTTGGGAAGCGGATGCAGGATTGGCCATCACTTATACCTCGAACACGGAACTGGGGGCGGCAGTGGGACGCTGCGGCGTGGCGTGTTGCAACACCTCTTCTTTCAAACCGAAGCGACCAACCTTGCCTTCATGCAGGATCAGGATCTTGTTTACGGCCTGAATGACACTGGGGCGGTGCGCCATAACCAATACGGTGCAACCCTTTTTACGCATCCCGATCACCGCGCTGGCCAACGCCTCGTCCCCCTTTGCATCGAGGTTCGAGTTCGGCTCGTCCAGCACCAGCAAGCGCGGACTACCGTAAAGCGCGCGCGCAAGACCAAGACGTTGTGTCTGCCCACCCGACAAAGGCTGTTCGGTTGTGCCCACAAACGTCGTGTATCCCTGCGGCATCTTCAGGATCATATCGTGAACGCCCGCAATCTGCGCCGCTTCGATGACATCTTCGTCCCGCGCTTCTGGATCAAACCGCGCGATGTTTTCGGCAATGGTGCCGGGCAACATCTCGACCCGTTGCGGCAGATAGCCGATATGGCCGCCGCGATCTTCGGTGTGCCATTGGTTCAGCGTCGCGCCGTCCAGACGCACTTCGCCATGATCAGGCTCCCACAGCCCCACCAGCAGACGTGCCAGACTGGATTTGCCTGCCGCGCTGCTGCCAACGACGCCCAGCCCGTCGCCCGGCTCAAGCTCGAAACTGATCCGCTCAAGAATGCGGGGCCGGTCACTTACCAAAGAGTCCTTGGGCGTCAGTTTGGTGACATTCTTCACAACCAAATGGCCTTTGGGATCGGGCAGATCAAAACCACTTTGCGGGTCGGGAATGTAATCCATCGCCTCTTTCAATCGGCGATGCGCGTCACCTGCGCGCCCGATGGTGCGCCAGTGGCCAATCACCTGATCAACCGGCGCCAGCGCGCGGCCTGCCACGATCGAGGTTGCAATGATCATTCCGGCCGAGATTTCCTGTGACAGCGCCAAATAGGCCCCGACCGTCAACAAGGTCGATTGCAAAAGAAGACGGAATGACTTGGAAAACGCCGCGACAATCTCAGACCGATCACCACCGGTTTGGTAATGGCCCAGACTATTCTGATGCAGCCCACGCCACCGATCGGTCACCTTGTCCAGCATCCCCAGCGCCATAACGGCCTCGGCATTGCGACGGGTGCGTTCAACGAACGACCGCTCAATCCCTTCACTGTTCCCGGCGTTTTTGATCGGCGCGCCTGTGGCAAAGCGGTTGATGACCGCTGCAATGATCACAATGATCGCCCCACCCACAGTCAGCCATCCCAACCATGGGTGAATGAAGAACACCACCGCCAGAAAAATCGGGATCCACGGCAGATCAAACAGACCCAGAATGGCCGGGCTGGCCAGAAAGGCACGGATCACACCAAGATCTTGCACAGGGTTGTAGTGCTCCTTGTTGTCGACAAAGCCTGACCGCAGCCAGAAGCCAAACGCGTCGGCACCAATCGCCTGATCCAACCGATAACTCGCCCGCGACAACAGCCGGGCACGCAAAAATTCGTAAATGCCAAGAAAGGCGTAAAGGATCACAACGATCACAAACAGACCTTGCAGTGTGGCCACCGATCCGCTGGACAGCACGCGGTCATAGACCTGAAGCATGTAAAGCGGGCCTGTGAGCATCAGCAGATTGATCGCGGCACTAAACAAACCAACTGTCAGAAACGCCCGGCGCAGATGCGAAAGCTCTTTCTTATATGGGTTTTTCTTGGGTTTCACCGAAAGCTGTTGTGACAATCAATTTTCCCCATAGATATCTGCGTCGATAATGCGCACAGTTTGTTCACATGTGCCCCACGATGCAAGGACTGAACAATGACCGTCGAAAATTTGTCTGGCACAGAAACAAAAACGCGCCACAGGATCGTCCGGGCGCGCGTGTATCAGGGTATGGGGTTAGACAGTCAGCTCTGCGGTTCGTCCGTGCCGTTCAGGATGTGATCACGGATCAGACGCAACATGGCGATGCTGACCAGGGCCGAAAATGTTCCGACCGAACTGTAGAACCACAGCGCCATCCAGATCGAATAGCCATTCAGAAGGGCGGCGATCGCGGTGCCAAGCCCGACAAGCATTCCAAGACCAAGGACACCAATTACCATGTTCAACTCCAGTCCAAACGACCGATCGCCATCGCGCGCGACGTCGCAGAGATCATCCTTTGATTCCACTTTCCTCTAGCCTGCGGAGGATTCGTGGCACAATTAAGGCGCGAACGCCGTTTATTCAGGGTTGCAAAACGACTGTCTGTGATCGATGGGGTCACGATACATCACACATTGTTCCGGCCTGAGTGGTCCTACCAATATACATGAAATCAACCAATGCGCGAGTCTCTCCGAGCAGAATTTTATAAACTAGCGAGACAACGCCGACGTTGCACTTCGGATGCCTAGACCAAGGCTCACCTGACCCGCTCGCAATAATATTCGAAAGGATAAGCCCCCTTCGGGCTAGTGTTTGTTTCTAAGCATTTTTTTTCAAAGAGTTTAAGTCGGGTAACTGACCGGCGTTCAGGCAGCAATCTGACAAGTACCTATGTTGTTTTGCGGCGACACCTAAAAGAACGGAAAGCCTGTGTCGCACAAGACGTTCGAATAAAAACGAATCACTTCGCTGATTTGAAGCGCCCAAAAGTGGTCCTTTTGGCCAAGTCCAGCGACCCCGGATCAACAAAAATATGTCAGGATGGACGCTTTTCACCCCCAAAACATGGCTGCACTCAACCGTTAGATAGTTAAGCCCCGCTGCATTCACGCTCGCTTCACGCAGTAATAACAGGCGATGCATAGACAGAGAGCAGGGATGTTCATCAAGGAAACGCGCAATTGTTTGCAGAGCATATTTTGCAAGAAATGCCAGTTTTGGGTAGTATTTCGAAACAATCTTTTGCGTTTAACGCGAAGGTTTCCGAAGGATTGCCAATGGACGCTAATCATTCCCGACAACATGACCTCGACATCTTTCTGTTCGGGCCTCTTGCCGTGCAGGATGGCGCAGGCAATCAGTTCACGCCGAAAAACCAGAAATCCAAGGCTGTTCTGGCCATGTTGGCCTTGGCCCCGCGCGGGTCGCGGTCGCGCGTTTGGCTGCGCGACAAACTGTGGAGCGACCGGGGCGAGGATCAGGCGTCCGCTAGTCTCCGGCAAGCGCTTTTGGACATTCGCAAATGCTTTGGCGCTGACATGAAAGACATCCTGAGCGCCGACAAATATTCAGTCTCGCTGGATCTGTCCCGTGTTCGTGTCGACGCCATCGACCTGATGAACAAGGTCGAGCACGGAGAAGTCGCCCCGCCGATCGGCCTAGATGCGATATCCGAGCATTTTCTGGAAGGGTTCGACATCTGTGATCCCGAATTTGAAAGCTGGCTGACGTTAGAGCGCCAGATTTGGGAACAACGACTGGTGGATCACGGACGTGATGGCGATGCCGAAACGACGCCTGAAATGTCACCCGACGCTTTGGGGCTGTCGCGTGGTCCGTCTTCACCTGATCCTGTGATAAGCGCGCAAATGAACGTCTCGGAACCGATCCAGCCCACACAGGCGGCCACCTGGGCCATCGGGGTGCAAAGCGGCATGGCCGGGGACGCACATGCAGGGCTTTTGATCGACAAGCTGACCCGAAACCTGCGCGAAATGGGCCGGGTGCCCAGCGTACGTACATTTGAAAATCAACCTCTGTCGCAAATGCGCAGCGAATTTGGCCGGGTTGAAATCCCACTGGTTCTGCGTGTGACCGAACTGAACCAAGGCCCATCGGTGCGCCTGTCGGTCGAGCTTCTGACCGGAAATGATGGCGTGACCGTATGGTCATCCAGTCAGGCATTTGGCCCCGACGATTTTGCCCAGCCCGCCTGCCCGGCCCTGAACGGGCTTGTGTCACATGCCGTGATCCAGATCGGGCGTCATCTGCAACGGCAAGCCACCAGCCCGCAAATGGCAGGGGCCGGGCAGTTGATCGAATGTATCTATCAGATGTTCGGCCTGTCAGTGAACGAGCTGTCCAGCGCCGAAGACAAGCTGGCGCATCTTCTGAAGGTGCAACCCAACGCGCAAACCTATGCTTGGATGGCTTTTGCCAAGTCCTTTCAGGTGGGCCAAAGGTTCACCCCGGACGCCGCCGCGCAGATTTCCGAGGCGCAGTATTACGCGACCCGCGCGCTGGAGGAAGATGAGTTCGACCCATTGGTTCTGTCCCTTGCCGCGCATATCCATTCTTACCTGTTCAGCGAGTTTGACATGGCCGCATCACTGTTTGAACGCGCGCTGAAGATCGACCCGGAACAGGCGATTGGCTGGGATCTTTACGCCACGATGAGCGCCTATGCGGGCGACACGCGGAAGTCATTGGCGATGGCATCCTGGGCACAGCATTTAGGGTCCAACACGCCGATCAGTTACTATTTCGACACCACCAAGTGTATCGCAGCCGCCCTTGCCGGCAATCACACCGCAGCGATCGAAGCCGGTGAAAAGGCATTGGTGCAACGGCCCAAATTCAACTCGATCCTGCGCTATCTGATTTCCAGCCACGCGCATCTTGGCAATGTCCAGATGGTCGAAAGCCTGCGCCAGAAACTGGCCGAGATCGAGCCCGATTTCTCGACCGAAGTGCTGCGCGGATCGGGCTATCCGGGGTTGGCCACCGAAGGCGGGCGACAATTCCTGTTGGGATTGAGCAAAGCCGGATTTGACCGAGATTAGAGCAATTACAGGGGATGACATTATGAAAGACCGGGCCGATACCATACGTCAATGTGGCTCTATCGCTGAATTTTTAAGCCTTGGCCGGATCACGGTTAGCCCCACCGGCCTTCAGTTTGACGACGCGACAGACAAGATCGCCGAAATCTCGGTCGATAGCCGCACCGGTGCGCAAGGGGCGGGCGGCGTCAGTGCTGTCAGGATGGTGCTGAACAAATCCGCGTTCAACAAATCGGCGCTGAACAAGAACAAAAATAAGAATAAAAACAAAAACAAAAACAAAAATAAGAACAAGCTTCAGGCTCCAAGCGCCCAAGGGGCCAGCGGAGCCCTGATGCCCACGGACGCCCTGTTGCGGCTGCACCGTGCAGGCGCCACGGATCTGGGTGCGCGATTGCCGAATGAATGGACCAACGTCGCCCTGCCACCACCACCCGGCCCCGATCACAGTCGGTTGGAAACGCAGCTTCTATTGGCCATGCAGCGCAATATCGACGAACGCAAACTGCGTATCCCCGATATCCTGCAAGAAGCTACACTGGACCTGACCGCCTTCACCCGCCCCTTGGGCATTGATGGGCTTTCAGGCTTTGAAAACACCGAGGCCTTGTTTCTGGAGCTTTTGACCGTCACCGAATATGTGGGGCTTTATTACAAGGGTCTGTTTGGACGGCTTCGACCCAACCAGATTGAACCGCGCTTGCGTCCGGTCCTGCCTAACCCGGCGCACGAAGCTTATCCCAGCAACCATTCCTTCCAGTGTCACACGCTGGCCTTCGCCTTCAACACGATCCTGCCCGAACATCCGGCCACGCAGATCTTGTCCGAAGCCGCCCTGAACGTGGCGCAAAACCGCGAGTGGGCCGGGCTACACTATCCCAGCGACACAGCTGCCGGGCAGCTACTGGCGAAACAATTTGCACCCCTGTTCGCCGAGGCTTTCGCCGACCGCTATCAGTCTGTGCAGCAAGAATGGATCTGAGGGGGCAAGGGATATGAACACCGCAAACTCAAAATGCGTCCAGGCCGAGCATGTGGACGAGAGCAATTACTACTACCTGTGGCACCTCGTGTCGCTGGGGGTTCTGACGCCCGACGACACCCAGACAGGCTTTTCCGACACGCTCTGGGATACGTTGGCCGCAAAGGCCGAAGCGATGCCGTCCACCGTCGTTCTGATCGACGTCGGATGCAGCTTTGCCCACCCGAACCTGAAAGACCGCGTTGATCCGTCCCGGTCGCTCGATTTCACCGGCACGCCCTATGGTGCACGTCTGGCGACGGACAAGGATGAGGAACGGAAGAACTTTGCCGGGCTGTCCATCGATGGCTTGCACCTTGATGGGCTCGAGGCTGACGAACGGGCAATGTTTGACGAGGTGGTCCAACATCTTGCCGAAAGCACCGGCGAATTACGCGCCCATGGCGACACCGAGGCCAAGTTTGCCTCACACGGCACTGCGGTCAGCGGGCTGATTGTCGGCGGGCCGGAAAACTGTTGTGGCAAAGATCATGAACCATCGAAGGGGGTGATCCCTTATTTCGGGGTTGATCCGTTCTCGCACCTGATCTCTTTGCGCACCGGGTTTGACAATGACCCGCTGCAATTCATCGCGGCGCTTCTTTACGCCTGGCACCAGAAACCCGACGTGATCGTCATGCCGCGCGGGTTGCCGGACCCTGAAGCGTCGATCGTGACGCCTAAGGACGACTTTAAGGCCGAGCTGCAAAGCTGGGCCAATCGCGAGGCCGCCGATCTTCTGCACCGTATCGCGATGTTGGCCGAAAAAGCATCGCCGCACGACCCCACCGCTCCACAGGTCTCTGAAACCGGACGCCATCTGTGGCGCGTGGTGCGTGCGTTGTTTATCGCGATCAGCAAACATGTGCCCATCGTCTGTGCCGCCGGGAACGAAGGCGAAAGCCAGCTTCTGTTCCCCGCCAATCTGGCCAATCGCGAAAACGGTGTCATCGCTGTGGGTGCAGTGTCGGGTCAGGGCTATCGCTCTGGCTACTCCAATTACGGCGACGGGCTGACTTTGGTTGCACCATCCGATGATATGGAGGTCTTCAACCGCCACCAATTGCGCGAAACACCGAAACAGCTGGACAAAATCGGGTATCTGAAACCTGACAGCGCCATGGCGGTGCCCTATAGCCGCAAAGGCTTGCTCAGCACCGATATTCCCGGAAGTTTCGGATATGACGGGGCGGGCGATGATGATCATGACCTGCCAGCAGATGTGGCGCAAAGCGGGTTCTACACCCAATTTGGCGGCACCTCGGGCGCCTCGGCGCTGGTTGGAGGCGTGATCGCGCTGGTGCGCCGTGCCGAACGGTTATCAGCCAGCGGCAAACACCCACGCGATGGGTGCGATCTGAAGGCCTTTCTGATGTCCACTGCGCGCCGCGACATGCCGATGATGGGCGCGACGCTGTCCCTGAAATCCGACTGCATGAACGTCGCCAACGAAGACGCCGACGCATTCGGGACGTTTTTCGGCGCGGGCCTGATCGACGCCAAAGCCGCCGTGACCGCCGCGCTGGAGTAAACACCAGACCAAACTGCAGACGCCGCCGGTTATTCCCCGGCGGCTTTTTCTTGCGCCACCCCATCTGAATTCACGCAAATCTGCCCAAAATTCACCTTAAATAACGCAACATTCACGCCGCCCTTTCGCCACGTTTATGCGATTGAGTCATATTGAAAGGGCGTTCTGAGTAGCCAGTTTGGTGAAAGCCATTTTATCACCTGTTCCTTTCCAATCCCCAAACTGGTTCCTCAGTTCGCACCAGAGACAAACCCAAGACCAGATGATGACAACCCGACAACCGATCTGATGAACCGAGGTGCGACTATGCAAAAACTGGACCCGAAACTGAAAGACCGCATGGAAAGCTTGACCAGGAACTCTCATCCCGTGCTGATCACCTGCAACGATGATTGCGATCTTCTGATGGATCACCTGAACAAGAACGGCGTCATGGTCGATGACAACATGGCCGAAATCCAACTGCTCGTCGCGGATCTGACCTCACGCCAGATCGAGGACCTGCTTCACCATGATACGGTCGCCCAGATTGCGCTGGACGATGATGGTAGCGTGTTCCAGTAACCTGCGCTGCGGGGGTGTCACCGGCAATGCCGGTGCCGGTGGGCCGCACAACGCTGGGGATGGAATACACAAAAACGGGTCGGTTTCTCCCGCCGACCCGTTTTCATGTTTGAAAATCCTTATGTGGGTCTAATCCGCCAGACGAAGGCGCGGTTTCAACGCGTCCAGCCCCTCGCTTAGCGCGTCAACCGCGCCGGTGTCGCGCATATGGGTGCGCAAAGTTGCGTTCAACCCGCCCTCGGTCGCCAAACTGTCCAGCAGATCTTCAAATGACGTTTCCGGGTTCTCGATCATGCTGCGCAGGAAGCCTGCAAACACCGTCACCACATATTGCTCGGATGCTGTCTGGTCGCCGGTCAAAGCCGCCAACCATCGCGCCCCTTCGCACATCTGGTCAAGGATCGGCGAGGCCAGCGCCGTGGCCGCAAAATGGGCGTTCAACGCGTCTTCGGAGCCACAGGGAATGATCATATCGGTATCCCCAAACAACGACCGCAACGCCATGCTGTCAGGATAAACAGGCAAGGCCGAACCACCCACAGCAATAGACGGCAGAGGGATCGTAATCGCGATCTCGTTCACCGGGGCGCAGAGCGTCCTTAGTTCGGCCAGCGCAACATCAACCATCACCGAAATCACCCGCTGATCGTCGCGGAAGGGCAGATCAGGCAAAACCTCTCGCGCCACGTCAGCCAGCAGACACAGAAAGACGGTATCACTGTCAGAGACGACCTGTTCATTGGTCGCGATGGTTACATCGCTGAACTGTGCGGCCAACGCCGCGGCCATTGCACCGTTCCGTTCGGATACAGAGATCTGATGCCCACGCCCGGTCAGACCGGCCACCATCGCCGCCGCAATTTCGCCCGTGCCAATGAACCCTATGCGTTCCATGCAACGTCCTTTCTAGGCAGCAGAGCCCCGCACGATCATTCGCGCCACATCCAGCATCCGATGCGAAAAGCCCCATTCATTGTCATACCAGCCAAAAACGCGAAGCATCCCGCCTTGCGACACCGATGTTTCCGGCCCTGACAATACAAGGCTTTCGGGTCGCATTCGAAGGTCGCTGGACACCAACGGCTCCTCGGTCCAGCCCAGAACTTTCCCGGTGGCGGCGGCTTTCAGAACCGCGCGCGCCTCGTCGACCGTCACGTCGCGTCGGGTGCGCACCGTCAAATCAATCGCCGAGACACTGGCGGTCGGCACGCGGATCGCACGCGCTTCGATACGGCCCACCAGATGCGGCAGCACTTCGCCCACCAATTCGTGCGCGCTGGTGGTGGTTGGCACCATCGACAAGGCCGCCGCCCGCGACCGCGCTGGTTCGGCGCGCGGCTTGTCCACTGTCGGCTGACTGCCGGTGTAACAATGCACCGTGGTCATATGTCCGCCAATCACGCCCAATTCGTCATCCAACAGCTTCAACAAAGGTGCCAGAGCATTGGTGGTGCAGGATGCGTTCGACACGATCTTCTGACCCGCCAACACTTCGTCATTAGCCCCCAGTACGATGGTCACGTCCGCCTCGTTCGACGGGCCGGAAATCAACACATTGCGCGCCCCGGCTTGAAGTCCACGCTCTGCCACCGCGCGTTTGCCCGCCATACCAGTGCATTCCAGCACCACATCCACCTCTGACAAATCCATTGTGCTGATGTCGGAAAGCCCGTGAAACGGGATCACCGTGCCGTTGATCGACAGCCCATCCTTCACCGCGTCGACCTGCCCAGGAAAAGGACCAAACACGCTGTCGTATTTGAACAGATAAGCGCAGGTGTCCAAGGATTCGATATCATTGATGAACGCGACCTCGAACTCCGACGGCGCGGCAGACAGGATGCGAAGGATCGACCGGCCAATGCGGCCAAAACCATTCAAACCAATGCGCGTCTTGTGCGGGGAAGAGGGGGACATCGGAACCTCGTCATGTGGATGATGGGTCCACAGAACGCGAAAGCGGGGGCAGGTGCAAGGGGGGCGTGTGGAAACACCGATTGCTGACGAATGCTCACGATTGCGTTTGCCGGATGGACGAAGGGGCCGCATCCGGGCCAAATGGCAAAAATGCCCGACCACAGGGCAAGGGGAAAGGGAAAGGTTCGACGATGTTGGACGCACATGCACGCAAACTGATTGACCCGCCACTGAACGTGGCCGGGCGCGGTTTGGCGCGGCTGGGGGTTGGCGCAAATGCGGTGACGCTGACGGGCTTGGCCTTCGGGTTGGCGGCGGCTGTGTCGATTGCTTTGGGCGCTTTTCTGGTGGGTTTGTGTCTAATCCTGCTGTCCCGGCTGGCCGATGGGCTGGACGGCGCAGTGGCGCGCGCAACGCACAAAACCGACTTCGGCGGTTACCTCGATATCGCGTCGGATTTCTTTTTCTACGGTGCGGTGCCCTTCGGGTTCGTGCTGTTTGATCCGGCGGCCAACGGGGTCGCAGGTGCGTTCCTGCTGTTGTCCTTCTATGTGAACGGCGCGAGCTTTCTGGGCTATGCAATCTTCGCCGAGAGAAAAGGCATGGCCACCCGCGCGCAAGGCGTGAAGTCCCTGTATTACTCAAACGGGCTGCTGGAGGGCACCGAGACCATCGCCCTCTTCGTCCTGCTTTGCCTTCTGCCCACATATTTCGCGCCGCTCGCCTACCTGTTCGGCGCGCTCTGCTTTGCCACCGCCACCTTACGCGTCTGGGGCGCGTATCAAGCCTTCGCCGAAAGCCCATCCGACCTGAAAGAGATCTTATGAATCACCTCACCCTTGCCACCATTTTGGCCACCACCCTGCTGACCACCCCGGCTGTATCAGACCCTAATCCCGCCGACTGGACATCTGTCGAGGCCGCGGCCCACGGTCAAACCGTTTACTGGAACGCATGGGGCGGCTCGCCCACAACAAACGCCTTCATCGACTGGGTGGGTGATCAGGTTAGCGGTCGTTACGGCGTGACGCTTGAACATGTGAAACTGACCGACACCGCCGATGCCGTTACCCGCGTGCTGTCGGAAAAGCAGGCCGGCAAGGATGATGACGGCGCGGTCGACATGATCTGGATAAACGGCGCTAATTTTGCCGCGATGAAGGACGCGGATCTGCTGTTTGGCCCCTTCGCGGAAGACTTGCCCAACTGGCAATATGTTGATGTCGAAGGCAAGACCGTGCGCACCGACTTCACCGTTCCTGTCGAAGGTTATGAAGCCCCCTGGGCCATGGCGCAGGTCGTGTTCATGTATGACACGGCGGATATTCCAACCCCCCTGCCCTCGGCCAACGCGATTCTGGAATGGTCCAAGGCGAACCCCGGCCGCTTCACCTATCCTCAGCCGCCCGATTTCCTTGGCACGACGTTCCTGAAACAAATGCTGGTCGAGCTGGCAGATGATCCCGCCGCGCTGGCCGTCCCCGTGTCCGACAACACCTACGCCACCGTCACCGCGCCGCTGTGGGACTACCTCGAGGACCTTACCCCGACCCTGTGGCGCCAAGGCCGCGCTTATCCCGCCAACGGGCCGCGTCAAATCCAGCTGATGAATGATGGCGAGATCGACCTGGCGATCAGCTTCTCACCGTCCGAGGCCTCGACCGCCATAGCCAACTACGAACTGCCCGCCACCGTGCGCACCTTCGTGCTGGACAAAGGCACCATCGGCAATGCGTCCTTCGTGGCGATCCCGTATAACTCCGGGTCCAAGGCAGGCGCGATGGTCGTCGCCAATTTCCTGATGTCGCCCACGGCACAAGCCCATGCGCAAGACCCCGAGGTGTTGGGCTATGGCACCGTCCTGCATATCGGCGCCCTACCGCCCGAGGATCGCGCGCAGTTCGACGCGCTGGACCTTGGCATCGCCACCTTGACACCCCAGCAACTGGGCGATGTGCAGGACGAACCGCACCCCAGCTGGATGACCCGGATTTCTGATGACTGGCAGACCCGATACGGCGTGCAATAGACCCTGACATGGCCCAAACCCGCAGATTTCCCCGACTGCCGCTGTTTCCGGCACTGACCGTTCTGGTGCTGTTGGGGCCTGTTGCAGCAGGGCTTTGGGGCACCTTGCTGCCTGCCTTTGGCCATCTGCCTGCCGCGGGGCTGTCCGGCCCATCGCTGGACGCCTTCCGCGCGCTCATCAACTGGCCCGGCTTTGGTCCGGCGGTGCGGCTGTCTGTGACAACGGGGCTGGCCGCTGCGATCCTGTCGCTGGCGATCACCGCGCTGATCCTCGCAGGCTGGGCAGGCACACGCGGCTTTCGCGTCCTTGAGCGCTTGCTGTCGCCCTTCCTGTCCGTCCCCCACGCTGCCGCGGCCTTTGGGCTGGCCTTCCTGATCGCGCCGTCAGGCTGGATCGCGCGCCTGTTTTCCCCGTGGCTGACCGGCTGGGACCGCCCTCCTGACCTGTTGATCCTGAACGACCCATGGGGCCTGTCCCTCATTGCCGGAATGGTGATGAAAGAGGTGCCGTTCCTGCTGCTCATGTCCATCGCGGCCTTGGGCCAGATCGACGGACGACGCCGCATGGCGCTGAGCCAAAGCATGGGCTACGGCCGCATCTCGGCGTGGATGTTCGCGATCTTCCCGGCGGTCTATGCGCGAATCCGTCTGCCGGTGCTGGTGGTGCTGACATGGTCGATGTCAGTCGTGGATGTCGCAGTGATCCTTGGCCCATCGACGCCCCCGACCCTGTCAGTGCAGATCGTGCGCTGGATGTCGGACCCTGACCTTTTCTTCCGCCTGCAAGCCGCCGCCGCCGCGCTGGTGCAACTGGCGCTGGTCATCGGTGCAGTCGGGTTGTGGTTCGCGGGTGAAAAACTGGTCGCCCACCTTGCCTGCAAACGCATTGAGATGGGCCACCGCGGCCATCACGACCGCCCTCTGCGGCTTTTAGGATTTGCCACGTGCACCGCGATCTCGGTCGCGCTTCTTTTGGGACTGCTCAGCCTTGCCATCTGGTCAGTCGCGGGATTCTGGAGCTTCCCGGACCTGACCCCCGACCAACTGTCCGCCCGCAACTGGATGCGTCACAAATCCGGCAGTCTGGATGCCTTTGTCGAAACCATGCTGATCGCCGGCATTGCCGTCGCAATCGGCATGGCCCTGACCATCGGCTGCCTTGAAACCGAGCATCGCCGCAACCTGCGCCTGACCCAGCGCGGTATGTGGCTGATCTATCTGCCCCTGATCGTGCCACAAACCGCGTTTCTGCCGGGGCTGCAAACGCTGTTTCTAGGCTTTGGGCTGGATATGGGCCGCGCACCGGTGGTGCTGGCGCATCTGGTGTTCGTCCTGCCCTATCTGCGCCTGTCGCTTGAAGGGCCATGGCAGGCATGGGACAAGCGCCAAGCCACCGTTGCCGCCGCCCTTGGGGCAAGCCCTGATCGCGTGTTGTGGCGCATCCGTCTGCCGATGCTGCTGTCCCCGCTTCTGACGGCCATCGCGGTTGGTGTCGCGGTGTCGGTCGGGCAATACCTGCCCACGCTTTTGGTCGGTGGCGGGCGCATTGAAACCCTGACGACCGAAGCCGTCGCGCTGGCCTCAGGCGGTGATCGTCGTGCAATCGGGGTGTTTGGCCTGATGCAAACCGCCGCCGCTTTGGTGCCGTTCGCGCTGGCTTTGGCCCTGCCCGCCCTGATATGGCGCAACCGAAAGGGGCTTTTGCATGGCTAAGGGATTGCACCTGAACAAGGTTAAGATCACCCATTCGGGCCGCCCCCTAATGTCGATCAACACCCATGTCGCCCCCGGCGAAGTCGTGACCATTATGGGGCCGTCGGGCGTGGGCAAATCTACCCTGCTTTCCGCCATAATAGGCACTCTTTCACCCGATTTTACGCTGTCCGGACAGATCCATCTGAACGGGCGCGACCTGACCGCACTGCCGCCTGATGAACGCTGTGTCGGCATCCTGTTTCAGGACGCATTGCTGTTTCCGCACCTGAATGTGGGCGCGAACCTTGCCTTTGGGCTGGCGCAGGGCGGCACCAAAGCCGACCGTCGCGCGCGGATAAACGCGGCCCTGGCCGAGGTCGGGCTGGGCGGCTTCGCCAACCGCGACCCAGCCACCCTGTCTGGCGGGCAGCGCGCGCGCGTGGCATTGATGCGGATGTTACTGTCGGAACCGCACGCGTTGTTGCTGGATGAACCATTTTCAGGTCTGGACGCAGAACTGCGTGATCAAGTCCGGCAACTGGTCTTCGACCACGCCAAAGTACGGGCCTTACCGGTGCTTCTGGTCACCCATGACCAAGCAGATGCAAAAGCGGCAGGTGGCCCAGTGATTGTGCTGGAATAGGGTCTATATCCGCGTCAGAATTCGGTTTTCCAAACGATACCCATCTGGCGCGATGTCGGCCCGGAAGTCGGGATCATGACTGACCAGCAGAATCGCCTGACCAAGCGCCTTCAGAATGGTCACAAGCCTCGCATAGTTGTCAGGGTCCAGCGCGTTGGTCGGTTCGTCCAATATCAACACTTCCGGCTCCATCGCCAGCACCGTCGCAAGCGTCACCAGACGTTTTTCGCCCCCCGACAGCTTGTGCGTCACGCGGTCCCGAAGATGGGTCAGGTTGAGGCGGGCCAGAATGTCATCGACAATCGCAACCGCCTCGTCCCGCGATCTGCCCAGATTAAGGGGGCCGAAAGCGATGTCTTCGGCCACCGTGGGGCAGAACAGTTGATCATCTGCATCCTGAAACACAAATCCGATCCGGCGGCGCACTTCATGAAAATCTGCTTCTTCGGCGCGGGGTTTGCCGAAAGCGGTGATCGTCCCCTGCGCCGGATGCAGAAGCCCCATCACGATTTTCAGAAGCGTTGATTTTCCAGCCCCGTTCGGCCCGATCAGGGACAACCGCTCGCCCGGCTCTAACCGCATCGTGGCACCATCCAACACCGGCTCAAGGCCGGGATAGGCAAAGTGAATACCCGACAGCTCAAGCAAAGGCATATAGAACCTCGGCCCAGATTAGGGCGCCAAGGGCAAGGCACAACGCGACTGCGAAGACCAGATCGGTACGGGTCAAGCGAAATTCGTCCAACAGCACGATCCGACCCGAAAAGCCCCGGCATTTCATCGCCGCCAGAATACGTTCAGACCGCTCAATCGCGCGCACCAGCATCATGCCCACCAGATAGCCATAGCTGCGATACGTGTGCCAATTGGTGCCGGGTCGAAACCCGCGCAGCTTCATCGAGGTGCGCAGGCGTTGATATTCCTCGCGCAGAACGTCGATATATCGGATCGTGAACATCATCAGATGAACCAGCCGTTCGGGCGTTTTCAGCGCAAACAGGGCATGACCCATCGTCACAGGCTCCATTGAACCAACCATGGTCATTACCGCCAAGATCACCGCATTTGCAGTTAACCCGATTTCCACCGCACGCCACAGCCCTTCCCAACTGGCCGAGACACCCCAGACCGTGAAAATCGGCGTGCCGGGCATCGTGAAGGGCAAGAGAACCAGCATGAATATAATGAACGTGTCCATCATCGCCATCCGTTTCAGGGTCTTCTGAAATGGCAGGCCAGAAATGGCCAGAAGCCACATCGACAGCACCATCGCGCCCGACAGCACGCGCAGGTCCGACAGGCCCACCACGGTGATTGCATAGATCACGGTGACAACAATGCGCATCCTTGGATCAAGGGCCGTGATCGCAGAGCGAAACCCGCCAAACCCGGAAATCGCCTTGTCGTCGCCGGTCAGAACATAGGTCATGTCTTGCCCCCCAGTTTGCGCCGCGCGGCAATATAGAAGCCCAGACCGAACAGGCCGAAAATATAGCCTATTCCACCCAAAACAGATTGAAAGTTCGATTTGTTCTTGAAGGCCGACAGCTCTTGCCGGATCGGGCGCAGCTCATCGCGCAGCATCTTGGCAAGCTCGGCGCGGGTGTCATCTGACAGGCCCGGCATTTGAGAGGTCATGGATTGGGTCGCCCCCGCCAGAACCGAGGCACCCGCGCTGCCAGCGGCGGCGGTTTCGCCCAGAATTCCGGCGACCTCAGCGGCAGGCATCACAACTTCGGCCACATGACCCGCGCCAAGATCACCGCGGAAAATATGAGTAACCGGCTGGCTGGGTGTGAATAAGAAAAACCCGTCTCCATCGGTGCGTGTTTCGCCCAACTTGTTGCGTTTGTCGTCAAACACCTCGATGACCAAATCGGCGGCCATATCACCATTGGAAAAGCCGACCTCTCCTTCGATCGCGTCGCCGGACGGAAAGACCGCCGCAATTACATTGTGGGCCAAGGCAGGCATTGGGGCCAGAACAGTGACCAACAGAAGCAATATTCGGATCATGCCCAGCCCCCCTTGGCATCCAGAAACAGTTCCGGTTTCACGCGCCGAGCCAGGAAAATGGCGGCCCCTGTCAACAAGGCCTCAACCACCATCACCGGAATATGCGCAACAAAGACCAGCTTGGCGGCGGCCGCAAACTCGTCCCCCGACAGCATCAGAGAAAAAGCCACGGCCAGCGTGGTGGCAGCAATCGCAACCCCGCCGCCAATCCCGCCCCAGATCGCGCCTTGCATCGGCGATCCGCGCGACACCATCGGACGAAACAGCAAACCTGCAAGCACCGCTGGCAACGCGATATTCACTGCGTTAACACCCAACACCGTCAGACCGCCGAACCCGAAGAACACCGCTTGCAACAGCAACCCGACAAACAGCGCAGGAAACGCTGCCCAGCCCAGAACCAGCCCCGCCAACCCGTTCAGGATCAGATGGACCGAGCTTGGACCAATGGGCACGTGGATCAGGGACGCGACGAAAAAGCTGGCAGACAGAACGCCAGCCGCCGGAATACGCTCCAGCGGTAAGTGTTTCAAACCCATTGCAATACCACCAACAGCAGCAATAGCACCGCCGATGACAACAGGGTTAGATAGCGCGCCGTCTACGATATGCATGGGAGCGCCCTCACTTCATATCCGCGGCACGGATCCAGATCACGGCGTCTTGTGATAGATCTTTGCCTTCATGTTCTTTGGCTGGACCAGACCCTAATGCAGCAAAACCCCAGTATCCCGCCTTGGGAATGCCGAAGGTGAACACGCCATTTTGGTCGGCAATCGCCACCACCGACCCGCCCGCCATAGGCTGCACCGTTGGATCGGTGGTTGAAAACGCATCCAGATCGGGCTCGGACGCCATGTATTCAATTTCGATTTCGGCCCCCCCAACGGGTTGGCCTTCGGACAACACCTGACCTGAGAATGTGGACCCCGTAATCACATTATATGGCTTGTTCAACGGCAGGATTTCCGTGGGCAGCCCGACAGGCTGATCCCAATCGGTGGGCAGCGTGTTGCGGTTCAAAACGACCTTGGTGATCTGCTGGATAAAGATATCCTCGCTTTCCTCGTAATACGGCGCGGGAACAGAGACGACCACATAATCGCCCGATCGTTTCACTGGCACCGAAGCACGGTATGCTGCGGCTTCATTTGAAGCGCCCTTGAAAGTCGCAGGCTCCAGCCGGTCTGACAGATCGGTCTTTTCACCGTTGTGCACCATGAAGAACTCCACGGGCACACCCATGTCCATCACATGGCCGTTTTCAAACGGGTGCCAGAAGATCAAACCCATCGGCACTTCGCCGGGGCGTTCGATCATCATGTCGTCAGTGTAGTTCAGTTGGAAATGTGCCGACGCTGCGGCGGGAAGGAAAGCGGCCAAAGCAGTGGCCAATAGACAAGTTTTCATGTCGTCCTCTTAGAGTTCACAGACAAAACGCCTGCACAAAAGAAGGAACAACGGGGATAATGGCTCGGGTGGGTCTGGTGACCGCCGGGCCAGACGCTCACCCCGGCGTCCGGTGGAAATGGGCAGATGCCCAGCGTCCGGCAGGTCTCCTGACTCGCGGGTCAATGCTTGGCTGGCCTTCCCGGATTTCTCCAGTGACGTTGTCAGCTTCGCTCGCCGCTCACAGTTGCGGGGGCAGTTACGGGTTTGGCGCCTGTTGGCTACTCCTCACCGTATTCCCTATTACTACCGTGGTGCCTCTGCACGCACGGAACCGATCGCATGACTTCCATGTCAGATGCGCAAGGGAGGTGTCAAGCAAATGCACCCAATCCGCAACGTCACCGACTGGCGACAAAGCATCATTAAATCCCTTAACCTGTTGAAAATTTTTTAATTTTTCTAAGCATTTTTTTGATGGCAAAGCCAAGCATCATGTCCCGATTGATCTTCGCCCGTATTCACCCCACTGTGCGCGTCCAAAGAACATCGAAACCCAAAGGATGCACATGTCGGATCACGATCACCACAGCCACGACCATCACGACCACATCCCCAAAAACGAACGCAAGATCGCCATCGCCGCGATCCTGACCGGGGGGTTTATGTTCGCCGAATTGGTGGGCGGGCTTCTGTCCGGTTCGCTGGCACTAATCGCCGACGCCGGGCATATGCTGACCGACTTTGCATCGCTGATGCTGGCGTGGTTTGCATTTCGGCTGGCGCGACGACCCGCAGATTGGAAACGCACCTATGGGTTTGATCGGTTCTCGGTGCTGGCGGCATTCGTCAATGGGCTGTCTCTTTTCGTCATTGCCGCCTGGATCACGTGGGAGGCTATTCACCGCTTAACCGCCCCGGTCGAGGTGCTGGGCGGCACGATGCTGATTATCGCAGTATTGGGGCTTTTGGTGAACATCGTGGCCTTTCTGGTGCTAACACGGGGCGAAGGCGACAATCTGAATGTTCGCGCCGCTGCCTTGCATGTGGCGGGTGATCTTCTTGGATCTGTCGCGGCAATTGTGGCTGCCTTGGTCATTCTTGCCACCGGCTGGACGCCGATTGACCCCATCCTGTCTGTGCTGGTCGCGCTGATCATCCTGCGCTCGGCGTGGAAGGTCGTGCGCGAAAGCGCCCATATCCTGCTTGAGGCCGCGCCACACGGGTTTGACCGGCGCGAGGTTGCTGCCCAGCTTGAGGCGTTGGAGGGTGTAGACGCCGTCACGCATATTCACGCCTGGTCAGTCACACAGGAACGCCCCATGGTCACGATGGAAGTCACGCCCACGCCGGACACCGATCCGCAAGTGATCAAGGCGCGGGTCAAGCAACATCTGCACGATGTGTTTCAGATCGAACACGCAACGGTCGAGATCAACAGCCCCGCGAACGGCGGTCCCAAGAAGGGGCTTCAATAAGCCTCTAACACACGCTCTAGTCACTTGTATCCCGCGCCTCCGTCGCTTCAACAAAAGAAGGCCGACCATGTCCGACACACCTGCCCCCGCCATTCTGGCCGCCCGCAACGCAGTGGTTGCGATGTTCGTACTGAACGGCGCGCTGTTTGGCTTGTGGGCGTCTCGCATCCCGACAGTCTCGGCCAAGCTGTCGCTGGATCCCGGTGCATTGGGGATGCTTTTGCTGTTGATGGGCGGTGGGGCGATTGCCGCATTTCCGCTGGCAGGCCGCTGGGTTGACCGCCACGGCGCGGCCACCACGACGGTTTGGGTCGGTGCCATTCACGCGTTGTCGATCCTTGGTTTGGGGCTTGCGCCGTCGATCAGCACCTTGGCGCTTGCCCTGATCTTCTTCGGTGCAACCCATGGCGCGATGGATGTGGCAATGAACAGCTGGGCGGGGGCGGTTGAACGCCATCTGCCACGCCCGATGATGTCGCGCTTTCACGCTTCGTGGTCGGTGGGTGCGGGGATCGGAGCTGCATCCGGGTTTGGCGCAATCAAGTTGGGTCTGCCCCTTTTGGCGCACGGCGCGATTGTGATTGGGATTGTTGCCGCGATTTGTCTGTGGCTGGCCATTCCGCCCTCCAGATCGACACTTTGGGCGCCTGCTGCGCGATGTGACGCGCCGCACGCACCGCTGTTCACCTTGCCCAAAGGCCAGCTCGTGCTGGTCGGCCTGGTCGCCATGTGCGCGTCCCTGGGCGAAGGGGCGATGGCCGATTGGGGCGCGATCTTCCTGATGGCCACGACCGGCGTCACTGAAGCGTCGGCCGCCATTGGTTATGCGGTCTTCTCGGTCGCGATGGTCATTATGCGATTGGGCGGGGATCGGGTCACATTTCGCTATGGTCCCGCCCGCACCGCGCGGCTGGCCGGAATCATCGCCGCAACTGGGGCCGGGCTGGCAGTGGGCATCGCCAGTTACCCGTCGGCGCTGGTCGGGTTTGCCCTGATGGGGGTGGGCTATGCCGTCATCATGCCGCTGGCCTTCAGCCGCGCCACGATCGACCCCATCCTGTCGCCCGGCAAGGCGGTCGCCAGCCTGGCCACACTGGGTTATGGCGGGCTGTTGATGGGGCCGCCGTTGATCGGGTTCATTGCCGAAATCAGCTCGATCCGCGTCGGATTTGCGGTGCTGATGGTACTGGCGGTGCTGATGGCGACACTGGCCCCTGCCCTCAGACCGCCTAAGCCTTAATCATCCTCAGACACGATCGCAGGCCGATAGGGCTGATCCGCTTTCTTAAACAGCACATAGATCGCCGGGATCACCAACACCGTCAGCAAAGTGGATGAGGCCAGACCGAACAGAAGTGAAATCGCCAGCCCTTGGAAAATCGGGTCGGCCAGAATCACCGATGCGCCGATCATTGCCGCAATCGCAGTCAGCAGGATCGGCTTGAACCGGATAGCGCCTGCGCGCAGCAGGGTTTCGCGCAGGGGTTCATCCGCCACAGCCCCATGCCGGATGAAATCCACCAACAGGATCGAGTTGCGCACGATGATGCCCGCCAACGCAATGAACCCGATCATCGAGGTTGCGGTGAACGCCGCATCGAACAGCCAATGCCCGAACACGATCCCGATAAAGGTCAACGGAATGGGCGTCAGGATGATCAAGGGCACCCGGAACGACCCAAACTGCGCCACAACCAGCACATAGATCGCCAGGATCGCCACGCCGAAGGCCGCGCCCATGTCGCGGAAGGTGACATATGTGACCTCCCATTCTCCGTCCCACAACAGGGTCGGCGTTGCGTCACTGGCAGGTTGGCCGTGCAGGCTGATCTCGGGCTTCGGCACGTCCACAGACCAAGGCCGCTCGTCCAGCGCATCTTGCACGGCGATCATCCCATAGATCGGCGCTTCAAAATCGCCTGCCATTTCGGCCATCACCATCTCGGCAAACCGGCCATTGTGGCGAAAGATCGGATAGCTTCCGGCCTCTTCCGTCACCGTCACCAGATCGCCCAGTTCAACTACGCCCCGGTCGCCCGGCAACAGGTTCGCGGGCACAGGGGTCGAGGCCAGACGCTCGGACCAGTTCAACTCGCCCCGCGGCAGGGCCACCCGAATTTCGGTCGGGTCGCGCCCTTCGCCGCGATGGGAATAGCCCACGGGCATTCCGTCAAACAGCACCCGGATCGTGTCATAGACATCGCTTTGACGGACGCGGAAGAACTCCAGACTGTCCTGATCAATCGCCAGCCGCAGACGCGGGCGGGGTTGGCCGAAGCTGTCCTCGATATCCACCACGTATGGCACGGCGGCAAAGGCTTCGCGCACCTCGCGCGCCACGGCGCGGCGGGTGTCGGCGTCGGGGCCATAGATCTCGGCCAGAAGCGTCGCCAGCACCGGCGGACCGGGCGGGATTTCCGCAATCTGGATCGAGCCGCCTTCGGGTATATCCATATCCGCCAGCATCTCGCGCGCTGCCAGCGCAATCTCGTGCGAGGATCGCTCGCGGTGGTGTTTGGGTTCCAGATTGACCTGCAAATCCCCCAATTCGGGCCGCGCGCGCAGGTAATAGTGCCGCACAAGCCCGTTGAAGTTGAACGGCGCCGCCGTGCCAGCGTGAAGCTGGATCGAGGTTGCTTCGGGCAGCCCTGCCAACCGCTCGGCAGCCTCGGTCAGCACACGCTCGGTCCGTTCAAGACTGGTGCCTTCGGGCATGTCCAGAATGACCTGAAACTCGGATTTGTTGTCAAAGGGCAGCAGTTTCACCACCACGGTGCGGTCGAAAAAGAAGGTCATCGAGCCGCCAGTCAGAACCTGCACCACGATCAGGAACAGGCCTGCCCGCCAACGGTTGGCGATCACGGGCGTGGCGACCCGGCGGAACAGACGCCCCAGCACGCCTTCGCTGTCGTGGTCATGCCCACCAGCCTTGTCCCCGCCCCGCCCGGCGATCTTCAGCATCAGCCAAGGCGTCAGCATGACGGCAACGAAGAAGGAAAAGATCATCGCCGCCGAAGCATTCACCGGGATCGGTCCCATATACGGCCCCATCAGGCCGGACACGAACAGCATCGGCAGAAGGGCGGCCACCACGGTCAGGGTGGCGACGATGGTGGGGTTGCCCACCTCGGCGACCGCTTCAATCGCGGCAGTCACGCGCGAGCGCCCGTCGCGCATCGCCCAGTGTCGTGCAATGTTTTCAATCACCACAATGGCGTCATCCACCAGAATCCCGATCGAGAAAATCAGCGCGAACAGCGACACCCGGTTGATCGTGTAGCCCATCATGTTCGAGGCAAACAGCGTCAGCAGAATGGTGGTCGGAATGACGATGGCAACAACGATGCCTTCGCGCCAGCCAATGACAAACGTCACCAGCAGCACGATGGACACGGTGGCAAGACCGAGGTGGAACAGCAGCTCATCCGCCTTCTCATCGGCGGATTCACCATAGTTCCGGGTGACTTCGACAGTGATATCTTCGGGGATCAGGCCGCCGCGCAGAAGCTCCAACCGCTCCAGCACATGCTCGGCGACCAGAACGGCGTTGGCGCCTTCACGCTTGGCAATCGCCAGCGTCACGGCAGGCAGACGCGTCCAGTCGGCATGATGATCGTCACGGGTCATGGTCCATGTTCGTGCGTCCACCGGCGCGCCGCCAACGACGATATCCGCCACATCGCGCACATAGACGGGGCGTCCGTCGCGGGTGGTCAGTTGCAACAGGCCAATGTCCGAGGGGCCGCGCAAGGTCTGCCCCGCCGTCACCGTCAGGCTGCGATCCAGCGCGGTGACTGACCCGGCCGGAAAGGTCTGGTTGGCCTCGCCCACGCGGGCGGCCAGTTGTTGCAACGTAACACCGTAAAGGGCCAACCGTTCGGGGTCGGGTTCAATGCGGATTTGGTCGGTGCGCCCGCCGACGATATAGGTCAGACCCACATCTTCGACCGACATAAGCGAGGCGCGCAACTCCTCGACCAGAGAATACAGCGCGCGGTCGTCCCAGTGCTGGGCGACTTCGGGCGTGGGCGACAGGGTCAACGCCACGATGGCCACATCGTTGATGCCACGCCCAATGATCAGGGGCTGCGGGATACCCTGCGGGATGCGGTCCATGTTCGCCATGATCCGTTCATTCACCCGCAAGATCGCGTCATCCGGGTCGGTGCCCACATCAAAACGCGCAGTGACCATCACGCTGTCATCTTCGGTCTGCGAATAGATATGTTCGACCGCATTGATCGAGCCCAGAATGGCCTCAAGCGGTTCTGTCACCAGTTCGACCGCATCCGGCGCGCGCAAACCATCGGTGCGCACCATCACGTCGACCATGGGAACCGAGATTTGCGGCTCTTCCTCGCGCGGGATGACAGCCAGCGCGATCAACCCCATCGCAAGCGACGCCAACAGCAAAAGCGGCGTCAAGGGCGAGCGGATGAACGCCTTGGTCAGATGCCCGGAAATGCCCAGCTTCATGGCTGCACCAGCTTGTCGCCTACGGACAATCCTGCAAGAACTTCAACACCGTCGGCAATATCTTCGCCCAGCAAAACCACCACGTCACGCGTGCCGTCCGCCGTTTGCAATGTCACGAAATCATTGCCAAACCGCGTGGTGACAAGCGTGCGCGGGATGACAATGCCCTGCCGCGTGTCCACGGTGACATAGACCCGCACACGTTCGCCGACAAAGAAGCTGCCCAGCCCGTCCACTTCAGCATCTGCCGTGATGCGGCCATTGGTGATTTGGGGATAGACCTGCCGGATCACTCCGGTCTGGGCCACCTCGCCCCCAAGCGCTGCCCCGGCGATTTCTATGGGGTTACCTTCAGCGATCGAGCGGGCATGGCGTTCGGGCACATTCAACCGCAGCAGATAATGATCGGATGCAATGATTGCCACAGGCTCGCCCGGCAACATGACGCTGCCGCGCGGGCTTAGCACGTTCAGAACACGGCCTGCAGCCGGGGCCAGAACTTCGCCTTCACGCTCTTGCTGCACCAACACATCGCGCGATTGCCGGGCCGAGGCCAGCCTTCCTTCAAGGACCGCCACCGCCGTTTGCGCCTGATCGACACGGGTTTGCGCGATGATGCCGCGTGACAGCAAATCCTCGGCCCGTTTCAGATCATCACGCGCCTGTGCCAATTCAGCCTCAAGCGATGCGGCCTGCGACGTGGCGGCGGCAATCTGCGGGGCCATCTGTTCGTTGACCACCCACGCCACAACATCGCCCGCCGCAACCATATCGCCTTCGTCGACCATCAGATCGACGATGGTGCCGCCGATCCGCGTGCGCGCCGTCAGGGTATCGACGCTTTCGACCGTGGCGAAGACGGCCTTTCGGTCGGCCAGATCGCTGGTCGTCACCTCGTGGGTTTGGGCCATTACAGGCCCGGCGAGAAGAAGAGAGAAAAGCAGTGGTCTAAACATGGCAGCGCCTTTGGTTTGGGCGGGTAAGAGCGATTTTCTGCGCGCGTCCGGAAGGTAAGCACCGGTTGCGCTTGACTTTCATATTAGCAAAATCTAATTTAGTAAACACTTAAATATTGTCAAATACGAATACGTCCGCCAAAGCAAAGGGAAACGATGACGCTCGCCAACACAGACCCAATGGCCGATCTTCAGGCCCGCGCGGACGAAGTCGCGACCTTGTTGAAACAACTGGCCAACACACGTCGGTTGATGATCTTGTGCCGCCTTGCCTCTGGCCGCGCCACGGTGTCCGAGTTGTGCACGGTTGCCGACCTGTCGCAGTCCGCGATTTCGCAACACCTTGCAAAAATGCGCGCCGAAGGGTTGGTGAAGGGCGAGAAGGAAGGCCTGCAGATCTATTATTCGATCTCGGATCCCCGCTGTCTTGACGTTTTGGGGCACCTGAAAGCCAGCTTCTGCGATTGACCGGCGACCCTGCCGTCAGGCGGTCACGGTAATGTCGGCATTAAGTGAAGACAGGGAAACGCTGTTTGCGTTTGGAAGATCATTTTCAGCCGCGCGGGCACGCGCCTGATCCGGCGTCAGCCCATGTGCCAGCCACCGATCCACAAGACGTTTCTTCAACACATCTTCCGGCACATCCAGCCGGACCGATATGTCCCAGAAACGGCCCAGATCGCGCCAACCGGGTGCATGAAAAAGCAGGTAATTGCCTTCGATGATAATGGTGTCGCATGTCTCTGGCACCACGCCCGCACCGGCTATGGCAATGTCGCGATCCCGGTCAAAAATCGGGAAATAGACAAGATCTGAATGGGGCAGCGCAGCAACAAGGCGCTTGAAACCTTCCACATCAAATGTCTCGGGCGCGCCCTTGCGGGGCAACAACCCGCGCGCGCTCAGAATCCGATTGTCGAGGTGAAAACCATCCATCGGAACCACCAGCGTGTTGCAGCCTGCCGCCTTCATCTGATCGGCCAAGACGCTGGACAGGGTCGACTTGCCAGAGGCTGGCGGCCCGGCCAAGGCAACGAGCCTGCGCTGACCGGCACGTGGTGCCGCCAAAATGCGATCCAGCAGCGTCGCTGCAAGGTTGGTTACGTTGCTCACGCCACATCCTCGACCGTTGGTTCTTTGCACCCGTCATCAACACGGATGATGAGTTCGGATATTCCTCAGACCAGACCTCGAAACAAATATGCTAGTCAAGAGTGGGCGGCTTGGCTCTTCCGTGTATGCCGTGCTTACTCACGCAAGTTAAGCTACGCTGCCCACCAGCTGCACCTAACCCAGCGAGGACTTCCATGGATCAGATCGCAAATCTTAACTGGGTCGAAGGAATTGGCTGGCTCGCCTCTTTGATCACGATCGCTTCCTATTCGGTAAGCACCATGCTGCCACTTCGGGTTCTGGCGATCACATCGTCGCTTTGCTTTGCCACCTACGCCTCCATCCTGCACCTTTGGCCACTTCTGGCGATGGAACTCATTTTGCTTCCGATTAACCTTTATCGGTTCTGGCAGGTGCTTTCACTGCGCAACAAAGTAAACTCGGCCGCGGGCGGCGGACAGTCCGATTTCTCTGTGATCAAGACGTATGGCAAGCTGTTGCGGTTTGACGCAGGGTCGGTGGTCTTCAAACGCGGCGATAAGGTCGACCAACTTTATTATCTGGCAAAAGGCCGGATTGGGATCGAAGACTTCGGTATTGACCTGGCCCCCGGCGACGTTTTTGGCGAGATTGCATTCTTTGCCGATGCCGCCACGCGCACGGCAACGGCCCGTTGCATTGAGGATACCGAAGTTTATGGCATCAACGAAAAACAATTCATGCGACTGCAATTCGAAGACCCAAGTTTTGGGTTGGCGATCATGCGAACGATCACACGTCGTTTGATGGCAGATGTAAGCAGTGCATCCGGCGTCAATTGACCGCCAAATCTACACTAGTCAATGCCTACATATAATCGAAGCGACCCCCAAGCAGGTTGAGGGCCGCTTTCAGTTGTCATTCAGACGTCGACAGATCAGTGACCCAAAGTCGCCGCATCGACGCGACGCGGGTCGGATGCACCGAACAACAAACCGGCTTCAGCATCGACCATGATCGACTGGGTGGATCCCATCACTGATTTCTCAGACACGCTGTGGCCGCGTTGTTCCAGAATACGGATGGTGTCTTTGCTGATCCCATCTTCGATCCGGATTTCATCGGGCAACCACTGGTGGTGGATGCGTGGGGCCACTGACGCCTCGGCAATGTTCATGCCGTGGTCGATGACGTTCATGATGATCTGCAAAGTGGTCGTGATGATGCGCGAGCCGCCGGGGCTGCCTGTCACCAGAAACACATCGCCATCTTTCATCACCAAGGTGGGCGACATCGAAGACAACGGACGCTTGCCCGGCTCCACCGCGTTGGCATCCCCGCCGATCAGGCCATAGGCATTGGCGACACCGGGTTTCGCGGAAAAGTCATCCATCTCGTTATTCATCAGAACGCCGGTGCCATCTGCGACCATGCCCGACCCATATGAGAAGTTGATCGTATAGGTGTTGGACACCGCATTGCCCCATTGATCCACGATCGAGAAATGTGTGGTCTCGTTGCTTTCATAGGGGGTAAGATCACCGGGTTTTATGGTGTCCGACGGGGTGGCGACATTCAGGCTGATCTGGCTTCTGACGTCGGCGGCATAGTCTTTCGACGTGATTTCAGCCAGCGGAACATCGACAAAATCACTGTCCCCCAAATATTCGGACCGGTCGGCATAGGCACGTTTCATCGCTTCGGACATCAGATGGATCGTATCGGCCGAGTTATGGCCAAGGAAGCCAATCGGATAGTCTTCAAGGATGTTCAGGATCTGCACGATATGCGCGCCGCCCGAGCTGGGTGGGGGCATCGAAACGATCTCATACCCGCGGTATTCACCGATGACGGGTTCGCGCAGAACGGGCTTATAGGCCGCCATGTCCTCCACGGTGATCCGCCCGCCCGATGCTTGCACGGCTGCGGAAATCTGTTCAGCGACGCTGCCCTTATAGAACCCGTCAACACCTTCATCTGCAATCTTTTGTAAGGTATTGGCCAGGTCGGCCTGCACCAGAAGATCGCCCGGTTCATAGAAGCTGCCATCTTCCTTGTAGAAGATGGATTGCGAGGACGGCCATTTCTTCAGACGATCTTCCAGACCTTTCAGGCTGTCTGCCAGTCCGGGCGTCACCGCGATTCCGTCACGGGCCAGCGCAACGGCGGGTGCAACGACCTGTTCCCAAGACATCGAACCATACTCATCCAACGCCATTTTCATCCCGGCAACGGTTCCCGGAACACCTGTGGCCAAACCGGTGAAGCGGGACAATTCGCTGTCGGCATTGCCGTCTGCATCCAGAAACATATCACGTTCCGCACCAGAGGGGGCCATTTCGCGATAGTCAATGGCGCGGGTTTCGTTAGTTTCGGCGTCATGCACCATCATGAAACCCCCACCGCCAAGGTTGCCCGCGCGTGGAAGAGTCACCGCCAGCGCGAACGCCACGGCGATGCCTGCATCAATCGCGTTGCCGCCGGCCTCAAGAATATCCAAGCCGACCTGTGCAGCCACCGCTTCTTGCGCCGCGACCATACCGTTTTCGGCATAGACCGGATGCACGCGATCTTCGCCGGAATAGATGGCAGCTTGTTGGGCGTAGGTTGGTTGAACAGTGACAAGTGATGCGCACAGCGCACCCACATAAAATCGTTTCACGGTCGGTCTCCCTAAAATGTAAAAGAAAGCAAGGGAAGCGTCCGGCACTCACAGCGGCGGGTCAAGCCGGGTGCAACGCACACGCGGAAATCCGCGCAACCCATGATGGATTATTGACCATACGTAATTCTAAAATGTGGGGAGTGCTGGCTATCCCGCCACGGCCTGTTGGCGCCGCAGCGAAATGACAGTCAGACCAAACGCAATCGCACCACACAGCGCGATGGCCGCAACCATTGGCGTTGCCGTTCCATTAAAGAAAGGCGAAGCCGCGACGATCATCACGCCGCCGGTCAGCATCTGCAGCGTGCCACCAAGCGACGAGGCAAGGCCCGCCAGCTCTCCGTGATCTTCAAGCGCCATGACCATTGTGGTCGGGATCACAAGGCCAAGCCCTGCGTTTCCAAGCAGAAGGAAGCCGATCACAATCGGCAGGGTTGCCCCGCCCAGAAGAGAGATGACCAGAAGGGCCAGCGTAAAGCCTGCAAACACGCCTGTGCCCAACCGAATGGTCTTGGCAAGCCCGATGCGACCTGCTAGTGGCCCGGCAAATTGTGATGCAGTGAAGAAGCCTGCCGCATTCACGGCAAAGGCTAATGAAAAACCGGTGGGCGACAGGCTGAATTGATTCATATAGACGAACGAGGCTGACGCCAGAAAGACAAAGAAACTGGCCATACCGAATGCGCCGATGAATGTCAGGCTCATGAAGCCGGGGTCGGTCAGAAGCGTACGCGCGCCTTTCAGCATGGTGCGCAAATTGGCACGGGTGCGCCGTTCAGCAGGTAGCGTTTCAGGCAGCAGAGTTGCTGTCATCGTCAGGCTGATCAGGGCTGCCACCGCAATCACGGCGAAAATGGCACGCCAGCCAGAGAATGCCAGAATACCGCTGCCCGCCAGTGGCGCCAACATGGGCGAAACCGAGATCACAAGCATAATCATCGCCATAAGACGTGTGGCTTCTGCACCAGTGTGCATATCTCGGATGATGGCGCGGGGAACGACCATCAACACGGCTCCGCCAAGCCCCTGAAGGAACCGCCATGCGGTCAGCTCGGTCACTGTCCCTGCCATAGCGGCTCCGATTGAGGCGATCAGAAAAATGCCAACACCCACGAAAATCGGCAGTTTGCGCCCGGATTGATCCGCCCATGGGCCATAGATCAGCTGGGCGATGCCAAAGGCAATGAAATAGGACGTTATGGTCGCCTGAACGGCCGTTTCCCCGACACCCAGATCAGTCGCGATAGCAGGCATTGCAGGCAGATACATGTCGATCGCAAAGGGACCAACCATAGACAATGTTCCCAGAACAATCGCTGAGCGCACCAAACTAACTGACATTTCGAAACCTTTTCTTGCGCCAAAAACGCAAAATCCCCTGTTTCGGGATGGGTGATAAAAGTTGATTTGATCAAACGGCCTGCCGACTCGCTTCACCAAGGGGGCGACATTGCCCCGTGAGAATCCGGAAGGCAAGATGATGTCAGAATATTCGTGGGCGCGAACGCAGGTGGTCATGTGGCATCGCAAACGGGTGGCGCACTCAGCGTTCCTAAATAAAAAAAGGGCGGATTGCTCCGCCCTAAGTCTTGAGGGAAAACTGGTTAGGTCAGAAGCCGTACACGAGGGACACGCCCAACGAGTTGTCGGCACTGCTGAAGCCAGGCAGCGGGTCGCTGTTCCATTCCGTCCGATACGACACACGTGTCGACATCCGGTCGGTGACTTTGAAGTTAACACCAAGATCGTTGTTGATCGTTGTGTCAGCTTTCGAGAACAGAACATCCGTGTCCATCGACAGCGATACGGTTTCGGTGATGTCGGTATAGAAACGCGACGACAAGATACCGGCCACTTCGGTCGACCCTACGCCCGCTTGGTTTTCGACATAACGCGCGCCGGGGCCAGCTTGAACACGCCAGCTCATGTTGGGTTCGTTGATCACACGGTAGCCAGGGCCAAAGCCCAGGAACGCGTCGATCTTGTTGGCGTCGAAGTTGTCATAACGGACCGAGCCCAGACCAAACAGATAGAACTGTTCGTTGAAGTAACGGTTTACGTCATAGGTTGCGTAGATTTCTTCCTTGTTGCGCACGCCGTTGTCTTCAGCAAACTCAGCCGCGAAACCGAAAGTATGGTTCCAAGGGCCGTTGCCATAGCGGAAGCGACCAGCCAGATCCAGATCAGCCGTGTCGGTGTTGCCTGCGGTTGCAGTGAAACCAAGGGCGACACTGCCGGTCCAGCCCTGCGCATATTGGTTGCTCAGACGGTCGCGTTTGTTCGCGTTGTTCAGATCATCGGTGACCTCTTCCTGAATGTCGTCGATGCGATCATCAAGAGTGTCAACGCCAACCAAAGCGCCCTGCGCAAATACAGGGGCAGCCACGAGAAGCGCCAGGGCCGATGCGGCCAGCACATTACGTTTGTTCATGGGTCTATCCTTTCCCCAAAAAAGTATGACCCGACCTGAAAGGACGGGAGCATTCCTGCTGAGAAAGCAGATAGTGGATCGCTTAACTTAACTAAAATTTAAAATAATCAGGCTTAAAACGATATAAGCTTATACTTGAAGGTTTATTCTGTCTTTCCAAGAACTTCGATGCTTTCGCCCTCGCTAATATCGGCAAGCTCGTTCAGGACAGCCTCTTGATCAGCGTCAATCTGTGTTAGAATTGCAACAAGTGCGCTTTCAGCGACCGCCCTTACATCGTCTTCAAGGTCGTCACGCCAGACCGACCAGACGGGAAACGGAAAGATCGGCGCATCCGGCACCAGATGCAATTCACCCCGATCGAGAAAGCGTTTGATATAGCGGGCTGGCAAATAGGCTGCTGCCTTTCGTACCCGGACATAATCCGCCGCCAAAGCGCCAAGCGACAGTGTCAAACCCGGGTTGGTCAGTTGCGGCAGCTCAAGCGCATGGGCGTGGACAAACTCGGGTCCCCAATCCACAAACACATAGTGATCGGCCAGATCATCGAGATCGGCGTCCCAAGATGCGGCAAGCACAAGGTCTTCGTCATAGATTTTACGGGCCGACAGTCCCGGCCGCAGTTGCGGATTATACATCAGGCCAATCTGGGCGATGCCTTCGACAAGAAACCGCATGATGCGGTCAGGCATACCAAGTTCGGCGCGGACATTAAGCGTTGGCATGACCTCTTGCATACGATCAATCCAACGAAACCCCAGTCGCGGCCACAGCGAATACTGGGCCGCGATGCTCAGCGATTTGGTGTAGCCTTCAGGCACCCCAATCTGTTGACGCGCTTCTTCCCAGATCTTTATCAGCGACAAAGCATAACGTTCAAACTCGCGCCCCGCCGGGGTCAATTCCGCACCGGATTTCGAGCGCAGGAAAAGTTGCTTTCCCAAGCTTTCTTCCAGCCGTGCAATTCGCAAGCTAACGGCAGACTGTGTGACCAAAAGACGTTCGCTGGCATTCACGAAAGAGCCATTTGCGGCGACTTCCAGAAACGTTCGGACGAGGGTGATATCCATGCCAGCCATCCATGAGAATTACTGCGGTAAACCATGAGTGTAGCCAGTTTTCGTCAGTTTGTCTGCAGCTTTTGAAACCCGCACGGGATCAAAAGGATTCGTCCAGACGCCCAAGCTGAGCGGCTTAGCGCGGCAAACTATTCTGCAAAATCGTCAAGGCGTCAGCTTCTGTTAGATGAACGGGGTTGGCCTTCATCGAACTGGATCTTAGGGCGTCTTGTATCAAGGCATTTGCCTGCGTTTGATCTGCCAATATCGCGTCCATGCCCGGGACACCTTGCAAGTCAAACGCATCGGAAAGTGCGGTGAAGTTCTGATCGCCCCACCCATCGAATATGTCCGAGATCGTCTGCCTCAGAAAATCATATCGGCTCAGGTCGCTCCCATCTGCCTTGACCCGCTGGAAATTCACATCCAGCGTCGGACCAAGAAGGTTCGCGCAAATCATCCCATGCGCAAGGTTGGTTTTCCCACCAATCACACCTGCCAGTCCGTGGACTGCACCAAGGCCCGCATTGGCAAGGGCGACACCGCTGATCATGCTGACATAGGAAAGCGCATCCCGCGCATCGGGGTCTTCACGCCTCATCAACGTCGCCAGGGCCTGCAACCCCATTACAATGGCAGACTGACACAGCGCATCGGTTAATGGGTTCGCCCGGCAGGACAGAAATGGCTCGATCACCTGCGTGACCGCATCCAGACCCGAAGACACGGTGACATGCCGTGGGGCGTTGTCGGTCAGGCTTGGGTCGACAATGGCCAGTGTCGGATACATGCGATCATCGCGCAAGCTGACCTTCAAGCTGGCATCCGGTACGCTGATCACCGCGTTTCGAGTCATTTCCGCACCCGTCCCGGCCGTCGTGGGCACGGCCACAAGCGGCAGCGGTTGCGCGGTCAAAGGCCGCCCTGCCCCGACAACCTCAAGGTGGTCCATCAGACCGCTGTCCGACGGGATCAGCGCCGCCGCTGCTTTGCCCAGATCGATCACCGAGCCACCACCGATGGCCAAAACCGTCTGCGCCTTCCGGGCGCGTCCCACTGCCACCACCTGATTCACCTGCGCGACAGTTGGCTCGCCTTCCGCGAAGACAGTTTTTAGTGCCGCCCCTGTCTGAACAAGCTCCCGCGCGATGTCATCAACCCGATCAACCGAGCGTCCGCGCACCAGAAGCACGCGTGTCCCGAACCCTTGCACATGACCACAGACCTCGTCGGCCCTTCCGCGGCCGAACAAGGTTTTTCCCGGTGTGCTGAACCCGAAGGGCGTCATGTGATGGTCAGCTTTCTAGAACGAGAGTGTCGCCGCTACGGCGCGCTTCCATGCCGCGTATTTCGCATCGCGCTTTTCCGTTTGCATGGCGGGGGTGAATTGACGTTCAAGCGCCCAGTTGCGGGCAAACTCTGCCGGACCGGGATAAACCCCGGCGCGCTGTCCGGCCAACCAAGCTGCCCCCATGGCGGTGGTTTCCAACACCTCAGGTCGATCGACGGCAGCGCCGATGATATCGGCCAGAAACTGCATCGTGTAATCCGACGCGCTCATGCCGCCATCGACGCGCAGCGTTGCCGTTTCGGCATCGCCCATATCAGCATGCATCGCTTCCAACAGATCGCGGGTTTGAAAGCCAATGCTCTCCAGCGCTGCACGGGCGAACTCGGCGGGCCCAGAATTGCGGGTCAGACCAAACACAGCGCCGCGACAGTCGGCGTTCCAATACGGCGCACCCAGCCCTGTGAAGGCTGGAACCAGAACAAGCGATTGCGCCGGATCGGCGGCTTCGGCCAGTGGCTGGGTCTCGGGCGCGCTGTCGATGATTTTCAACCCATCGCGCAGCCATTGCACCACCGCACCAGCGATAAAAATCGAGCCTTCCAGCGCATAGGTCGGTTTGCCATCAAGCTGATAGGCGATGGTGGTCAGCAGCCGGTTCTGGCTGACAACCGGCGCATCACCGGTGTTCAGCAGCGCGAAACATCCAGTGCCATATGTCGATTTCAGCATGCCCGGTTCAAAACACGCCTGACCCACGGTCGCGGCCTGTTGATCGCCCGCCACACCAAGTATCGGGATCGGTGCGCCAAGGGTCTTGGTCACACCGAAATCAGCGGCACAATCCAGCACCTCGGGCAGAAGCGCCATCGGGATGTCCAGCATCTTGCACATCGTGGACGACCACCGCCCCTTGCGGATGTCGTAAAGCATCGTGCGCGCGGCGTTGGTGGCGTCGGTCACATGGCGCTGGCCGTCGGTCAGGTTCCAGATCAACCAGCTGTCCACCGTGCCAAAGGCCAGCTCTCCGGCGTCGGCCCGCGCGCGTGCGCCATCGACATTGTCCAAAAGCCAGCGGACTTTGGTGGCGCTGAAGTAAGGATCCAGCAACAACCCGGTCCTATCGCGCACAGTCGTTTCATGGCCCTGTTCTTTCAAGGCCTGGCACAGGTCTGAAGTGCGGCGGTCCTGCCAGACAATCGCGTTGTGGATCGGTTCGCCGGTCGTACGGTCCCAGATCACAGTGGTTTCACGCTGGTTGGTGATTCCCATGGCTGTGATGTCACCGGCACTCAGCCCGGCTTTGTCCAAAGCATCACGGCAGGTTGACAGGGTGGTCGACCACAGGTCGCCTGCATCATGTTCAACCCAACCTGACGCTGGAAAATGTTGCGGAAATTCCTCTTGGGCGCTGGCCACGATTTTCATGTCCGCATCGAAAACAAGTGCGCGACTGGACGTTGTGCCCTGATCAATAGCGAGGATGTAGGTCATGGCGCGTCTCCTCGTCTGGATGGTAGCCAAGTGAAACTTCTAAAATTCTGTGGGTGGTCGGGGCCGCGTGGCCCCGACCGGGGAAGATTAATTCCAGGATGCAATCAGCTCGTCATAGCTGACCGTCTTGGGTTCTTCGTCTTCGTTGGCAAGTTTGGCCTTGGGCGAACCCGGCTGGCTCAGCCAAACTTCCGGATCCTGCTCTTCGTTCAACTTCGGACCAATATCACCTTGGATGCCTGCGCGTTCAAGACGCTCCAGAACCCGCTCTTGGTCGGCGCAAAGACCGTCCAAGGCTTCCTGCGGAGATTTCGCACCGGACATTGCGTCGCCGATGTTCTGCCACCACAGCTGGGCCAGTTTCGGGTAATCCGGAACGTTGGTGCCGGTCGGCGACCATGCAACACGCGCGGGCGAACGATAGAACTCGATCAGACCGCCAAGTTTATTTGCACGCTCGGTGAAGCTTTCATGCTGGATGGTGCTTTCACGAATGAACGTCAGACCCACATGCGCTTTCTTCACATCCACCGTCTTGGAGGTGACGAACTGGGCATAAAGCCAAGCCGCCTTGGCACGATCGACCGGGGTCGATTTCATCAGCGTCCAGGACCCAACATCCTGATAGCCGATCTTGGTGCCTTCGGTCCAATATGCGCCATGCGGTGACGGTGCCATGCGCCATTTCGGCGTGCCGTCTTCGTTCATCACCGGCAGGTCGGGCTTGACCGTGTCGGCGGTGAAGGCCGTGTACCAGAACATCTGCTGGGCAATATTGCCCTGCGCCGGGATCGGGCCTGCCTCGCCAAAGGTCATGCCTGCCGCCGCGGGGGGCGTGTATTTTTCCAGCCATTCGATCGCCTTTGTCACAGCATAAACCGCTGCCGGGCCATTGGTGGCACCGCCACGCGCAACGCACGAGCCGACGGGCTGCGAGTTTTCGTTCACACGAATGCCCCACTCGTCGACGGGCAAGCCGTTCGGCTCGCCTTTGTCGCCGGCACCGGCCATCGACAACCACGCATCGGTGTAGCGCCAACCCAGCGACGGGTCTTTCTTGCCGTAGTCCATGTTGCCAAAGACTTCGCCTTCAACACCCAAATGCGACAGGTCGCGACCGGTGAAGAACTCGGCGATATCCTCGTATGCGGACCAGTTGACCGGAACGCCAAGGTCATATCCATAAGCCTCTTTGAAGTCCGCCTTGTTCTTTTCGTCGTTGAACCAATCGTAACGGAACCAATAAAGGTTCGCGAATTGCTGGTCAGGCAACTGATAAAGCTTGCCATCGGGCGCGGTCGTGAACTGCGTGCCAATGAAATCGTCGATATCAAGACCGGGGTTGGTCACATCCGCGCCTTCGCCAGCCATCCAGTCGGTCAGGTTGCGAACTTGTTGATATCGCCAGTGGGTGCCGATCAGGTCGCTGTCGTTGATGTAACCATCATAGATGTTTTCACCCGACTGCATCTGTGTTTGCAGCTTTTCAACCACGTCGCCTTCGCCGATCAGGTCATGCGTGACCTTGATGCCTGTGATAGCGGTGAAGGCAGGTGCCAGCACCTGGCTTTCGTATTCGTGGGTTGCGATGGTTTCCGAAACCACCTTGATCTCCATCCCGGCCATGGGGGCCGCAGCATCGACGAAGAACTGCATCTCGGTTTCCTGAGCGGCGCGGTCAAGCGACGAAAGATCGCCGATCTCCGCGTCAAGGAACGCGCGTGCCGCGTCCATATCGGCAAACGCCGGACCCGTAAGGATCAAAAGCGCAGCCGTTGTTGATTTAAGATTCAGGTTCATAGGTTACCTCCCGTTTAGAACCGATGACTGAGGAATAGCGTAGAGTGGTGGCCGGATCTCCTCTTTCTCCGGTCACACTTGCCAATCATCACACCCAGCGAAACACCGCCGCGGCGTAGATCAGGCAGACGATCAGCGCAAAAGGTTGGTTTGCGCCGACCAATCCAAGCCAGGCCAAATTGATAAAGGCCGAGCCGAGAAGGGTAATGAAGAGGCGGTCGCCCCTTGTGGTTTCGATCCGCAAAACACCCACACGCGGGGTTTCGGGGTATCTGATCGCCAGCACCGTGAAGGTGATCAGCAGGCTTGCAATGACCATGAAAAAAATCGCGGTCGGCCAGGTCCATGCCATCCATGCCATAGTTCGGTCCTCCTTGGTTCAGGTTTACACACGACCCAGGGCAAAGCCCTTGGCGATGTAGTTGCGGACAAAATAAATCACCAACGCGCCGGGCACGATGGTCAGGATACCGGCAGCGGCCAGTACGCCCCAATCGACGCCAGACGCGCCCTGTGTGCGGGTCATGATCGCGGAAATCGGCTTGGCATCCACCGTTGTCAGGGTGCGGCTGAGCAGCAGTTCGACCCACGAGAACATAAAGCAGAAGAATGCGGCCACACCGATCCCGCTGGCAATCAGCGGTGTGAAGATTTTCACGAAGAACCTGCCGAAGCTGTAGCCGTCGATATAGGCCGTTTCGTCGATCTCTTTCGGCACACCGCGCATGAACCCTTCCAAGATCCACACCGCCAGCGGCACGTTAAACAGAGTGTGCGCCAAGGCCACCGCGATATGTGTGTCAAACAACCCGACCGAGCTGTAAAGCTGGAAGAACGGCAGGGCAAAAACCGCAGGCGGCGCCATCCGATTGGTCAGCAGCCAGAAGAACAGGTGCTTGTCACCCATGAAGTGATAGCGGCTGAACGCATAGGCCGCGGGCAGCGCCACCGCCAGACTGATCACAGTGTTAATCGTCACATAGATGATCGAATTGACATACCCCATATACCAAGCCGGATCGGTCAGGATCGTTTTGTAATTTGCCAGTGTCAGATTGCTGGGGAACAGGGTGAAATCATTCAGGATCTCGGTGTTGGTCTTCAGGCTCATGTTCAAAAGCCAATAGATCGGCAGCAGCATGAAGACGAGGTAAAGCGTCATCACCACAGTGCGGCTGTTGATCCAGCGCGGGACGAAACCGCTTTTGGGTTTGGTGGCTGTCACAGTGGTCATCGCTCAGCCCTCCTGTTTATCAAGGTTGGTCATCACGGTGTAGAACACCCAGCTGACAAGAAGGATCACAAGGAAATACATGATCGAGAAGGCCGCCGCAGGTCCAAGATCGAACTGCCCCAACGCCATTTTAACAAGGTCGATCGACAGCATCGTCGTGGCATTGCCGGGGCCGCCGCCGGTGACGACGAAAGGCTCGGTGTAGATCATGAAACTGTCCATGAAGCGCAGCAGAATGGCGATCATCAAAACACCCATCATCTTGGGCAGCTCGATGAAACGAAACACTTTCCAGCGCGACGCCTGATCAATCTTGGCGGCTTGATAATAGGCATCGGGGATCGACTTCAGCCCGGCAAAGGCCAACAGCGCCACCAGCGACGTCCAGTGCCAGACATCCATCACGATGATCGTGATCCAAGCCGCCACAGTGTCCTGCGTATAGTTGTAGGAAATCCCAAGCGCGTCCAGCGTATAGCCCAGAAGGCCAATGTCGACGCGGCCAAAAATCTGCCAGATGGTGCCGACCACATTCCACGGGATCAACAGAGGCAGCGACATCAGCACAAGACAGAAGCTGGACCAGAACCCGCCCTTGGGCATGTTCAGCGCAACGAAAATGCCCAGCGGAATCTCGATAGCCAGAATGATCGCCGAGAACAACGCCTGCCGTGCAAGCGCATCCCACATCCGGTCCGATTCCAGCATTTCCGAAAACCATTCAAGCCCCGCCCAGAAGAACTGGTTGTTGCCGAACGTATCCTGAACCGAATAGTTCACCACCGTCATCAGCGGCACCACCGCCGAAAAGGCCACCAGAACCAGCACGGGCAATACAAGGAACCACGCCTTTTGATTGACTGTTTTCTGCATCAGACGGCCCCCCCTAAGGTTACATTTTGCACGCCGGACGGCGTGACACGCCAGTCGTTGGCATAGACGTTGACACGACCAGCATCGAAGGTGATGCGGTTCATATCCGCGCCGATTTCTTCACCTTCATTGGCAATGATATTGACGTCGCGGCCAAAGAATTCGGCGCGCACGATCTTGTGGCGCCCGACATCTTCGACCCGGCGTATCTTGATCGGCAGCCCCCCTTCGGACACCAGTCGGGTATATTCCGGGCGCACACCGATCTCGATCTTGCCGTTTTGTGGCGCGTATCCGGCACCCAGCGGGATCTCGACCCCGTCGATCACCGCCTTGTCACCCTGGACCGAGGCTTCTAACAGGTTCATCCCCGGCGAGCCGATGAAGAAGCCAACAAAGGTATGCGCGGGACGTTCGAACAATTCCTCGGGCGTGCCGATCTGCACGACACGGCCATCATACATCACCACCACCTTGTCCGCGAAGGTCAGCGCCTCGGTCTGATCATGCGTGACATAGATCATCGTGTGGCCAAATTCGTGGTGAAGCGATTTCAACTGCGTGCGCAATTCCCACTTCATATGCGGGTCGATCACCGTCAGCGGTTCATCAAATAACAGCGCGTTCACGTCTTCGCGCACCATGCCGCGGCCAAGGCTGATCTTTTGCTTGGCGTCAGCGGTCAAACCACGTGCCTTACGATCCAGTTCGGCCTCCATCCCGATCATCTTGCCGATCTGCTGAACGCGCTGCGCAACATAGCTCGCGTCAGCGCCCCGGTTCTTCAGCGGAAACGCCAGGTTTTCGCGCACTGTCATGGTGTCGTACACCACTGGAAACTGGAACACCTGCGCGATGTTGCGTTCGGCGGTGGGTGCGTGGGTGACATCCTGATCGTTGAACAGGATGCGGCCCTGACTGGGATGCAAAAGCCCGGAAATGATGTTTAGCAGTGTGGACTTGCCGCAACCGGATGACCCCAGCAAGGCATAAGCCTCGCCGTCCACCCAGTCATGGTTCAGCTCCTTCAGCGCATAATCATCTTCGCTTGTTGGGTTGGGCAGATAGGAATGCGCCAGATTATCAAGGGTGATCTTTGCCATTGGTCTGTTCTCCTCAGGCCGCCATCGCATAAGACGCAGGCGCAACCAGATTGCCGCTTTCGTCGAACACATAGACATGAGCCGGGTCGAGATAGACGCTTAGATCAGCGCCAAGTTTCAGGTCATGCACGCCGTGGATCAGACCGACCCAACGCTCGCCATGGTGATCAAGGTGAATGAAAGTCTCGGACCCCGTTAGCTCAGTCACCACCAGCCGTGTCGCAAATTTCAGCGCATTTGCTGTCTGGCTGTGAATTTCCAGATGGTTCGGGCGGAAGCCGGCGGTGTATTTTCCATCGGCAAGATCAGCCAGAGTTCCACTTGCCGTTGCCGATTGACCTTCACCGAACATAAGCTTGCCACCTTCCTTGGTGACCGGCAGAAAGTTCATTGGCGGGTCACTGAACACCCGTGCGGTCGTTGCATCCACCGGCTTGCGATAGACGGTCGGCGTTGGTCCAAATTGAGTGACCCGGCCTTCCCACAGCGTGGCGGTGTTGCCGCCCAGCAAAAGCGCCTCTTCTGGTTCCGTTGTGGCATAGACGAAAATGCTGCCGGCCTCTTCGAAGATCTTCGGAATCTCGATGCGCATTTCTTCGCGCAGCTTGTAATCAAGGTTGGCTAGCGGTTCGTCCAACAGCACAAGCCCTGCATCCTTGACCAGCGCGCGTGCCAGTGCACAACGCTGTTGTTGACCGCCCGACAATTCCAATGGCTTGCGATCCAGCATCGGTGTCAACTGCATCATATCCGCGGATTTCTTGACGGCGGCGTCAACCTCGCTGGCGCTTTTGCCCAACAGACGCAGAGGCGAGGCGATGTTGTCGTAAACCGTCATGGATGGGTAGTTGATGAACTGCTGATACACCATAGCGACCTTGCGGTCTTGCACCCGCATTCCGGTCACATCCTCGCCGTTCCACAGAATGCGGCCTTGATTGGGAACATCCAGCCCGGCCATCAAACGCATCAGACTGGTCTTGCCCGACAGCGTCGGCCCAAGCAGCACATTCATCGTTCCGCTCTGCAGCTCCAGATCGGTCGGATGGATATGCATCTGCCCATCCATGCGTTTTGTGACGCCTTCCAGCTTCAGTGTCATTTTCGTCCTCCGCTAACGCAAGGCCCCCTATCCCGTGGCCCGCGTTTCCCCACTCGTGTCGGCCTTGACCATCCAGTCATCAACGGCCTTAATTTGTTTTTCTGTCATTCGCAGACCCAGCTTGCTGCGTCGCCAAACCACGTCTTCGGCGCGCCGGGCAAATTCCTGCGTGATCATCCAGCGCAGTTCTGTTTCGGTCAGCGTGGCGCCGAAATCTTGTCCCAGATCGGCGACCGATTGTGCCTTGCCCAGTATTTTCCAGGCGTCGGTGCCATAGGCGCGGATCATGCGCTCCGCCCAAAAAGCACCCAAAAAGCCGTAGTCCCGCCGCAAGCGGGCCACCAGGTCCGGCTTCTCGCTCACCTTGAAATCGCCACCCGACAGGGTCACACCGGCTGTCCACTTGCCTGGCAGATCCGGAAAGAACTGACTGACCCTGTCCATCGCCGACTCCGCAAGGCGACGATACGTTGTGATCTTGCCACCAAACACATTCAGCAGCGGCGCGCCGCCTTCCGTATCCACTTTCAACGTATAGTCACGGGTTGCTGCGGTGGCGGAACTGGCCCCGTCATCATAAAGTGGGCGCACGCCGGAATAAGTCCATACGATATCATCGCGGCTGATATCCTGCTTGAAATACTGATTGGCGAAATCGATCAGATAGTCCTGCTCGACCTCGGTGCAAACCGGCTTGATCGACGGGTCTTCATGATCCTGATCGGTGGTGCCGATCAGCGTAAAATCCTGCTCGTACGGGATGGCGAAGATGATCCGCCCATCCGTGCCCTGAAAGAAATAGCACTTGTCGTGATCATAAAGCCGCGGGGTCACGATATGGCTGCCGCGCACCAATCTGACCCCATCCTGCGCATTGCTGCGTACGGCGTTTCTGATGATATTGCCCACCCAAGGACCGCCTGCGTTGATCAGCATCCGCGCATGGAACACCGACGCCTCGCCCGTGGTGCGATCAGACGTTTCGATCCGCCAGTGATCCCCGTCGCGCGTTGCCGCGATAACTTTGGTGCCAACCATGATCTTGGCACCACGATCGAACGCATCTCGGGCGTTCAGGGTCACAAGTCGGGCATCATCCACCCAGCAATCCGAATATTCATAGGCTTTGACAAACCGCCCATCCAAGGGCGCACCTTCCGGTGCTGCGCGCAGGTCGACGGTCGTGGTGCCCGGCAGGATTTTTCGCCCACCAAGGTTGTCATACATGAACAAGCCAAGCCGGATCAGCCAAGCAGGGCGGCGACCGCGTAGCCATGGCATGAAAAAGCTTAGCAGCTTCGAGGTCGGCGTTTCAGCCTCGAACCGCATGTCCTTGTGATAGGGCAGCACAAAGCGCATTGGCCAACTGATATGCGGCATCGCCTTCAGCAGGGTCTCGCGTTCCATCAGCGCCTCGCGCACCAGACGAAACTCGAAATACTCCAGATATCGCAGACCGCCGTGGAACAGTTTGGTTGAGGCCGATGACGTCGCGGAGGCAAGGTCATCCATTTCAGCAAGAACGACCGACATCCCGCGCCCGGAAGCATCCCGCGCAATGCCACACCCATTGATTCCACCACCAATGATGAAAAGATCATAGGTCTTATCGGTGGCATCGGCCGGCATGGTTCCCCCCAAGTTCAGCGTAGGATTTATTTCTAGCATCTTACCTGAATAAAGAAAGCTGAATATTTTCGTTTATGTTCGTATTTTCCAGACCGCTGAAAATAAAGAACATTATCTCGCCTTTTCGCCCACTATGACATGAAGTTCGGCGTCTGATTCCTAAGATTTCTGTGCCCTCCATCAGAAATCCGCCCGAATCAGCGCATCATTTTTCTGATTCGGCGTAAAAGAGCCCAAGACAATTGCGGCTTCGTTCGTTTTCTTGTATTTTCCTTCGGAAACAACAGGAAGCACCTGCGCTCGACCATATGTCCCAAGTTTTTCGCCACTCAGAAATCCTGACCATCGCGCGCCGTGAAGGCAAAGTGACGGTCGAAGGACTGGCGGAACAGTTTGGTGTAACCCTGCAAACCATCCGTCGCGATCTGACCGATCTTGCCGATGAAGGCCGACTGGAACGTGTGCATGGCGGCGCGGTCTTGCCATCAGGCACCACCAATATCGGTTATGAAGAACGCCGCGCCCTGAATGCCGAGGTCAAGCGCAACATCGCAGTCGCCTGTGCCGCGCAAATTCCCGATGATGCATCAGTGTTTCTGAACATCGGCACCAGCACCGAAGCTGTCGCGACTGAACTGCTGGGCCACAAGAACTTGATGGTCGTGACCAACAACATGAACGTGGCCAATATCCTTGTGGCCAATCCCGATTGCGAGATCGTGGTGGTCGGCGGCACCCTGCGCCGGTCCGACGGAGGGCTGGTCGGCAGCCTGACCACAGCAGCAATCAGTCGCTTCAAGTTCGACATCGCGGTGATCGGTTGTTCGGCCATGGATATTGACGGCGACCTACTGGATTTCGACCTTCAAGAGGTGGGCGTAAGCCAGTCCATCATCCGACAGTCGCGCAAGGCGTTTCTGGTTGCTGATGTCTCAAAGCTGACCCGAAAAGCCCCGGCGAAAATCGCATCCCTTTCCGAACTGAATGCATTTTTCACGGACCAACCATTGCCCCCCGACCTCGCCGAAAAATGCCGCGATTGGGGCGTTAGCGTCGTTGTGGCTGACGGTGCGTAAGTCGCACGTCGTGCGCATAGCCACGGCGGTCTGCAAGCAAACCAACAACGACCGCGGTATAAGACCTATTTCAGATGCTCTTCCAGAAGCTTGTCGGGATCAATGCCCCGCTGTTCAGCGCTGGCGCGCACGGCGTTTTGCAGCGCGACGCTTTTCTTTAACAGCGACCGGAACCGCGCGGTATCAAGCACAAGCAAAGACGACGGCGCGATGGCGCGCACTTCCGTGCGGCGCGCGTTCTTGGATAGAATGGCAACCTGTCCAAACATCTCGCCCCGGCCCAAACGCCATTTCTGACCCGCCGTTTCCAACTCAACCGCGCCCGACGCGATGAAGAACACGCCTTTGACGGTGCCATCCTTGCTTAAAATCACGCTCTCCGGATTGGCATACTGGGTCTTCAATGCGCGCCCAAGCTGCTTGACCGCCTTGTCATCAAGATCAGCGAACAGTGGGAACTGCCGGATCAACTCGAAACGTTTCAACGCAATGTCCAGCGGCGGCCGACCTTCGGCTTTATCGCGTCGCTTGGTCAAGTCTTGCATCAGACTCGTATAGACCTCGGCGCCGATCAGTCCATCATCACGCATGGCCGAGTATTCCCGTTCCTCAAGCCGCAATGAAGTGCGTCGAATGAAGCGGCGCTCAAGCTCTTCTGCATAGCCTGGATATTGCAGGCGCAACCCGTCCAACGCAGCTTCGACCATTTCGATCCGCCGGGTCAGCAGTTCGTTCAGAAGATCAGCAACCCGTCTGCCGTGGATACGGCGAATACGCCCGTCGATGAACTCGTCCAAATCACGCAAGATCAATCGTTGCGACAACAGCCGTTCGAAACGGTCAGCGGTCATCCTTACAAGAAAGCCCGAGAAGCCGATTCTGTTGTGAAGCATGACCGCTGTTCGCATGGTCCGACCATACGCGACCGAACGACGCGCTGCACGTTGGTAGCCACTGCGCCCACCCGAGCGCGCACCTTCGATCAAACGATCCGCATCCAGCAGCGTTTGCTCTGCCATGCGGGCCGAGATCGTACGCTCGCGGACACGGGCAATGATGGTATCGCGTTCAAAACCTGCCAGCGCGATCAGTCCAAGGGTAATTCGGTCACGATCTAGGATATCATCGCTGTCTTCGGCAGTCTTAACGGCTTGTTCAAGACGTTCACCGAACACCTTCGCCTCTGACCTGACGACATCATGCGTTAGCGAATAATCTTCGGTCGTGCGGGCCACATCCTCGCGAACGGTTTGAAGGGCGACCGCAACCACCTGCCGGGAAATTGCTTCGTCAATCGGTGACAGTCGATCAAGACCAAGCCGGCTGACGACGGATCGAAGCGTGGTGCCCTGAACAAGCAGGGTGAACAACGTAAACCCCGTGGCGAGGATCCCGACCAGCCGCTTCACCTCGACCGGCACGCGCAGGCTTTCGGTCACCGCCAGCGCCAGCGCCAGCGTGACAGCGCCGCGCAAGCCACCCCAAAGGATGGCCGTTCGATATGGCCGCTCAACCGAAGGAGAGACCCGCAAGAATGTCAGCAGCGGCAGCAGACCGAACAGGATCAAGGCACGCGCCGCAACTGCGGCCAAGACCACCACGCCGATCAGACCGAAATCGCTGATCCGAACATCTTCCAGCAAACGCGGGATCAAAAGCGCCGCCAAGATAAAAATCAACGCACCCGCCCAATGCGCCAGAAGATCCCAGACCTCGCGCAGGTTCTTCCATGCCTGCGGCGGCAAACGGCCCGGACCGGTCAGGTTCAGGGTCAACCCCGCGGCCACAACCGCAATCACGCCCGATGCACCAATACTTTGTTCAGCGACGATATAGGCAAGATAGGGCAACGCTACCGACACAGAAATCAGCGCAAGCTCGTGCGAGCTGAACAGCGCCATAATCCAAACCCCTATGCGGGCCGCCAACCAGCCCGTCACCGCGCCACCCAGAATAAGGACAGGAAACTGCGCAAGCGCATCGCCAAGTTTGGGGTCCGGAACGCCCAGCATCACAAACCCCGAAAACAAGCCAAAAAGCGCGATGGCTGCGGCATCGTTCAGAAGGCTTTCCCCTTCGATGATCCGCGACAGACGGCGCGGGGCCGAGATCGAGCGAAAGATCGAGACAACCGCCGATGGATCAGTCGTCGATACGATCGCGCCGATCAAAAGACACGCCGCCAAAGGCAAGGCGCTGGTCCACGATAACGCATACCCTACGCTTAGCGTGGCAACGACCACCGCGACGACCGCAAGCACCATGATGGGCACCCAATCATCAAGCATCCGGCGAAGATTCATGCCCAATGTGGCTTGGAAAAGAAGGGTTGGCAGGAACACATACAAAAAGACATTGGACCGGATCGGCAGGTTGATGATCGCTTCCGCCACAGGGTTCAGCGCATCCGTCAGGTCCGTACGCAAAAAGAAAATCGCACAGAACCCGATTAGAATGCCTAGGAGAGCAAGAATGGCGCTGTAAGGCAGGCGCAGACGTGCGGCCAGCGGCTCTGCCACGCCAATGACAACAAAAAGCGACGCAATAACAGTCGTGACTATGACAATATCCATAGGATGTAACTATCTGACTTTTCAGGTCGCAGGAACGATTCTGGAATAAAATTTTCGGGATACCACACGCCATAGATCGCGATTTCATCGAAATCGGCAAGATGCGCTATCATCGACGGATATTGATGATTCTTTTTTCAGGAGGCCGGATTTATGAGGGCCGCATTTATTGCATCTGTGCTGTTGCTTCTAGCTGCGTGTCAGCTTGAATCGGACACGCCGCTTTTGGACAGCTCGACAGGTCAGAAAATCTATGGCGACCATTTCTTTCTTTTGGCTTCAAACCCGAACGGAGGTGTCCAGCTTGATAAAAACGGAACTGCGGGCGTGATGGAGTTGCGCTACAGAAATGGCGCCTTTTCGGATTATCCAGTTGATGCGGCGAATGGGTTTACCATTTCATTTCATCCAATCGAAGGTCTTGACGATCTTCAGATCGCACAATTTGTGCCGAAAAAAGCGGGCTCAGCAACGATATACCTCGCGACCCGCGCGACAGCAGACGCGTTGTACTTCAGCACGATTGATCTTGACGAAACCACTTTGGCGGCTTTGAAAAATAACGGAATTGATGTCGGGAAAAATGGAAGCAACCACAAGGTCACGTCTCGCGATCAGCTGAACGAGGTCGTTCGGCTTTGGTCACAGATCAATTTGCGCGAGCTCGAAAACCTTGGAAAACCTGGCGCGAAATACACCAGCGGGCGGTTCTTCGTCGATATCGGAACGGGTGATGGATTGAGCGCCCGCGCCATCGCGGCTGAATGTCTGGCTCTTGCCGGCCATGGCGAAGACCCCTCAGTGCAAAAGATGGATAAAAAGTGGCGGTCAGGAAAACCTATCGCGGAAATCGACACAGAACGCGCCCTGCCCGTCTGTCAGGCCGCTGCCCAGAAAGAAGGCAGTGCGTCTGTCCGATATGCTCTGGCCCGCGTGCATGAAGCAAATAAGGATTACCATCTGGCCGAACGTCTGTTGCCTGATCTGATCGCAGACGATTTCCCACTGGCATATGTCTTGGGCGCTGAACACCTTGTTTACGGGAACGGAGTCACAAAGAACCCAGCCGCCGCGCGCGCTTTGTTGATAGAGCCGGCGTCCCGCAAACTGGCCATGCCCGCCTATCTTTTGGGGATATACGAGCTGAACGGCACGCTGGGAAAAGCCGACCCCGAAGCGGCCGAACGGTGGCTAAGCATCGCGGCGGACAAAGGGGTCAGCGAAGCGCAGTATCAGCTGGGCATGCTGGTGTATCGTGATCCGAACAATGCCGCCGAGGCCTATAGGCATTTTCGTAACGCGGCCGATCAGGGTCATGCGCAAGGTGCGTATCAGGCCGGATACGCCCTGTATTTCGGCAAAGGCATCACAAAGGATCAAAAGCTCGCTTATCGTGATCTTCACGCCGCCGCAAAGCAGGACGTTGCCTGGGCGCAATACTTCGTGGGCTTCATGCAAGCGCGCGGTCAGGGCACCACCAAGAACGAGAAAAAAGCCGTGGGCTGGTTCCGCAAGGCGCATGACGCAGACCTGTTTGCCGCCACGGGCGAGCTGGGACGGATGATCTATTACGGGCTTGGCGTCACTGCCGATAAAGCCGAGGGCCGCAAACTATTGGAAAGCGCGGCGCAGCAAGGCGACAAGAACGCCGCCACCTATCTGGCCGCCATAAAATCCGCGACCTCGGAAACACCCGCGCAGAAATATAACGTGCCAAACGACCGCGCGGATGATGTGAACCGTCTGGCGGCGGGCAAACCCTTCAATCTGACCGAACAGAACCTGCCCTTTATGACCGGTCTTGCCTCGGACCTGATGGAGCGATGCGGCGCGCCGTCGGACGACTTCGCTCTCAGGGCTGAACTGGCCGCGTTCATTGCCAGCTCATCAATGGGGAACATCATGGGGTTTGATTACTCGAATCCCAATCTGGGCGAGATGATGGGATCAATGGGTCGCAGTCAGGCAGCTATGGTCGCGGGCGTGATGTTTGCTCGCCAGTTGCCATGTGGGGCTGCGGCCAACCAGTTCGCCAGTGGCATCGCCAAAGCCTTGCAGTCCAACGCACGTGGTGCCGATGGCGGCCTGTCCGTCTTTGTAAAGTCATGCACACCGCATTTCGATCAACGCCGCTGTTCTTGTCTGGCCAATATCGGGCGACAGGCGATCCCCAACATCCACAGGCAGAACTACAACCGCCGCCTGATCAAGCAGATCATCGAACGCAACCCGCTTTTGGGCTTCCAGATCGGGATTGCCTGCCAGATCGGAAACTACTGACTGCTTTACCCGACGCGGTCTCGGTATCTGAATATCCGTTGCCATAAGTCATTCACCTGAGGCAACATGATCCGAAAGACCTATTTTAGATGAGGGGATGATTTTATGAAGAAGTATCTGGCCATTGGCCTGTTTGCCACGCTGTTGCCCACTGTATTAAGCGCCCAGAAAATCGACATCGACGCCATCAAATCCCAAGCCGAAACCGATGCCAACGAATTTGCCGAACTGCGTGCGCTGCTGCGCAATGAAGATGCCAACATACGGCTGGCGGCCTTTGACGCGATGGTAACGCATGGCGATCCGTCGCTGTATGAAATCGCAACCTCCATGGCAATCGCAGATGTCGACGAGATCGTTCGCGCGCGTGCACTTTGGGAAATTCTCAGCCGCCTGCGCACCATGGCCATCCTTGTGGATCCCGAGGGTGAAGTGCAATCTGATGAAGCCCGCAAATCGCTTGAAAAGGCGTATCAAGGCCGGATGAGCTTTCAGGTCGGCAATGCCATCAAGGATGAGAATTGCGTCAATCTCTACTACAAAAAGGAAAACTGCGTTCCGGGCTATAATCTTACAGTCAACGGCACGCGAATAAACTTTGTGTATCAAAATCAAAACCTTGATGGAACACTGAAACTCGACGGCGATGGTGCGCTTCGTGGCATGTTCCGCAACACCCGTTTTCAGATCGAATTTCCGGTGGAAATCCCGCTGAGGTAAATCGCGCTATTTTGCGTCGGTCACGGTGACCGATGAGATTTCGATTGGCTTGTCTGCTGACCAGGCCGAAAGGATGCGCACCCGCACCCGGCGCACCAAAGTGTTCATCGCAACGGACAAGGGCGCACCCGGTGTCATCTCGACCGAAGTGAACGAACGAAAATCTGCCGGTCCCCTGCGCGACCGGTCCACATCAATCACAACTTTTCGGGGTGTGGTCGCGGTGTTTTCATCCGTCGGCCCGGCCAGCACCAGTTCACGCACGCCGACATTGCCGACCTTGGACAGTTCCAGCACGAAGGACACGGACCCGGACACCGGATGCGCACGGAAAGGCGCAGTTCCCGTGGCCAGCCCTGTGGGTGGCAGCGCCTGATCCGCCAGCTTGCCTGTCCATTCCGTGATGGTGAACGGCAGCCCGTCTGACACCGCATCCTTGGGCGCACTTTCGTTCAGCGCTCCGAAACTGCCACTGGCAAACCAACGCGTCAGCGGCAAGGTGATCTCTTCCATCCTAAGCGCACGAACAGATGTGGCATCGGGTGCGGTGACAACCATGCCAACCGGTGTATCGTCGATGTAAAGAATGGCACCGCTTGTGCCCTGATACACTTCGCGCGTTTCACCTGCCGCCGTATCGGTCGAGGCATAGATGTATTGATACAACCCACTCGCCACGCCTTCGGTTTCAGCAGCCCACGCGATGCGATCAATGCGCATGGCCAACCGCTCCAACCCGCCTTGGGGATTGACCCGTTCCAATACGGCATTGCGCGACCCGTTCAACAAACGCGCCGTGTCCCGTGGCAGTTTCGAAAAGGGTTGAGTGCACCGTTCGCTGGCACTACCCCGCACCAGCGCCAAGGCAAAATCTGCTTCCGTCCGACGAAAGAAAACCGTTCCTATTCCGGCCGCCTGCGGGGACGAAGTAAACAGATTAAGGACCGGCCCGTCCTTGTGCACATGGGACGGGAACACGACATAGCAATTCCCAAGATGACGCAGCAACAAACCTTGTCCCAAACCCTCTTTCAGGGCGACAGATTCTGCATTGGCCGCAAACGGCAGCACAAGCGCGAAGATAAGGATACGAAATGCTGACACGTTTTACCCGATTGGCTATAGTTGGATCGACGGTACAGAAGGCGGGACTTCATGGTCAACTCAAAGGTCATCATGCTGGCATGTGGGCTTGCAACCTGCACCACACATGCATTTGCGGCCGACCGGCTGGTGCTGGTCAATCTCAAGGATGAAATGCTGCCCGAACCGCGTGTCACCGCCGAAGCGGTGTTCGTCGGATTGGTTCGGCCAACCATCAATGCCAGAGACCAAGCGGGCAGAGAGACCATTCTTGCCGCCCTGCCCCCAAATGCGCGATCCACTGATGTCTGCGTGCGTGTCACCACCGAGGATGGGCGTTATTTCGGAAATGCCCGCTACAGCGCCGAGGCCGGAGGCGACAGCCCCATGACGCTGATGGATTATGTGCCGCTGCGGCCCGAGCTGCGGGATTACGAAGATGCCGAGATTGCCGTGCTGGCCTTTCCCTGCAGCGCCGACTCTGCCCTGACCAATGTCGCCGTCGCATCATGGCGGGCTGACGATACTGATGATCTGGGCCAGACTGTTACCGTGCTTGTGAACTCTTTTCGGGCGGACGAAGCCTTTTTGATCGTCAACGATGCAAATCAGGTGACCTGCACGCCAACCGCAGGCGGCGAACGTGCGGCTTTCGACTTCAGCTGTGACATCGACGTGTCCGAGATCAAAGGTGGCGCACGCATCGCGCTTTATCGAATGCGCGGAACAAGCATCGACCCCGAAGTTGCCATCAACGTCGTTGGCTGGGAATGAGCGGTCAGGTCGCGAAAGGTGTGGGTGTTCGACAGACGCTGCGGCGGATCAAGGCGCTGATCCAAGCCGCACAAGGGCGCCTGCCCTTTTTGCTGACCTTGATCGGCGTCCCCATCCTGATCGTGCTGAGCTACTCATTTCCATTGGGGCAGGTATATCTGGTCGAAGCGCGCACGCTAGGGGCCCGGATTACAGTCACCGGGCCAGACGCGGTCTGGAAACTGCCGAACGCTACGCTCTGCTCCGATCGTGGGGCCAACAAGGACATCAGGCTTGCCACCAATTGGACGGGCACAGGATGCAATCCGGGCCTGTTTGAAATCAACGACCTGACCGGTACGGAAATACGGATGCCGTCCGGAGTTCAAATCCAATTGCGTGCCGAATCTGATGGCTCGGCTTTACTCCGTCGGCTTTCAGATCGACCTGATCAGACGAAGGCAGGTTCAAGTGGGGTTCGCCTGACCGATCAGCACAATTGGACCCCCGGATCCCTTCTGCGGATCGAACCGACGAACTGGCAGCGTGTCACGCTGCTTGAGTTTGCAGGCGACGTCGAGATTGGACAAGAGACCGGATCGGGGGCCAATGCCTATCTGATCGAAGGACGGTATGAAGTGCGCGAACATTTCCTGCGCCAATACCGCCCGTGGGGCACCACCAGCGCCGAGCCTACGACAGTGGTGACCGGCACGCTTTATCGCGGCGACCGTGTGGCGTTTCACAAACCAACCAAGGAAAACACGTCCGCCCTGTCTGTACTTGCGACCGGGTTCATTGCCCCGAATCTGGATCTGACTCCGGGGTTCAGCATCGTGGCCTCAAGCAGCTTGGAGCACAAACAGGCGCAATTGCGCATCAAGAGCTTCGGGACCCGCGAAACACAGGTCACGCCAACATGGATCGACCGCGCCCTGCGCGACCCGTTGCTGTTGGCCCTGACCGCAATTCTAGGTTTCGCCGTGACAGCCCTGACACTGGTGGTTGAGATAAAGAAGATCTCGTTCAGGGGACGTGGTCAGTAACACGCAGGCATTTTTTGACGCGTCCGAGTGCCTCTATCCGCTAAACAACACCAAAGCCTTGCGCCGATCCCCCTGCCCCACCACAAGATACAGTCGTACCAGACACTCTCCGGCAAAACGGCAACATTCTCAGATGTTTCATGGCCGCGCGTCCTGACCGACGATGGTATCTGGGATATGGTTCTAATATAGCCTCTGACGGAATTGCTCAAATATCCCGGTATCGGGCTGCATTCTCATTACGGCGCTTTATGTCCCTATTTGCAGAACAAACCGCCGCCTCTTATGGAAATCAGTAATGTCCAATAATCTTAAATTATCAGACATGATAAGTTAACACGCCCGGCACCACCTCATACGCCGTCGATCAGGATATCCAGCGCGCGCTTCAGGGTGTCCCTGTGCTCTGACAACGACCCGATGGGTTGATGCAACTCTGCCCCGGGAACTGCGGCAAGCTCCTGCACCCGGACAATCCAACGGGCGCCGTCCACGTCCACCAATGGGGTCAGCCCGGGAAACGCGGTATACCGCCCTGCCTCGCGCAGCGGGGCCACAATACGCGACGCCTCGATCCCGATCAGGTCGGTTTGCAGGTCCACCACAAGCTGCCCATTGCTCAGGCGATACAAGTCGAACTGTGCCATACCAATCTACGTCTAGAAGCTGCGAAACTTGGTCAGCGGCAGCCCATCGCGGGCCACCTCTTCGGCATAGCTGTTGATGGCAGCTTTGTTTTCGTCGCGCCATTTGCGATTACGCTCGATCTTCGCGGCTTCGGAAATTGCGGCCTCGGCCAGTCGCGACATGTTCAGACCAAGCGCGCGCGCCGTGTCCGCCACATCTGCGTCAAGTGTCAGGTTTACCTTCACGCGACCCATTTCGGCCTCCTCCATCATGCGTATAAATTAAGAGTATAGACAGCACTTCCTCTCCACGCAAGATGACCGCCCCTCCTGCCCGACTGTCCCCACGGGGACAGACCCGGATTGGGGACGTCTCTTAGCCGTCCAACTCTCGGAAGAATGCTTTGACAGCCTCTTCCAAGCGATGCCGGTCGACGTTGGAAAAGTCACGGGCAATGCGCATCTCAATCCGACCTTCAGACGCCGCGCAGCGTACGGTACCGCCTTTGACATCCTGCCGAAACGTGGTCTTGGCAGCTCCTGTCGGCTTGGGCGCTTCGGTCTTTTTCGGTGCTGGCGCTGGCGACACATGCTCGCGCAGCACAGCCAGTTCCGCATCCGGGGTCGACACCAAGGCGGCAACCAGTGCCGACCTTACCTTTGCAGGCGCGCCTGGTTCTGACACCAGTCGCTTTTCAAGCGACAGACCCAATGCCCGCGGGATCGCTTCGGGAAATTTCAGATGCGATCCGATGGCATCCAGCAACACCATAAAATGCTTGATGTAGCTTCGCTTCTGCCGCGACAAAGACCCAAACAAAGCGTTCAAAGCCTCATCCGCATCCTGCGCCGATGTTTCCGGATCGGCTACATACCCGCGTGCCAGCTCTGCCATTTCGGCAAAGGAAATGTCACGGCGCACAAGGTTCTCATCGACCATACGACGATAGAGCAATTCCAGCTCTTCGCCATGCGCCATAAGCCCAGCGGGGATGCGTGCGAAGGCTTCGTCGCCAGTTTCTTCGAACAATTCCTGAAAGGCCGTCAGACGGCGGAAGCCTTGAACCAGCTCATAGACTCCCTCTCCCACCTGCTCGACCCGGATCGGGTTTGATAGCCCTACATCAAGGATCGAGGCTTTCAGTTCATCCAGATCCTCGTCCCGTCCCGGTTTGCGATCACGGGTCAATTTGTCGGCGCGAATAGCAGACAGAGGGATCAGATCCGTGATCAGTCCCGCCTTTTTCAGCCGAACATGCTCATGGGCCAACCGGTCGTTTTCGGCGCGTATGCTGGCCTCGACCGTTTTACGCTCCTCAAGGGCTGCGGCGTTTTCAGAAATGGCCGACGCCATCGGACCACGACGGTGTTCAACTGCCGGTTCTGCTGGCGGCTCTGCCACTAGTGGGTCGGCTTCCGGGAAGTTTATGTCAAAGACGCGACGTTTGCTCATGCTCTATCCTCCAGCTTGTCCCAGGCGGTCAGCAGGTTGTCCCTGAATTCTTCATACGCGGTGTCAAACGACCCCCGCGCGCGCCGCCAGGTTTCCCGCGTCATATCGCGGTAATCAATTTCGTAAATCGAGCTTAGGAAGCGCCCGGATTGCTCCACAGCGCGCGTCATCTCGATCGGGTGATCCGCCAATCGTTCCCCAAAAACCTTACCAAACGCCGTCCGCATCGCACGGTGCAATTCGTTCGATGCCTCATAGCGCGTGAGCAGGAAGCGCACATCGGCGAACTCCTTGGGCAACGACATTGTCCCCGCGGGGACAGAGTTGGTGAAGCGCGCCAGATCCTCCAGCGCCTCGGACAACTGACCGATGAACGACGTGGTGCTGTCATATTCCCAATAGCCGGGACCCGACGGGATATAGAGCACATCCGCCGCGAATACGGCGTTCATCGACTGGTAGCCAATCGCGGGGGGGCAGTCGAAGACGATCATGTCATAGGCGTCATCCGCCAGTCCATCCAGAAACCGCGATACAGCGGCGAAGAACGACCATTCCGGGTTCACGTGACGGTATTGCGCGGACGCAAATTCAACGAAAGCCGCGTTGGCGCAGCTGGGGATTATGTCGATGGTCGGCCAGCATGTCGGCTTGATGAAATCCGAATTGCGCAGATCGGACAGCCCCATATCGGTGATCGAGGCAGGCAGCTTTCGCTGGGGCAGGGCGGTTCCGCTTTCGGCGCCCGCGACCGCGCTGTTCATCCGCTGGGTTTCATGAATAAGGTCACGCGCCATGACACCCCAGACGGTGTATTCCTCGGCCACGTCGCTCAGCCCCATCGAGTGGCTGAGCGTCGCCTGCGGGTCGAAATCCACGCACAGCACGCGGTAGCCATCCAACGCGGCGGCGTGCGCAAAGTGCAGGGCGACGGTCGATTTGCCCGCGCCGCCTTTGAAGTTGGCAATGGCTGCGCGAATCGCGCGCTTGCCTTCGGGGCGCTTGGGCATCATGGATTTGCGGTTGATCCGGATGCGCCGGCGCAGTTCGTTGATCTCGTCCAGCGTATACCAGCGCTGCCGCCCGTCGCCTTCGACCAGCCCTTGGGGCAGGGAGGGGTCGGCGGCCAATCGTCCCCGCAATGTGGATTGGTTGACCTTGAAGATCAGCTCGGCGACCTCCCAGGATGAGAACCGGCGCAGCGTCTTCTCCATCTCGGGCGAATAGGTCTGCTGCCTGATCCAGCCCTGCATCTTAAGTGATTGTGCCTGTAACTGTGCCAAATCTTCGTGGGTAAACATCCTGACTCCTGCTCTTATAGGACGCTAATTATATGTGCTTTCTGATTTACGCGGAATTGGCGGAAAAAGCAAAAGGGAATTCAACAATGAGCGGTAGGACCTCGCCCCACAGGGACAGCATTGATTTTAAAAGATTTTCCCAGATTAACGCCTATCCTCGTCGAAATAAGGGGACACAATATGTGGGATGTGACCACAATAGGGGACATTTATGCTGCATTAGGGGACAGACTAGGTGTCCCCCTATACCAATAAACCCTTTTTCTTTTTTGATTTGAAAAGGTTTAGGGGCGCAAAACGAGAGGGGGCTTGACAGAATCGCACCCAAGGACGCAAATCGTAACAGAGTTGGCAAAAGCGTTGAGTTCGACGTAATATGCCTTCCAAAGACCGAACGTCAGATTCGGCAATTGATAACACTTCCGGGCAAAGATCCGGATTGAGGTCTCTGCGAAGGCAGACGGAACAGGCAAGCCGAGGGCGGTATGCAGCAGCTCAGGGCAACGGGTCGTCATGCGGCCGCGTTGAAATATGATCTTCTTACGGCGATGGGCGCTTATGCCTTGGCCGAAGGAAAGGGACCGCAGCGGTTGGTGTTGCGACTGATGACCTTGGTCACGGCGCGCTACAACTGGGTCCGCAATGAATTGACCGTCGGCCAGCGCGAGATTGCGCGGCTGTGGTCGGTCGACGAGCGCACCGTGAAGCGCGAGATGGCGAAGCTGCGCGCGATGGGCTGGCTGGTCGTCAAACGGCAGGGTTCGCGGGGGCGGGTCACGGAATATCGTCTCGATATCGAAAAGATTCTGCGCACCACTCAGGGCAGTTGGGCCGCAATAGGGCCTGATTACGAACAGCGGATGACGCGGGACGAGGCGAAGGACGACAATGTCGTGCCGCTGCCGGTCGGCGGGTCACGTGGCGGGGCAGGGGGGGCCGAGACGCCTCCGCCTGATATGTCGGACGGGACGGAATGGTCGACGGTTCAGACCTTGCTGCATTCAGAGGATCAGACCTTGTTCAACGCATGGTTCCGGGGCCTGTCCCGGCAGGGGCGAGAGGGCGCAAAACTGATCCTGAAAGCGCCCAGCCGGTTTCACGCGGATTACGTCGACACCCATTTTCGCGCGCGCATCCTGTATGCCTGCCAATCCATCGACAAAAGCGTGAGAGAGATCGCAATCCGACACTAATCCAGCGTAAAAGAGTGATAGGGCAGGGGGAGTCAACCGGAGTTGCAGTGCCGATCGACCATCCGTTGTACCATCGGGGCGAAGTGCCAATAGTCCGGCGTTTCCATATCTTCGCGTTTGCCTGCATCGTCCAGATAGCGCACCGCGATGATGTGCTTCAGGTTCGGGTTCTTTTCAAACGCGGCGACCTCATCATCGCTCATCGGCCCGCCTTGCAGCATCAGCGAATGCACCGAGGCTTCGCTGAGCCGGTCGAAATAGGACGGTTTAGTGGCGCAGAGATAACGCTTCGCGGCCACGTGATACCGCACGCAATCAGTGATGACGCTGGGAAAAAACTGCTCAAGCACCTCAGCGCCCGCGTCTTCGTGGTGACGGTCTTCTGTGTCGTCGGGGTGATAGGTGCCAAACTCGGACGTGAAATGTCCGATGTCATGCAACAAGGCACCGACGATGATTTCCTCGGGTTGGCCGTTTTGCTCGGCGATGGTGGCGCCTTGCAGCATGTGTTCGGCCATGGTGACGGGTTCGCCCAGATATTCCTCGCCGCCACGACGGTCGAAGATGCTGCCGATGAAATCAACGATGGTGTCGGGGGTCAGGGTGTCGATATCGGGTTTCATTCTGCGGCCTCTTTCATGTCTGCACGGCGCATCGCGGTATAGGTCGAGCGTAACCCGTCCTTGTCGGAATAGCAGCCCTGAAGCCACCGCGTGCCGGTGCCGGAATAGGCTTTACGAGCGTGCAGAACGCGGGTGTTGTCGACGACGAACGCCTCGCCGGGTTCCAGCCGGAAGGTGACCTCCATCGCCGGGTCGTCGATGATTTCGCCAAATCGGCGATAGGCGGCGTAATAGGTCTGCATTTCGTCAAACGGCACGTCGCTGACGGCAGCCAGCGAGCGGTTGTTGAAGCGCACGGCGATGATTTCACCATCAGGCGCCAGTTCGATCATCGGACGGCGCGATTGCAGGCAGACACCATCGTCACCCGCATATTCAAATCGGGCGCAATAGGACGATAATGCGGTGAAATAGTCAGGGTTTTCGTCCCGCAGGCGCAGGGCGCAGGCAAACCCGTCGACCACCATATTTTCCCCACCTGCGGCTGAGCTTTCAAGGCAATACAGCACCTGAACAGACGGCACCGGGTCGCGGTATGGGTTGTCGGTATGCGCTTGTAACCCCAGCCCGGTGAAGGCGAGGTTGGTCGGGTTTACTTCGGTGCGCACCTCGAATTTCGGGCCGTAATTTGTTTCACGCACATAGCCAAACAGATCAACCACTTTGAACAGCGCGCCGTCCTCGATCGGGCCGTTTTCCAACTTGCCGAAGCCATAGCAGTTGACCAGCGCGAGCCAATCGCGAAGGGCATCCGCATTTTGGGACATTGCGGCGAAGTCACCGACCGGAACGGCTCCCATAAGCCGGGCGTCCCAAGGCTCTAATTCAGCCGAAAGCCAGCCATTTTGCGTCGGGGCAGGGCGGTCATAGGCGTTCTGCACCAACCAATTTACGTCATAGGTGATGGTTTTGCCCTCGGGCACGAATGTCACATCAACCGCGCTGCCATTCACGGCAACCCCGGACATTTTCGTATCCGCCGGAATGTCGCGCAGGGCCACAAGCCGCTGCCCATTGCCGGGCGCGCGGGTGTCGTCGTCCCAGGCGTTGTCGCGCAGCCACATGGCGTGAAAGCGCAAAGGGCCGTCTGGGGTGGTGAGAGTCAGGATCTGTCCTGTCGGGTCAAGGTTGGCATCAAGCATGGTGTGTCCGTTCGCTGCGTGAATTTCGGTGACATTGTCGCGCGTTTGATAGATAAGCACAATTTAGAGGAAACAACCCTGAGGCATGGATTGGCTTATGGTAAACACACCCCTTTCAAACCTGCCGCTGGATTGGGTCCGCGCTTTCGAGGCGGCAGGGCGCACCGGCAGTTTCACCGCTGCGGCGGCGGAAACGGGGCTGACGCAGGCCGCAATCAGTCAGCGGATCGGCAATCTAGAGGCCCGGTTGGGCGCGACCCTGTTCATCCGCCAGCCGCGCGGCGTCATCCTGTCGGTCGAGGGTGAGGCGTGGCTGCCCTATGTGACCCACGCGATGGCGACACTGCGCCAAAGCTCGGAGGAGCTGTTTGGCATTCAACGGCGGCGGGTCACGGTCTGGGCCAGCGCGTCCGTGTTGCAATTGTGGGTCGCGCCGCGCTTGGCGGGGCTGTCGCTGGGCGAGGAGGTGGAGCTGAGTTTCAAGACGCTGGTTCTGGCGTCCGACGATGGGCCGGGCGTGACGGGGGTGCGGGTCCGCTATGGTAACGGCGATTGGGACATCGCCCATCGTGCACGGTTGTATGACGAAGCACTGACCCCGGTGGCTGCGCCTGCGTTGATCAAGCGGGCAGGGCAGGGACGCTGGCAGGATCTGCCGCGCCTTGGTCTGTCGGGGCCGCGTGCCGGTTGGCATGACTGGGCGCAGGCGACAGGGGACGCGCCAACGCCAGTGCCTTTGCTGCGGTTTGACACGTTCACCGCCGCGCTGTCGGCGGCCGAGGCCGGGGCGGGCGTTCTGCTGGCTTCGCTGCCTTTGGTGCGAGGCACAGTTGAAGCCGGGCGGCTTGCGCGCCTGTCGGATGCGGTGCTGCCGTCGGAAAATTCATACTGGATGGTCGCCGAAGATCGCGACGTGACCCGCCGCCAGTGGGAGGCGCTGACCCGCCAGTTCTGTTCTTGACCTTACGTAAGGTAAAACTCCGCATCGTGCATTTTCTTGCGGCATTCCATTCTGTCCCCCGTTAAAAGGCGCGTGACCAAGTGACAATAGGGCCAGTAATCGCGTGAAAGATACGACCGCCACTGCACAGATTCGTTTTGCCTCGGTTGATCATGTGATCGACGGGCGCGCGATTCTGTCTGGTGTCTCGGTCGATCTGACCGCGCGGCGGATCGGTGTGATTGGTCGCAACGGGTCGGGCAAGACGACCTTTGCGCGGCTGCTGGCGGGGTTGGTTGCGCCGAGCGCGGGCACGGTCACGATTGACGGGGTCAACCCGGCGAAAGATCGGCGCGCCGCGCTGTCGCTGGTGGGCATTCTGTTTCAGAACCCGGATCACCAGATTATCTTTCCGACGGTGATCGAGGAGATCTCGTTCGGCCTGCGCCAGCAAGGTATGGATGACCCCGAGGCGCGCGCACGCGCGGTGCTGGCGCAGTTCGGCAAGGCGCATTGGCACGACGCCCATGTCCACAGCCTGTCACAAGGCCAAAAGCAACTGGTGTGCCTGATGTCGATCCTCGCGATGACGCCGCGCATTCTGATTTTGGACGAACCTTTTGCCGGGCTTGATATTCCGACGCGGATGCAACTGGCCCGCTATTTGGACCGTTATGACGGCACGTTGGTGCATGTTTCGCACGATCCGCGTGATCTGACGGGCTATGACCACGTGCTGTGGCTGGACCGTGGGGTGCTGCAAGGGCAGGGGGGTGATGTGCTGGACGACTTCACCGTTGAGATGACACGACAAGGAGAGGGCGATGATATCTCTGACCTCTCCCGTTAGGACGCGCGCCCACGGCTGGCCCGCCGGGACAAAGCTGGCCGCTTTGTGCGTGGCGACGGTTCTGTTGTTCAAGGCGCAAAACCTGTGGGTTCACACGGCTGCGTTTGCCGGGATGCTGGTGCTGTATCGGCTGCCCGGCCCGGTGTTTTTCCGTTCTGGTCTGCGGGCGTTACGCGTGCTGTGGCCCTTCGTTGTGATGCTGGCGCTGTATCACCTTGTGACGTGGACGCCCTATACGGGCGGTGTGATTTTGCTGCGGATGATTACGGCGGTTGGTTTGGCAACGCTGGTGACGATGACCACGCAACTGTCAGACCTGATCGCGGTGGTGCGCTGGCTGGCGACGCCATTGCGCACCTTGGGTCTGAAAACCACCTATCTGGAAACCGCCATTGCGCTGGTCATCCGCTTCACGCCGGTTCTGTTGACCAAAGGCACCAAGCTGATCGACGCCTGGCGCGCCCGATCACCGCGCCGCCCTGGATGGCGGATTATCTTACCGTTTACGGTCCTTGCGTTGGATGACGCGGACCACATCGCCGAGGCGCTGCGCGCGCGCGGTGGTTTCGATGCCATGAAGGAGTGAAACATGGAAAAGAATGTCACCTTGATTGCCCTGTTTGCCGCGTTGATCGCGGCCCTGGGTCTGATCCCGCAGATCGCGCTGCCCTTTGGTGTGCCGATCACCGCCCAAAGCCTTGGCATCATGCTGTGCGGCACAGTGCTGGGGGCCAAGCGTGGCACGCTGGCCGTGCTGTTGTTTTTGCTGCTGGTGGCCCTTGGTCTGCCGCTGTTGGCAGGTGGTCGCGGCGGCTTGGGCGTGTTCACCAGCCCGACAGCTGGCTTTCTTGTGGGCTTCCCGATTGCGGCTTTCGTCACAGGTATAATCACCGAGAAATGGCGCAAAGGTCCGCTGGCGATCAGTGCGGGCGTCGCTTCGGTTATCGGTGGAATTGTGGTGCTGTATATCTTCGGGATTTCCGGGCTGGCGCTGGTGCTGGGCAAGTCGCTGTCAGAGGCGACGATGCTGGTTGCCGCTTTCATCCCCGGCGACATCCTGAAAGCTGCGATTGCGGGCATGTTGACGGCCGCGCTTGCCAAGGCCCGCCCTGCGAGCGTTCTGTCGCGCGCCTGAGCGGTTATCCAAACAGACGACCCAGCCCCGGGCGTGGGTCGTCCATGTTGGCCAGCCGGAGCATGTGCCACGCCAGCGCCGGGTTGCTGGCCAGAACTGGTTTGCCGGTCTGCGCCTCGATTTCGGGAATGATATCCAGACATCTGAGCGCGGTGCAGGAAATCACGATGGCGTCGCAGGGGGCGGCATCGGCAATTTGACGGGCGGCGGTCAGGATTGACGCAGGCGTGATCCGCCCGACGATCTGGTCATTGCTTTCCTCAAATGATCCGAAACCGGCGATCTGGAACCCAGCCTCGGTCAACCGGTCGCGCATGGTTTGCGAGACTTCGGCTACGTAAGGCGACAGGAACCCCAGACGCGTGACGCCAATGTGACGCCCGGCGGCGATGATCGCGCTCAGCGGGTCAGTGACGCGTGCACTGGGACAGACTGTTTGAATGGCGGTCGCGACCTTTTCCGGTCCGATCACCGACGTGGCCGAGGTGCAGCCATAGCCGATCACATCGAAGTCCAGTGCGGGCGGCAAAAGTCGCGCGGCGGCGGGCAGGTCATCGAGCATTTGTGGCAGCGTGTCTGGGCGGATGTCCGGCCCCATCGGGATGCGTGAGTGGTAGAGCGCGACACCGTCGATATTCATCAGGCTGCGAAACTCATGCTCCAGCGTTGTGTCGTTTTCCAACACGATCACGCCCAGATTGGCGCGTGTGCCGATGCCTTGGTCTGTGTCGAAGGTCAGTTTCATCTAAATCACCGGCAGGTCTTGCGGCGCGCGGGTGGTCAGCAGTTCAGCTCCGCCGTCGCGCACCAAGATATTTTCCTCATGCACCATGATCCGCCCGTCGCCGTAACCAAGCGATGGCTCCAGCGTCAGGACCATGCCGTCTTCGATCACTGTATCATCAAACGCGGCGAGCGAGGGCCATTCGGTCAGCTGCATGCCCAGCCCGTGACCCAACCGGCCCACGTCTCCGCCCTGTTCGTCCATCTCGGCAATCACCGATTGCATGGCGTGGAACAGGTCGCGGCAGGTGGCTCCGGGGCGGGCGGTGTCGATCCCCGCTTCGGTCGCGCGCCACAGAACGTCATAGGCGCGGCGGGACAGATCATCGGCATGGCCCACCGCCCAGTTGCGGTCGAAATCGCAGAAATACCCGTCCCACGTGGCACCCGTGTCCAGCATCACGATATCGCCCTTCGTCAGCGGGCGCGGTGAGGGGGGCGAGATTACGTCGTGATAACCGCCTTGATCGGCCCCGCCGACCAGATAGGGGACGTCGTCTGCACCTTGGGCCAATGCCTCGCGACGGAAGGCACGGAACAGGTCTTCGAAGGGCAGGCCCTGATGCGCGAAGTTGGGGGCTTCGGCGAAGGTGCGTGACCCGATGGCGCAGATATGGGCGAGCTTTTCGATCTCGCGCTCCGATTTGACCATGCGCAAGCTGCGGATGATCCCGGTGGCGTCGTGGATGCGCAGTCCCGGCAGACCCGCCATCAGCCGTTCGTAATCGCCAAGGGGCATGCGCAGCATCGTCTCGTGCCCCTTCAGCACACCGATTACCGCCCCTTCGCGGGCATAAGGGGTCAGCAGATCGGTCAGCAGGCTGATCCCGTCATCGTCGGGCGCGGGGGCGGACCATGTGCGGATGTCGTCGATCCAGGTCGTGCGCATCAGCGCCGCACCGATTTCGGGGATGATCGCGATGGGCTTGCCATTGGCTGGGACGAACAGAAACCACGGCCGGGTGGGGCTTTGCCAAAAGAGGGTGTGGAAGCCCGAGAAGTATCGCACTTCGGGTTCCGTCAGCAGCAGCATCCCGGCCAGACCCGCCTCTGCCATACGCGCCTGAGCGCGGGCGGTGCGGGCGGCACATTCCATGTCTGGAAAGCCTCGGGTCAGGTCAGGCATGCTTGGTTCCTACGGACACGAATGCGTCGATGAAATTAGACTAACCACAGATTTGACACTGAGTATAAGGATTTTCGCCAACCCGTTGGCTCCACCCGTTAATATTGCGTCAAAAGCGGTTAAGGGGCGGGTGTGACCCTTGGCGGAAAAAGAGTTTTTCGTTAACGTGGATGGGTCGGTTGAACCGACAGAGGACATCACCGGGACAAGCGCGATGGATCGGAAGAACACGTCCTCTCAGACACAGGAAGACAGTCTGACAGGAAGAACACGGGAAGAAGCGATCGAGCGGCTTTATGATGTGGCGCTTGATCCGACGCGGTATGAGACATTGCTGGATGTCTGGGAAACCGCCATCGCGCCCCTGCGGGAAGGGGCGGATTTCAGCGCGCCGCGCTTGTTGGATGATGCAACGATCTCAAGCCATTTCGAACGTGCCGGGACCTTTCTGGATCGGCTGGATCAAAGCAGCACGCAGACCCAGTTGAACGCGGTGCTGGCCCCGTTCGATAAAGTGGCAGCGTTCTTGTTCGACGCAGAACACAAAGTGGCGGCGGTCAACGCGGCGGCGCGCGCGCTTTTGGGGCTTGAGGTCGGGGCCGAGCTTGGATCAATGCTGGTCAACCCGGACGATATCGACAGCATTTTGACCACCGCGCACGCATTGCTGAAGGGACAGGGGGAAAACGCGGCGGTCTTGCGGCTAAGGTCGCGCGGCAAGGGGCATTTCATCGTGGTCCGTTTGCAGGTGCGGCAGGTTGGGTCGGGGGACCGTTATGTTTTAGCGGCCTCGTCCGAGGTCAGTTGTCCGGCAGAGTTTTCCGACATTCTCAAACGCGCCTTTGACCTGACTACGGCAGAAGCAAATGTGGTGCAAAGCCTTGTCGAATGCTGCTCGGTCAAGGACATCGCCGAACAGCGGGGGCGGTCGATTGACACGGTGCGAGCACAGATCAAATCAATCCTGTCGAAGACGGAAACGCGGTCGCAGGTCGAACTTGTTCGGCTGGCCCTGTCGGTGATGGATATGTCCAACCTGACGATCAAGGCCGACCCCGGTCCACGCCTGTTAAGCCGCGGTTATGCCAGCCTGAAGGAACGGCCCTTTACGACGCTGACAACCCCGGATGGGCGGCGGTTGGATTACCTCGTGTTGGGTGCGTCCAAGGGTGAACCATTGTTGTTTCTTCCGCTGGATTACGGGCTGGTGCGCTGGCCCGCCTCGGCCGAGGCCGAGGCAACCCGGCGGGGTATTCGCATCATCGTGCCGGTCCGGGCGGGTTATGGCATGTCGGATATGATTGGCAAAAAGCAGGATTACGATGCGCTTGCCACCCAGGACACGTTGCAGATCCTGACGGCTGAAAAGGTCACGCGCTGCCCGGTGATCAGCCTGGGATCCGACAGTTTCTATGCGATGAAACTGGCCTCAACCGACCCAGGTCGAATCAGCGCGATTATTGCTACGGCGGGCATTCTGCCGATGACCCGGCGCGAGCAATACGAGCGCATGGAAAAATGGCATCGCTTTATTCTGGCGGGCGCAAAATACACCCCGCATCTGTTGCCGTTCATGGTGAAAGCCGGGTTCTATCTGGCGCGCAAGATCGGCAAGCGCGGGTTCATCCATGCGGTTTACGGCGACTGTCCGGCGGATGTCGAAACTTTCGAAGACCCTGAGGTGTTCGAGGCCATGGTGACAGGTTCAGAGACTGCGCTGACCGATGATCATAGCGCGCATGAGGCGTTTTCACGCATGGTTCTGGGCGAGCAGAAAAGCGACTGGACCCCAATGGTCAACGCGCTGCGCGGCAGATTGCCCGTAGTGTTCTTCAACGGCACCCATGATCCGCAGGTTCCGGTCGCGTCTCTGGATGAATTTCGACAAGATCATGACTGGATTGACTACCGCGTTTATGATGACAGCGGGCAACTGATCTTCTTCCGGCATTGGCAAGACGTGCTGGACGAAGCCGAAAAACATCTGGCGCATTAACTTTTACCCAATGTGGGGTATGACCGCTGGTGCTGATACTTCTAGCGTTGATCCTATTGAAGCCAAGGATTTAAAGTTGCCAGACGTTTTCTCAATTACAGGGATATTCCCGAACTGTTGCGCTGCAAGGGTTCATGGATCATTTGCCCATTTCGGTGGGTTCGCGTTGATCTGAAGAAGGGGGTGGGCGTGTGGTGATGGCGCGGGGCAATTGTTGTCGGGGATATCGACAACAACCCCCGTGTTTTAGACCCTCAATCATGCCGCCGGACCGTGGACTTCCTGCCTTGGTTCGGCGGCATTTCTTTTTGGGTGATATTGGAGTGCTTTGCCGAGGGGTGGAGTGGAACCAAAGTGCAGCCCGCCGCAGGACGCGTCAATTATTGGCACGGTTTGGCAACGCGGTGGGCTGCTTCTTTGCTTTGCAACCTTGAACGGCTTGTGCGATCAAAACTAGCGCATCGGCCCGCAGCTTTGTTCAACTGCGCCGAAAACCGGGGCCACTGTGTCATAGAAATTCGCGATGGTCATGCCATCGGGCAAGCCATTGCGTAAGATGGCAGGGTCCAGCTGCCATTGGATTGTTATTTCGAACAATTCCGACGTCATCTGATCTTTTAATCCGGCAAATGAACACGGGCAGTTTGCGACGGCCTCTGAGTCGTCCGTCCAGTCATAGACCTGAGCCATCTGGCTGCAAAACGCGGAGGGATCATCCAGGTCGATTGTGTCGGCGTGGCTGGTTGTGGCGATGAGAATTGCAATCAGGATCGTCGAAATCCGCATAATTTGCCCCTGAACAATCAAATGAATGAAAACAGAATGCCTTAAACCGGCGCAACAATCAATTTTTGCCAAAGAACGGCAGCGGGATGCAGTTTGTTTCGAGAACAATGATTTCCTGTCAAAAACAGTCAGGAAACTTAGATTTTGTTGACATATGTCAAGCTGCTTTCATCACGGCTCCGTTATCCAGAAAATTGGATAACTGAACTGGAGGCCAATATGCGAGAAGTCATGACCAAGACCATGGCGCGTAACGTGTTCTATGGCGGCTCGTTGTTTTTCATCGTGGTCTTTTTGATCCTGTCGGCGCACTCAGTGCGATACGTGGTGACCAAATCGACTGCAAATGCAGAACTGACGGAAAGCGTAGTGCGCGGCAAACATGTGTGGGAAAAGAACGCCTGCATCAATTGCCATACTTTGATGGGCGAGGGGGCATACTTTGCACCCGAGCTGCAAAACGTGATGACCCGTTGGGGTGTTGACGACGATCCTGAAGCAGCTTTCGAGGTGCTGAAGGGCTGGATGGAAGCACAACCCAGCGGCATCGAGGGGCGGCGTCAGATGCCGCAATTCAACCTGAGCGACGAACAGATTCGTGAACTTGCAGACTTCTTCCTGTGGGTGAACAGCATCGACGCGCAAGGCTGGCCACCCAACGAGGCTGGCTAAGGCCGGGAGAGGAGAGAGACATGAAATACCAATCTCAACGAATTGCCTATTGGTACTTCCTAGCAGCGATGGCGGTGTTCGCCGTTCAGGTGCTGGGTGGTCTGTGGGCCGGCTGGGTCTATGTCAGCCCGAACTTCCTGTCCGAGCTGATGCCGTTCAACATCATCCGGATGTTGCACACCAACGCATTGGTGGTCTGGCTGCTTTTGGGCTTCTTTGGCGCGGCATACTTCCTGATACCGGAAGAAGCCGAACGGGAAATCCATTCAACCACATTAGCCTATGCGCAGTTGATCCTGCTTCTTGTGGGCACAGCGGGCGCAGTTCTGACTTATGTGTTCGACCTGTTCCACGGCCACTGGCTGTTGGGTATGGAAGGGCGCGAGTTCATTGAACAACCTGTCTGGGTCAAGTTGGGCATTCTGGTTGCGGCGCTTATCTTCCTGTTCAACATCTCGATGACGGTGTTGAAAGGGCGTAAAACCGCGATCACAAACGTACTGCTTCTGGGCCTTTGGGGTCTGTCGCTCTTGTGGCTGTTTTCGTTCTATAACCCGGCCAACCTGTCACTGGACAAGATGTTCTGGTGGTACATCGTCCACCTGTGGGTGGAAGGCACATGGGAACTTGTGATGGCATCCATCCTTGCGTTCCTGCTTTTGAAGCTGACCGGTGTTGACCGTGAGATCATTGAAAAGTGGCTTTATATCATCGTCGCCACCGCGCTGTTCTCGGGCATTCTGGGAACGGGCCACCACTACTACTGGATCGGCTTGCCGGGCTATTGGCAGTGGATCGGGTCCATCTTCTCGACGCTTGAGGTGATCCCCTTCTTCGCAATGATGAGCTTCAGCTTCGTCATGGTGTGGAAAGGCAAACGCGACCACCCGAACAAAGCCGCCCTTCTGTGGGCGCTGGGTGCCGCAACCGTTGCCTTCTTCGGCGCGGGTGTATGGGGCTTCCTGCACACGCTGCACGGTGTGAACTATTACACCCACGGCACGCAGATCACCGCGGCCCACGGTCACTTGGCTTTCTTTGGTGCCTATGTGTCGGTGAACCTTGCGATCATCACTTATGCCATGCCGATCCTGCGCGGACGCGATCCGTATAACCAGGTACTGAATATGGCGAGCTTCTGGCTGATGACCGGCGGTATGTCCTTCATGACCTTCGTTCTGACCTTTGCGGGGACCGTTCAAACACACATGCAACGTGTGCTGGGCGAGAACTTCATGGACATTCAGGAAGGCGTGCACCTGTTCTTCATCATGCGTTGGGCCGCAGGCCTTGCGGTGGTGATCGGTGCGATCTTGTTCATCTACGCACAGCTTGTGCCGCGTCGCGAAGTTATCGAACCGACCGACCAATACGAAAGAGAAGGTGCCTGATATGGCTGCCGTTGATAAAAAAACGGAGGGGGCTTCGGCCCCCTTCTACTCACCCGTTTCTGACGAATGCGATGTTTTCGAAGCTGCCGAACGCCATGGGCTGCCGCTGCTTCTGAAAGGTCCGACCGGTTGCGGCAAGACCCGCTTCGTCGCCCATATGGCCGCCCGTCTGGGTCGCCCGTTATACACTGTTGCCTGTCACGATGACCTGTCCGCGTCCGACCTTGTGGGGCGCTACCTGCTGAAAGGCGGGGAGACGGTCTGGGTTGATGGCCCGCTGACCCGTGCTGTGCGGGAAGGGGCAATCTGCTATCTTGACGAGGTGGTCGAGGCGCGTAAGGACGTCACCGTCGTTCTGCACCCTTTGACCGATGATCGCCGCATCCTGCCGCTGGATAAAACCGGCGAGGAAATCGAGGCGGCACCGGGCTTCATGCTCGTGGCAAGTTACAACCCAGGCTATCAGAACATCCTGAAAACCCTGAAACCGTCCACCCGCCAGCGTTTCCTTTCGATCGACTTCGATTTCCCCTCCCACGACCGGGAAGTTGATATCGTGACGCGTGAAAGCGGGTTGGATGCCAACCGGGCGACGTCCCTTGTCCGGTTGGCAAACAAACTGCGTGGCCTGAAAGGTCAGGATCTGGAAGAGGGTGTTTCGACCCGTCTGGTGATCTATTGCGCCACGCTGATCGAAGACGGCATGCCCGTTGACCGCGCCATCCGCGCGGCGATGATCGAACCTCTGTCCGATGACGATGACGTCAAGCAAGGGCTGATGGATCTGGTCACCGCGATCTACGGCTAAGGCCACCCCCGCGACCAGCCAATGGGTTGGTCGCGGGACCACTTCCACAGGACGATAACCTGATCACCCGAGGTTCCCCATGTCCGAACGCATTTTCGACCCTTTCGAGCCGGAAGAAACCGTTGGCAAGATCTGGCACAAATATGCCAGCCGACTGGATGCCCCCGGCGTTCACGATGAAAACGCCGTCACCCTGACCGAAGTCGAAGGGCGTCTGGGCGTCTTTTTTCGCGGCCTTGGCGGGTCACATTCCACCGAAATCAAGCAGGCCACCGTAGCCGCTTCGCATCACCGGTTGTCCTTCCGCCGGTCACTTGGCACATGGCGCGAGATGCAGGCCCGCCCCAGTTTCGACGGCGAGGCGTTGCGCCTGCCCGAAACCATTGCCGAATTTCCCGCCCGCGAGGCCAACGCGGCACTGTATTTCTGGCTGGTTGCGTCCGTGGCCCATGCGCCCGAGCCGGTGGGCGATGCCGATCCGTTGCGCGCGGATCTGCGGGCCCTGCGTGCGTCAATCGCAATGACGCAGGCGACATTGACCGATTGCCCCGGTTTGCGAGGCTTCTATGAAACTCTGGTTGGTGCGTGTCGCGCGATGCGGCCGGATGCCAAGCTGCCGTCGGTCGAAGCCGCGCTGGAAGCAGCGATTGACCATCTGTTGGGCGGGCCAGAGCCGAAAGGCGCAATGGCAAAGGTCTTTGTTGGATTGATCCGACAACCGGATCAGCCCCTGGATCACTTGACCGCCCCGCGCGGCTATCGCCCCTTCCGCCCGGTACCGATGTGGCCCGATCTGCGTCCGATGGCGGCGCGGATGCCGGTGGACCGGCTGGGCGAAGGCGACGAGGAACAAGGCAGCGGCCCCGGCGACGAGGCCGAAGGCACCAAGGCCGCACGCCGGTCGGAAAGTGATCAGGCCGAACGGCGTGACAGCCTGATCCTGCACAAGTTCGAGGCGATTTTCTCGTGGGTTGAAAGCCTGAACATGAACCGTCGCATCGAAGATGACGACGAGGACAACGCCCGCCGCGCCGCCGAAGATCAGGACGAACTGGCACTGGGGCAGGTGTCGAAAAAGACCGCCACGCGGTTGAAGTTCCACCTTGACCTGTCACCCGAAGATGCCGACCGCGAGCGTTTGTCGGGCAAGCATATGTATCCGGAATGGGATCACCGCACGAACAGCTATATCCCCGATCACGCCCGCGTGCTGTCCAGCATCGCCGACGAGGTCGAAGCGATCGAGCATGACCCCGCCACCAACCGCCGCATTCGCGCCGTGAAACGTCAGTTCGAGGCGCTGCGCCCCAAACGCGTGATTCTACCGCGCCAGTTGGACGGCGATGAGTTGGATTTGGAAGCCGCGATTGCCGCGCAAGTCGAATTGCGCGCCACGGGCCGGTCCAGCGACCGTGTTTACCGCGCGGCGCGGGTGATGGAGCGTGATCTGGCGATCTCGGTCCTGATGGATGTGTCGCGATCGACAGAGTCCGCCATTGGCGACCGTCAGGTGATTGATGTCGAAAAAGAAGCGCTGACCGCGCTGGCCTGGGGACTTGAGGCCTGCGGCGACGATTTCGCAATCCACACGTTTTCGTCGCTGAAACGCGGGCGCGTCTTTGTGCAGGAATGCAAAGGGTTCGACGAAAAAATGAACCCGCATGTTGAGGCCCGTATCGGGGGGCTGACGCCTGCATTCTACACCCGGCTCGGCGCGGCAATCCGCCATACCACGGCAGGGTTGGACGACCGTCCCAATACCCGTCGCCTGATGCTGGTCATCACCGACGGCAAGCCCAACGATCTGGACCATTACGAAGGCCGTCACGGCATCGAAGACAGCCGCATGGCAGTCCGCGAGGCGCGAATGAAGGGCCACGCCGTGCATGGCGTCGTTGTCGATCAAAAAGGGCAGGGCTGGGTGCATCGCATCTTTGGCGCGGATGGTTTTTCCATTGTGCCGGACCCGACGCGACTGACCGCCGCATTGCCCGAGATCTATCGTCAGATTACCGGTGGCGCATGACGGATCAAACTTCAGTTCTGGATGAACTGCCTGGAGACTTGATGATCTGGGTGTTGATCGTATCGGAGCTTCTGGTCTTCGGTGCGGGCCTTTTGGCATTCCTTGGAATGCGCGCGACGGACCCTATGGGTTTTGCGGCGGATCAAGCAGAGCTGAACCGGGTGGCGGGTGCGGCAAATACCATCGTTCTTGTCACCAGTGGCTACTGTGCGGCGCGGGCAGTGCATTCGGTGCGGCATATGCGGCTTTGGCTGGCAGGGGCGATGGCATTCGGCGTCGTCTTCCTGATCGTCAAATGGTACGAATATGCTGAAAAGGCACGCCACGGGATCGGTATCGAAACCAGCGATTTCTTTACCTTCTACTATTTGCTCACCGGGTTTCATGCGCTGCATGTGGTGGCCGGGTTGATCATCTTCGCGCTTCTGATGCGTTGGGGGAACCCCCGCAATCTGGAAGCAGGTGCCGCGTTTTGGCACATGGTCGATCTGGTCTGGGTGCTTCTGTTTCCCATCATTTATCTGGTGCACTGATGTCGAATGCTGTCCTGACCCGCGCCCTGATAATGCTGATCGGCTTCAGCATGGTGACCACGATCTTTGCCGGCGCGCTGCCCGAGGCCGGGCCGATCTTCGTGCTGACTGTGCTTGTCCTGTCGGGCCTGAAATCCTTTGTAATCCTGTCGGACTATCTGGGCCTTCGCACAGCCCCCGGTTTTCGCGCTGGCTTCACCGCGTTTTTAATCGGGTTTCTGGGGCTGGCGGCGCTGCTTTATGCTCTGCCGTTTGGGATGTAGGGACGTTTGACCATGATCAAGCCACGCAACATCGCCTTCGGCTATAGTGATTCAAGAACATGACTGGAGTCCTGAAATGAAAACTCTCTATCTGGCCGTTCTGGCCGGGATCGTGGCCTCACCCGCCCTTGCCCACCATGACCAAACACCGCTGCGTGAAGCGGTGATTGACGGACACTCGCACGCCGTTGGCGGGGCGACCCTGTGGCTGCTCGGTGCGGCGGTTGCGCTGATCCTGGCGCTGGTGGCCGTGCAAAAATCCATCTTCCGCAAGTGATGTCGGCGACCGAGGATAAATCCGGGCGGTGGCCGGTATGGGCGGTTTCATTGGTGCTGTATCCGCTGGCGGCGGGTGCGGCGGCGGTGAACCTGTTTTTCCTGTTTCTGGTTTTGCAGGCCATCGGCCTGCGTGCGCTGACACCGATTGAATCGATCATCGGTGGCATCATCCTTGGCGTCCCCTTCGCCTGGATTTCCGGCAAATGGATGCATGGCCTGATAAAGCAGGCGGAAGATGACGCCTGATATCGGGGCTGATGTAGTGCCCAAAATTTCTCTTCACATGCGCAGGACTTGACTTTGGTCATTCGGTCCAGCGCGTCAGCCCCTAATCTGCCGGACATATGCCACCAAGGGGCTTGTCATGGCGGACTTGTTCAAACGTATTTTCAGCGAAGGATTTCGCGCCTTCTTTCTGGGCGCGGCAATCTGGGCTATTCTGTCCGGCCTGACGTGGGAGCTGTGGTTGGGCGCGCAAGCGTTGGGTGGCACCTCGGGCCTGTCGGATCTGTCAATGGCGCCGCATCTGTGGCACGCCCACGAAATGCTGTTCGGATATGCCGGGGCTGCTGTCGCCGGGTTCTTCCTGACTGCTGTTGCCAGTGGCCGGGGCATGATCATTGGGGCGTTGGCGGGTTTGTGGCTGGCGGGCCGTGTAGTGCTTTGGCATTCCGCTGCGTTGCCGCCTGCTGTGGTGGCCGTGGTTGACCTGTCCTTCCTGACCTCTTTGGTTCTGCGCATCGCGAACCAGCTGCGCCAGCGTCGGAACCCGCAACATGCGATTTTTACGGTCTTTCTGGCCACATTCTTGATTGGCAATTTGCTGGTTCATCTGGAATGGACGGACATCACAACGGACACCGCCAGCGCGGGTTTGCGCGTTGGGCTGATGGCGCTGTGCGGGCTGATCGTCGTGCTGGGCGGACGGATCACGCCGGGCTTTATACGCAACGCGATGAACCGGGCTGGGCAGTCACCCGAGGCGTTGCCGCCGCAGACACCGCGCCTTGACCGTCTGGCCATCCTGAGCGCGATTGCCTTACCGTGGAGCGTGCTGATCCCGATGCTCGCGCCCATCATGGCGTTGGTGCTGGCTGTAATCCACGGGGCGCGAATCAGCCGGTGGCGGCCGCAATGGGCGCTGCGCGATCCGCTTCTGTGGTCGCTGTTTGCGGCGCAGGGCTTGATGGTGATCGGCTTTGCGCTGTGGGCGTTGGCCGGTTGGGGCATCGGCGACGAGGTTGGCGCGCTGCATGTTTTGGGGCTTGGCGGCATCGGTGGCATGACCCTGGCGGTGATGAGCCGGGCAACGCTGGGCCACACGGGCCGCGCGCCCATAGTGCCGCGCATTGTTGCGGTGGGCTATGGACTGATGATCCTGTCTGCGTTGACGCGCTGGCTGGCGGCGGACCTTCTTTATCGCTGGTATGACGCGCTGATCCTGCTGGCCGGGGCGGCGTGGATTGGGGCATTTGTTCTGTTCCTTGTCGGCATGGTCCCGGCTCTGACAGCGCCACGCGTGGCACGTCCGGCCCCACCTCCGCCACCTCCGCACATGCCTTCCCGACCTCCACAAAGGAAAACTTCGACGGCTTGACGTTGGTTAAGTGCAGCCCGTTCGGGATATGCCACAACCACCCCATGGCCCACCCAACGAGGTTGTTCCCACATCCTCGTCCTGTTCTGCGAATACGGCCTCTGTGATCATGTCGCCTCTGTTCTTGGGTGAGGCCGGCGGCGCAACCGATCACGTTCGGGTTTACGAACCCATGGACCAACCGCCCGGGCGCATCTGATGCGTTTCGAGGCCGGAGCCATCCGCAAGGATGGCGGGCGGTTGGTCTATCTTGCCCCTGATCTGACGATCCGCCTTTCTGAGTGTGACTTGACAAACATCATGTTGGCGCAAGCTTGATTGCGGTTCAATGGTGTAACAGATAATCCACCCAAGGGGTCACCCATGCATTATCAGAACTATTTCAAATCCCGCCTCAATACGTTGCGCGAAGACGGAAACTATCGTGTGTTTGCTGATCTGCAACGTAAACGCGGCGCCTTTCCCAAGGCGCGCCACACCGGTAACGATGGGGCCGCAGATGTCACGATCTGGTGCTCGAACGATTATCTGGGCATGGGGCAACACCCCGACGTGTTGGAAGCTATGCACCACGCGATTGATACAGTGGGTGCCGGGGCAGGTGGCACGCGCAACATTTCCGGCACAACCCATGATCACGTGTTGCTTGAGGCCGAGCTTGCCGACCTGCACGGCAAGGAAGCAGCACTTCTGTTCACGTCCGGCTATGTCTCGAACTGGGCCGCGCTTGGAACGCTGGCCTCGCAAATCCCCGGCTGCATTGTCTTTTCCGACGCGCTGAACCATGCCTCGATGATCGAAGGCATCCGCCATTCCAAGGCGGCGCGGGTGATCTGGAAGCACAATGATCTGGAAGATCTTGAGGCCAAGCTGGCCGCCGCCGACCCTGACGCGCCCAAACTGATCGCCTTTGAAAGCGTCTATTCGATGGATGGGGACATCGCGCCGATCAAGGAAATCTGTGATCTGGCCGACAAATACAACGCCATGACCTATCTGGATGAAGTGCACGCGGTCGGCCTGTATGGTCCGCGCGGCGCAGGGGTTGCCGAGCGTGAAGGGCTGATGGATCGCCTGACGGTGATCGAAGGCACGTTGGGTAAGGCGTTTGGCGTGATGGGTGGCTATATCGCGGCGTCCGCCGAGCTGTGCGATTTCGTGCGCAGTTTCGCCAGCGGGTTCATCTTTACCACCGCTTTGCCACCTGCCGTGGCTGCGGGCGCGCGAGCATCGGTGCAGCATTTGAAACGCTCAAACGTGGAACGTGACTGCCAGAAAGAACGTGTCGCGAAGGTGCGCAAAGGGCTGGATGCGATGGGCATTCCGCATATCGACAACCCGTCCCACATCATCCCTGTGATGGTGGGCGATCCGGTGAAATGCAAGTTCATCTCGGACACTTTAATGCGCGATTATGGCGTTTACATCCAACCGATCAACTATCCCACTGTGCCGAAGGGCACCGAACGGCTGCGCATCACCCCATCGCCCGTGCATTCGGATGCCGATATCGAACATCTGTTGGGCGCGCTGGAAGAGCTGTGGCACCAATGCGAGGTCGCGCGGGTTCCGATGGCGGCGCAATAGGTTAATCCCGAGTAATTGACTCAGATCAAGGTCGGGGGAGTCCCGTCGCGGCATATACCTGTGTAATTCGGTCGGGATCTTTCTCGACTCACCCAAGGGATTGCAGACGATGCTGAAGCTCAAGGATTTGAAAGTCGGTGACCGCGCCACGGTCACGGGCTTTTTCGGGGGCTCGCCAAGCTATCGGCGCAAACTTCTGTCGATGGGCCTGACCTTGGGGGCCGAGTTCTCGGTCAGCCGTCTGGCCCCGTTGGGTGATCCGGTGGAAATCCGCGTGCGTGGATACGCCCTGAGCCTGCGCAAGCATGAAGCCGAGGCTATTAACGTCGCCCGCGTCACACCCCCCATTGTATCATGACACGCGTCGTTGCAATTGCCGGCAATCCGAACTGCGGCAAGACCACTCTGTTTAATGCCCTGACTGGGCGCCACCAACAGGTGGGTAACTGGCCGGGCGTCACCGTTGAAAAGAAACTGGGCGATCTGACCCATCACGGCACCGCGATCACGCTGGTGGACCTGCCGGGCGTCTATTCGCTGTCGGTGGCAGGCGGGGCCGCGTCGCTGGACGAACGCATTGCCCGCGACTTCATCCTGTCTGAGCGGCCAGATCTTGTGGTCAACGTGGTCGATGCCTCGAACCTGGAACGGAACCTCTATCTGACCGTGCAACTGGTCGAGATGGGTGTGCCGGTGGTGGTTGCCCTGAACATGATGGATGTGGCGCGCGCCCGGCGGTTGGTAATCGACAGGGATGTTCTGTCACGCGAACTGGGTTGCCCGGTGGTCGAGATCGTCGCGTCCGAGGCGCGCGGGTTGACCGAGTTGAAAGACCTGATGCGGACGGCGGACGATGTGCCGACATTTGCCCCGAAATTCGACGATGCGACCGAGGCCGCGTTGACACGGTTGGAAACGGCACTGGCCGGTAGAGTCGCGCAAGGGGTGCCGCGCTGGCTGGCGATCAAGCATCTGGAAGGTGACGAGCTGTGCCCGGCGATGACAGATCCCACCGTCGCCGCGCAGGCCGCTGGCGAACGCGCCGCACTTGAGGCTGACACCGGGCTGGACGCCGACACCGCCATTGCCTGCGCGCGTTATGACGCGGTGGCGGCGTTGGTGGGAAAGTCGCTCAGCCGTGCCTCCGAAGTGGCCCGCACCGTGTCGGACCGGATCGACCGGGTAATCCTGAACCGTGCGCTTGGCATCCCGGTCTTTCTGGCCGCGATGTATGTGATGTTCATGTTTACCATCAACATCGGCGGCGCGTTCATCGACTTTTTTGACATTCTGGCGGGGACCTTGTTTGTGGATGGCACCGCGGCGCTTCTGGGGGCGATCAGCGCGCCCGGTTGGCTAACCACGATCATGGCCGATGGCGTCGGCGGTGGTATCCAGACGGTTGCCACCTTCATTCCCATCGTCGCCTGCCTGTTCTTCGCGCTCTCGGTGTTGGAGGATTCGGGCTATATGGCCCGCGCGGCCTTCGTCATGGACCGTTTCATGCGGATGATCGGGTTGCCGGGCAAAAGTTTCGTGCCGCTGATCGTGGCCTTTGGCTGCAACGTGCCTGCGATCATGGCGACGCGCACCTTGGACAGCGCGCGCGATCGCACGCTGACGGTGATGATGGCGCCCTTCATGTCCTGCGGCGCGCGCCTGCCGGTCTATGCGCTGTTTGCCGCCGCGTTCTTTCCGGTGGGCGGGCAGAACCTTGTGTTTGCACTGTATCTGCTGGGCTTGTTGGCGGCTGTCGGCACCGGGTTGATGCTGAAACTGACCATTCTGAAGGGCGAATCCACGCCCTTCGTGATGGAGCTTCCGCCCTATCACCTGCCGACCCTGCGCGGTCTTGCCCATCGCACCTGGCACCGGATGCGCGATTTTCTGACGGAAGCCGGGCAGGTCATCGTCTTGATGGTCGCCGTTCTGGCCTTCCTGAACTCATGGGGCACAGATGGCAGTTTCGGGAACGAGGACAGCGAAGCCTCGGTCCTGTCCGAGATCGGGCGCAGCCTGACCCCCGCCTTCGCCCCCTTGGGGATCGAGGAAGACAACTGGCCCGCCACGGTCGGCATTTTCACCGGCATTCTGGCGAAAGAGGCTGTGGTCGGCACGCTGAACACGCTCTACGCCACGCCTGAACCCGATGACGGTGCGCCTTATTCGCTGATGGCGGGGGTGCGGGATGCCTCGGCCACGATCCTACCCAACCTGCGCGATGCGGTGGGTATGGCGCCCGACCCGCTGGGGCTGGACATTGGCGATGTGTCGAACCCGGACGCGGCGGCGGAGGAGCAGGAGGTCGCGCGCTCGACCTTCGGCACGATGGCGAGCCTCTATGACGGGCAGGCAGGCGCGTTCGCTTATCTGCTGCTGATCCTGCTGTATATGCCCTGCGTTGCGGCCATCGGGGCCATCTGGCGCGAAACGGGCTGGCAATGGGCGTTGTTTGCCAGCACCTGGACGATGGGTCTGGCCTACGGCGCGGCGGTGATGTTTTACCAGATTGCGCGGTTTGATCGCCACCCCGACAGCTCGACCATTTGGATTGCATCGCTGTTGGCGACGTTGGCGGCGGTGTTCCTGTTCCTCAGGTGGCTGGGCAGTCGCCCGACACCGTTTGCCGTGGGGGCGGAGTGATATGGCCGTTCTATTGGACATCCGAAACTATGTGAAAACACATGGGCAGACGAGCCTTCTGGATCTGTCGCACAGGTTCCATATGCAACCCGAAGCCATTCGCGGCATGTTGGACCATTGGCAGCGCAAGGGCGTGATCCGGCGGGTCGATGTGGCCGACAATTGCGGCGGATGCGCGATCAAGGTCGGGTGCGGCAGTTGTTCGTCGAACGCTGCGTTTGAAACCTATGAGTGGGCGGCAGGCCGCGCCTAGCCCTTCCAATCCAGCGCAATCGGCGGCGCGATCCGCAGCAAATCCACCGCGCGGGCGGCGATTTGATCCACCACCTGATCCACGCTTTCGGGCACCATGTAGAAGGCTGGCACCGGCGGCAGGATGATCGCGCCCATTTCCGTGGCTTGCGTCATGTTGCGCAGATGGGCCAGCGTCAGGGGTGCCTCGCGCGTCATCAGAACCAGCGGGCGGCGTTCTTTCAGTTGCACACTGGCGGCGCGGGTCAGCAGGTTGTCATCCAGCCCGTTCGCAATCGCCGCCAAGCTGCGCATGGAACAAGGTGCGACGATCATGCCATCAACAGGGGCAGAGCCAGACGCAATCGCAGCGCCGATATTGCCGCGCTCGTGATAGCGGGTCGCCATAGCGGTGATCTGATCAAAGGCACCCTCGCCACATTCCTCAAGTAAAGTGCGTTCTGCAGCGGCGCTGATCACAAGGTCGATCTCGGCCCCTAGGGCGGACAAATGGCGCGCGGTGGCCAGTGCAAGCGCGGCACCTGATGCGCCCGCGACGCCAAGGACGACGCGGGTCATTGGGACAGCTCCGGCAAATGTCGCGCCAACAGGTCAGCGGCGAAAGCCACGTCTTTCGGGTTGGTGTGCATGACTTCCCCCCATTCGCGGGTTTTTTCCGCGCCGATCTTGTTCGTGGCGTCGATGCCGATCTTGCCAGCGAGACCCGGCTCGGGCGAGGCGAAGTCGAGGTAGTCCATCGGCGTCTTCTCCAATATCGTCACGTCGCGCGACGGGTCCATCCGGGTCGCTAGTGCCCAAGCGATGTCATCCCAATTGCGCGGGTCGATGTCATCATCCACCACGACGATCATCTTGGTATAGCTGAATTGCGGCAACATCCCCCAAAGCGCCATCATCACCCGACGCGCCTGCCCCGGATAGCGCTTGTCGATGCTGATCACCGCCATGCGATAGGATGCGGCGGCGGGGGGCAGCCACAGGTCGCGAATCTCGGGGATCTGCGCGCGGATCAGGGGCAGGGCGAGGCGGTTGAACACCTCGCCAATGATCGCGGGCTCGTCCGGCGGGCGACCGGTGTAGGTGGACAGGTAAATCGGGTCTTTGCGGTGGGTCAGCGCGCTGACCTGCATCACCGGGAAGGGATCGACCTGATTGTAGTATCCGGTGTGGTCGCCAAACGGGCCTTCGGGCGCGGTCTCAGACGGGTGGACCCAGCCTTCGATCACCATCTCGGCATCCGCTGGCACCATCAGGGGGACGGTCTTGGCTGGCACAAGGCGGGGCCGCGCGCCGGAAAAGACGCCCGCGAAACCCAGTTCCGAGACCGTTTCAGGCAAGGGGAGGGCGGCGGAGAGAAGCGTGGCCGGGTCCGCGCCCAAGGCAATCGCCACGGGCATCGGTTCGTTATGCGCGGCCCAAGAACGGTGATGCGCGGCGCCGCCCCGGTGGGCCAGCCAGCGCATGATGATCCGGTCGCGGTCGATGACCTGCGCGCGGTAAACGCCCGCGTTGTAGCGGTTCACGTCGCCTGCATCGCCGCCATGCGGGCGGGTCAGAACAACGGGCCATGTGATCAACGGGCCTGCGTCACCGGGCCAATGGGTCTGGATCGGCAGGGTTGATAGGTCCGGATCCGTGTGAACCTCGGCCTGCACCGGGGCGCGGCGCATGATCTTGGGGCGGGTCGCAAGCGCGGCTTTCAGCATGGGCCAACGCGATAGCGCATCGCGCATTCCGTCGGGCGGCGTTGGCGCGCGCAAGGCGGCCAGAAACGCGCCAAGATCATCCAGCTTGTCTGGCGTGATGCCAAGGCCAGCGGCCACACGTTCGGGCGTTCCAAACAGGTTCACCACGACCGGCACATTGGATACGCCGCCCCCATCCAGCACAGGTGTGTCAAAGCGCAGAACCGGCCCGCCACGTTCCAACACCGCGCGGTGCACGGCGGTCATCTGGTGGCGCACCGACACGGGGTCGGGCAGGTGGGTCAGATCGCCCCGCGAAGCTGCCCAATCCAGATAGGCGCGCAGGGTCGGGAAGGAGGGCAGGGTGCGGATGGTCGGCTCCTTTTGGCTGATCGTTTACCGCTATCACCCGGCTGTGATCGGGCAATTGACCAAGGTCAAGTTGCGACGCGCCGGGGCTGTTATCAAGGGCGGGCGTAAACACCCGTTTGCACGCATTCAAGAGGTGCGCCATGCATGATCACGCAGTCCAACTGCCCGTCTTTCCCCGCCTTCCGGCCTTTGCCTTGCGCGGGCTGCCCCTGACGCCGATCGCGCTGGCGTTGGGCGCGTTTGCCCGGCGCTTGGCCGCGCGGCATCCGTCGATGTTCAAGCGGCTTGGCGACTATGGCACGTTGCGCTTCGTGCTGGACCCGACCGACCTGCCGGTGACGCTTTTGCTGGAACCCCGCGCGGGCAATCCCCGCTTGCGCCTGTCGCGTAAACCGCTCGCGGGGGACGCGCGGATCGCCGGGCCTCTGTCCGGGCTTCTGGGCATGGTGCACGGGGCTTACGATGGCGATGCGCTGTTTTTCTCGCGCGATCTGGTGATCGAAGGCGACACCGCCGCCGTTCTGGCCCTGCGCAACGCCATTGACGACGCTGAACTTGACCTCGCCGCCGAGGCCGAGGCGATGTCCGGCCCCTTCGCCCCTCAGGTCAAGCGCCTGATTGGGCTTGCAGAAACCAAAACCGGCGTGGCCCTGTCGCGCCACGAGGAGGAGCCCCTGTGGTAATGGAAATCGTTTGCCCCGCCGGCACGCCCGCATCCCTGCGCGCGGCTGTGAAAGCGGGGGCGCACACCGTCTATTGCGGATTTGCCGATGAAACCAACGCGCGCAACTTTCCCGGACTGAACTTCGACCGGGACGAAATGCGCGAAGGCGTGAAATTTGCCCATGACCACGGCGCGAAAGTGCTGGTGGCGATCAACACATACCCCCGCGCGGGGGCCGAGGCGATCTGGCACCGCGCTGTGGCGGACGCGGAAAAATGCGGCGTCGATGCGGTGATTCTGGCCGATCTGGGCTTGCTGGCCTACGCGGCCAAGCACCATCCCGGCCTGCGTCGGCACCTGTCGGTGCAAGCCGCCGCCGCCAATGCCGATATGCTGAATTTCTATGCCAGCGAGTTTGGCGTGAAGCGCGTCGTGCTGCCGCGCGTTCTGTCCGTGCCCGAAATTGCCGCGATCAACGCGGAAACCGAGGTCGAGACCGAGGTGTTCGTCTTTGGCGGCCTGTGCGTGATGGCGGAAGGGCGCTGTTCGCTGTCATCCTATGCCACCGGGTTGTCGCCCAACATGAACGGCGTGTGCTCGCCCGCAAGCCATGTGGAATACCACGACGATCACGGCGCGCTGTCGGCCAAGCTGGGCGGGTTCACCATTCACAAGGTCGGCGCGGATGAACCCGCGCCTTATCCCACGCTGTGCAAGGGCTGCTTCAGTGCGGGCGACGCCACCGGGCATCTGTTCGAAGATCCGGTCAGTTTGAATGCTGAAAAGCTGATCCCTCAATTGGCGAAGGCCGGGGTGACGGCTTTGAAGATCGAGGGGCGGCAACGCTCGCGGTCTTACGTGGCCCAAGTGGTGCGCAACTTCCGCGCCGCTGTTGAGGCGCAGGCCGCCGGGCGTCCGATGCCCGAGGGGATGCTGGCGCAACTGACCGAAGGGCAGGCCGCGACCGCGGGCGCCTATAAGAAGACCTGGAGATAACCCATGCAGCTGACCGTCGGACCCAACCAATTCTTCTGGAAAGCAGACGCGTGGAGCGATTTTTACGACCAGATGGCCGCCGCCCCTGTCGAGCGTGTCGTGCTGGGCGAGCTTGTGTGCTCGAAACGTCTGCCGTTTTACCAAGACCGTATCCCGGGCGCGATTGAAACGCTGCTGGACGCGGGGAAAGAGGTCGCCGTGACCTCGCTTGCCCTTGTGACGTTGAAACGCGAACGCAAGCTGACCGCCGAGCTGGTCGATGCAGGTGTCGAGGTCGAGGTGAACGACCTGACCACGCTGGCCTATCTGCCCAAGGACGTACCCTTTTCGGTCGGGCCTTTGGTGAATGTCTATAACGAAGGCACGCTGGGGTGGCTCGCGGGTCGCGGGGCCACGCGGATCTGCCTGCCGCCGGAATTGCCGTTGGCATCGGTTGCTGCACTGGCCGCTGAGGGGGCTGCGCGCGGTGTGGCGATCGAGGTCTGGGGGCACGGGCGACTGCCGCTCGCCATTTCCGGCCGCTGCTATCACGCGCGGCTGCACAAGCGCACCAAGGACAATTGCCAGTTTGCCTGCGAAGATGACCCCGATGGGCTGAGCGTGCGCACGTTGGAGGATCAGCCGTTTCTGGCAATGAACGGCGTGCAAACCCTGTCGGACAGTTGCGCCAGCATGGCCAACCAGTTGGAAGTGCTGGAAAAAGCGGGCGTGAAAGCCCTGCGCCTGTCACCGCACACCGGCAATTTTGCGCGCGTTTGTCAGGCGTGGCGCGACCGGATTGACGGAACGCTGGACGCCGCTGCATTGTCGGCTGAATTGGAAACCCTGTCGGGCGGCATGCGTCTGTCGGATGGGTTTTTGACCGGCGCGCGCGGCGCGGACTGGTCGCGTACCAAAGAAGGAGAGCCTGCATGAGGATCGCTTGCATCACCGCAGAAGGCCGGGGTGAAACCGACCGCCTGATTTCCGAGGCCGCCGCCACCCTTGAAGCCGAGGGCTTCGTGCTGAACGGCATCGTCAAGGTTTTGCAGGACATGCCCGAAGGCTCGCACCATTGCGACATGGATGTGCGTGTTCTGGCGGACAATCGCACCATCCGCATCACCCAATCGCTGGGCGAAGGGTCGGATGGGTGCCGTCTGAACCCCGAAGCGATTGCCCAAGCCGTGGCCGCCGTGGATCAGGCCAGCAGCCTGGACGCTGACGCCTTCATCCTGAACAAATTTGGCCCGGAAGAGGCCGAAGGCCGCGGCTTTCGCGCCGCCATCGCCACCGCGCTTGAAAAAGACATCCCGGTTTTGGTGGGCCTAAGCGCGGGCGAGGGCAGCCGCAAGGGTTTTGCCGAATTTGTTGGCGACATGGTAGAAACTCTGCCTGCCAATCCCGACGCAATCCTGACATGGGTGCGCGGCTAGGCGTTAGGCCGACGCCGCTTGCTGTGCGGCGCTTCCTTCGGCCAGTTTCGCCTTGATGGCGCGGGCGACCATCGCATCGACGCCGGGCAATTGGCTGATGACTGGCAAAACGCGGCCTTTGAAGGCGCACTCACCCAGTTCCTCGTGCACGTCTTCGCGTACGTGGTCGCCCTCCATCGCGAAGAAGGGCAGGCACAGGACATTGTCCGGCAAGCCTTTTGCGACCTCGGGAATGGTGGGGGATTGTTCCAGAAACCCGACCGATATGTTCGCGCCGCCAAGCGCGGTGGCCAGAGCTTTGGCGAAATCATCCGTCGCGCGTTCAGGCGCGGGGCGTCCGCTGCCCGACCCATGCGCGACCAGCAGCAGCGGATCGCCATCGGCCCAGCCTTCGGCCCGCAGGCCAGAGGCGGCCAGATCCGGCAGGTCCGGGTCCATGCCAAATGGCGTCATCACCGCAAAAGGCGCGTCGCCCACACGCCCCGCAAGACAGGTGCGCACGAACCAGCCATCGGACATGAACAGCGGATAGATCACCGCACCGGGGGCCATGCGTTCAAGCAGTGCGTCAAGGCTGCCGGGTTTGGCCAGCGTGGCCGATCCCAGCCGCAAGTCTGGCACATGGACTTGCACCTGCGCGACATAAGCGGCCAACGCGGCTTCGGCCGGATCGGGCGACGAGGGTTGGCCGTGCGAGACGATCAGGGCGTCGATATGGTCCAATGGCTGGCTCCTTATGAAAGCTGGCGCGGGTTTAGTGGCTCGTGCCTTCTTCGAAGGTGATCTTGTTCCAGATGTTGTATTTGCCTGAAGGTTTGCGCATCGGCAAGCGTTTCACGATCTCAAGCGTCTTGGCATCATAGATCAGAACTTCCCCTTCGTCTTCCCAGACAGACACCAGCGCATGGCTGCCATCCTTGGTAAACTCGACATGCGCCACGGTGGCACCGGGCACGGGTTGCAGGGTCTTCACGATTTCGAGCGTTTTCTTGTCGATGATATGCATCTTGTCCTTATTCGGGCCAAAAAACACATCGGCCCAGACGTAAGGAGAGCTCTTGTGACTGCGCATGAAGAAACCGGGGCCCTCGGTGGTGATCCGCTTGACCGTTTTCCAGCTGTTCATGTCGATCACCGACACCACACCTTCTTTCAGGTGCGGGGTGGCCATGACCTTTGTATCGTTCCAATCCCACGTAATTCCCGACCCGAGGTGCGGCATACCCGGCAAGTCCAGATCGGCCACTTTCTGACCAATCACAAGGTCGATGACCAAGCCATCTTCGCCTTTGCGCGACGCGCCCATGATGTGCTCGTATTTCTGATCGAAGAAGAAATCGTCCAGATAGTCGGGCGTGGTGATCTTGCGGATCGGGAATGGCGTGTCTTGTTTGGTCGGGCCTTCGATGCGCCAATCATGAGTGAACCCGGCGGCATAAATGCCCAAATCCGGGTTCTTGCTGTAAGAAACTTCCCAGATTTCCGGCACGTCCTTCAGCGCCAGCACAAAGCTGTCACGCGGCGGGGCTTGATAGACGGCGGACACCCGGCTGGGCGTGCCGTCCTTGCCGACGACTTGATGCACTTCGGCGACTGACAGGTCATCAGTGGACAGGATGGTCAGCGTGTTGGGCAGATAGTTCGCGACCGCCAGCCACTTGCCATCGCCAGACATGGCGATGTTGCGGCTGTTCAGGCCAGCGCGCACGCGGCCCACCTGTTTCAGCGCATAGATGTCGTATTTCTGCACCCAGCCGTCCCGCGACATGATGAAGACGAACTTGCCGTCAGGGGTAAATTTCGGGCCGCCATGGACGGCGAAGGGGGTTTCGAACCGATCCAGCACCTCGAACGTATCACCATCAAGAACGGACACGTGGTGATCGCCGGTTTCCACCGCCAGCGTGACGTTCATCGGGTCGGACGGCCAGACGGGCGCGTCAACGGGCGCATAGTCTTCGTCCATTACGCGGCTGGCCGTGATCTCAGGCTCATTCCATGGCGGAATGGTGTCGAGCGGTGTTTTCAGATAGTCGGCGAGCGCCGCGATCTGTTCTTCCGACAATTCCTCGCCATAGGCGGGCATCTGGGTGGTGACACGGCCATCGCGGATGACCTCGGCGATCTTCGGGCCGCGCATCCGGGCCAGCGTTTCGGGAATCAAGGCCGGGCCTTGCGCGCCAAGACGGTTCTCGGCGTGGCATTCGGCGCAGTGTTCCTGATAATCCGCCACTGGGTCGGCGCTTGCCGCGATGGGCAGGGCGGTCAGGGCTGCGACCAGCGTCAGGGCTTTAGAAAAACTGGTGTTTCGGATCATTGCTTTTGCCTCGGAAGGGGGTGACTTCAAGCCGGTCGGCATCGGTCACGCCAATTTCGTCATTCGTCAGATAGCAGGCCGGATCTTCGGCCCACGGATCGCCCGTCACCTGCAACGCGCGGATGCGGGTGTTGCCGCCGCAGACATCCTGGATCGCGCAAGCGCCGCAGCGGCCCTTAAGCGGGCGCGGGCGGGTGCGTAGCGTGGCGAGCATCGGGTCATCACCGGTCCACAGCTCGGAAAACGGCGTGTCTTTCACGTTGCCGACGGTGTAGTCGGACCAATAGGTGTCGGGGTGAACCTTGCCCAGAAAGTCGATATTGGCGACGCCCATACCGGATGAGTTGCCGCCCCAAGCCACAAGATGCTCGCGCAGATGGGCGACTTTTTCGGTGTCGAAATTCTCGGCCGCCCATTGCAGGAAATAGCCCGCATCGGCGTCATTGTTGCCGGTGACAATGTCCAACTGCCGCCCGCCCGACGCGCTTTCCCACGCGCGGTCGATCAGCAGATCCATGCCCTTGCGGGTCATCAGGTGGTGTGCATCCTCGCCCCGGTTTTTATCGCCGCGACCGGCATAGACAAGGTGGGACAGATAGAATTTGTCGACCCCTTCATCATCGCACAGCTTCAGAAGGTCGGGCAAATGGTGCTGCGTGCCTTCGGTCAGGCAGAAACGCAGGCCCACGCGCACGTCGCGCTTTTTCAGCTCGCGAACTCCGCGCACGGCGTCGTCAAAGGCGCCATCGACGCCACGGAACCAGTCGTTCGTTTCGCCAATCCCGTCGATCGAGATGCCGACATAGTTGAACCCAATGTCAGCCACCTGATCGGCAACCTCACCGTGAATTTTGGTACCGTTGGTCGACAAGGCCAGCACGCGTGTGAGTTTCCGAGCGCGTTTAGCCAACGGGAACAGATAGGGGCTGTCCAGCGGCTCGCCGCCCGACAGGATGATCGCGGGGACTTTGAACTGGCCCAGATCTTCCAACGTGTCCATAGCCTGCGCCTCGGACAATTCGCCGGGGAAATTTACGTCGGCCGACACGGTGTAACAGTGGCGACATTTCAGGTTGCAGCGGCGCGTCAGGTTCCAGATCACCACCGGTTTCACCATCCCGTCACCCCGGCGCTGGCGCACGGGCGTGGGTTTGGCGAGTTGGTGCATGTATTCGGTCAGGCGGAACATATCAGCCCCCTTTCTTGCGAAGCCGAAGCCCCGTCTTTTTCAGAATGCGAGTGGAGTAGAGCGTGTCAGAGCTGCGCAGCGCATCGCCCAGAAGGTCGACGATCTGTTGGCGCTTTTCCTCAACCTCTTCGCGCGATGATCCGTGGACCATGGCGAACAGGTTATAAGGCCAGTCGGGCAGGGCGCGCGGACGTTCATAGCTGTGGGTGACGAAGGGAAGCGCGCCGACTTTCGGGCCGACTTCGGCCAGCACCGCGTCGTCAACATCCCAAACCGTCATGCCATTGGCGATCATGCCCAGTTTGTAGTGGTTGGGGGCGGCGGCGATGCGGCGGATGACGCCGCTTTCCTTCATCGCGGCGAGGCGCGTGGTTAGATCGGATTCCTCAAGCCCCAGCTTCTTGGCCACTTCGGCGTAGGGGGCAGGGACCAGCGGCAGGCCGGATTGCAGCGCTTCGATGATGGCGCGGTCTGTTGCGTCAATGCTCATGCTGCCACCCTGAAGCCGATGTAAAATTCCTGAAGTTTCGGGAATTGCAGGACTTTAAGGCCGGTCTCATCCTCGATCCGGGCGGCAATTTTGGCGATGCCTTCGGGTGTTTCGCAGGCCAGCACGAACCACATGTTCAGCTTGTGCGAGCGTTCGTAATTGTGCGCCACTTCAGGGTGGGCGTTGACCTTGTCGTTGACCTCGTCAAACCGATCCGCCGGCACTTCCATCGCGCACAGGCAGAACGCCCCGCCCATGGCGGCCGCGTCAAAGAACGGGCCGAAGCGGGTCAGAACGCCGGATGCGCGCAAGGCGCGGACACGGTCCAAAAGCGCCTCTTCCGTCAGGCCAAGTTTTTCGGCCAGGGGTGCGAAGGGGCGGTGGTCCAGCGGCAGGTCGTCTTGCAGGGCGTTGACCAGCGCGCGGTCGATATCGTCAAGGGCGGTCATTCTGCGGCCTCCTTTTCTTTCGCGATCATCGCGCCGGTCTGGCGGAAGCAACGGGTGGAGAACAGCACTTTGTGCTCGATGTTTTCCAGCGCGGGCAGGGTGCGGGCGTTTTCCAGAACTGCCATCGCGGCCTCGCGCGATTGGGCGTGTATCATGCAATAGAGGCGATAAGGCCAGACATCGGCGACCGGGCGGCGTTCGTAACACAGTGTGACGCCGGGCAGGGCAGCCAGTTGGGTGCCAGCCTCGTAAATGCGGCCCTCCGGCACCTTCCAGACAACCATTGCGTTTGATTTCCAGCCCAGCTTGCGGTGGCGCACGATGACGCCAAGGCGCGACAAAAGACCAGCCTTGATCAAGGCAGTGACGCGGGCCAGAACCTCGGCTTCCGAGCGGCCAAGTTGGTCGCCAATCGCGGCATAAGGTGCTGCGACCAGGGGCATTCCTTTGGTCAGGATATTCATCAGGTCTTTGTCGCCCTCGCGAATGGCGGACATATCCAAGGCGCGGGGTGCGGCGTGCATCACGGGCGTATCGCTGCCGCCCATCTTGAAGCCAAGGTCGATGTTAAAGGGCTGCATCAGGCGCAAATCCAACACGCGCAGCCCCGTACGATCCGATATCCGTTCAAGCGAGGCATTCACCGCGTCGCGGTCCGGCCCGGTGGCGACGAACCAGATGTTCCATTCGTCCTCACGCTCGTAGGAATGGTTCACGCCGGGGTCTTCGTTGATGATCGCCGCGACCTCTTCGATGCGATCCTCGGGGGCGGCGACGGCGGCCAGCGTGGAGGCTGACAGAGTGTTCGGCGCACAGGTCGCGCCAACCCGCGTGATGGTGCCGTTTTCCTGCATATCGGACAGGCGGCTTAGCACGTCATCCTCGGTGGTGCCTGCCGCGTGCGCCAGTTCGGCGAAAGGGCGGGGCACCACGGGGAAGTCGCGTTGCCAGTCGTCCAGCAGGGCACGGTCGATGGGGTTGGAGATATCCTTCATCGCCTACAGCCCCAACCGGTGTGCGCGGGCGGTGAAGAAAATGCCTGACGGGCTGTCGGCGTCTATTTCGCGCAGCAGTTCGAAACTGTGCGTGTCATAGATTTTCACCTTGTTCTCGTCGCGCACGCTGACCCAGATTTCGTGGCCGCGCGGAGTGAATTCCATGTGCAGCACGGCGGGGCCGGGTTTGAATTGGTGGATCACCTCTTTCGTCACCGTGTCGATCACCTGAATGGTGTCGTTCATCGGGTGGGCGAAGTTAACCCAGACCTGACGACCGTCAGGGCGTGCCATGGCGAAAACGGGTTGGGAATAGGTCTTGGTGCGCCCGGTTTCTTCCAGCGTTTGGGCATCGACCCACAGCACTTCGTGGTGGCCCACGGCGGGCAGCACGAATTCCGATCCTGTCAGCGCCCAGCCTTCAAGGTGGGGCATCTTGTAAACCGGCATTTCTTCCTGTCCGCGGCCATAGTTGGGCATGACGCGGATGGGTTTGGGATCATCCTCCCACAGGTCCAGCGCGGTCAGCCCGTCTTCGCCAAAGAGGCCGGTGATGTATGTGCGACCATTGCCGGTGACCAGCGCGTCATAGGGGTTTTTGCCCATGTCGGTGATCTTGGTGATCTCGGGCTCGGGGCCGTTTGACATATCGGCAATCCATGTCTCGCCCGTGTCCCACATGGTGAACACGAAGCGACGACCGGGAACGTCCACCAGCCCGATGGTTTTCGAGTCTGTCGGAATGTCGGCGACCAGTTCCAGCGTGTCGGCGTCAAAAATACGCACGCCGCCGGGTTCATAGTTCGCCACCGCGACCAGCTTGCCATCATCAGAAATCGCCCCGCCGATGGAATTGCCGCCCTGCACGACACGATTGGCGATCTTGCGTTCGACAATGTCCACCTTGGTCAGCCCGCCATCGCGGCCAAACACATAGGCGAAGCGTTCATCCGGCGAATAGATGATCGAGGCATGGGACAGATCGCCCAAGCCTTCGATCCGGGCAATGGAGGCGCGGTCGGATTGGTCGACCAAGAGGACCGAGCCTTTGGCCCGTTCAATCACCAGACCCAGATCGCCAGTTGCAATCGTGTCGGCAAGCGCGGCCGTGCCAAGGGTGGCGGCAAGGGCAAGCGCGGAAATGAGGGATTTCATTGGGTGTCGCCTTTCAGCAGATAGTCAGCGATCCAGGCCGCTTCGGCCTCGGAAATCAGGGCGCGCCAGGGGGGCATGGCTGTGTCGGGGATGCCATCAAGGATGACAGATTGCAGCACGTCGGCGTCGTAATGTTCGATGGTTTCGGGGCGGATGTCCGGGCCAAGCCCGCCTTTCAGGGTCAGTCCGTGACACGATCCGCAATCCTGATGCACCAGACGAGTCAACGCCGTCGGGTCCAAGCCGGGTTCACCCGCATGGGCGGTGCCAGTCAGAAGCAGAAGGGCCAGAAGGTTACGCATGGGCCGCAATCTCTTGTGCGGGGTCGAACTGGGCCGCATCGTAAAGCGACACGACTTTGCCGATGATGAACAAGGTGGGGGGCTTCAACCCGGCGCGGCGAGCGTCTTGCGCGACGTGATCAAGTGTAGACACCATGCGCGCCTCGTCAGGTGTTGAAGCACGCGAGATCGCCATGACAGGCGTATTGCCCGGCAAGCCTTCGGTCATCAGGCCCACGGCGATCTGGCCGATATTGGCCACGCCCATATAGACGACAAGCGTGGTGTCGGGGTTCGCCAGACATTTCCAGTCAAGATCCAGAACGCCATCTGCCTGCCGGTGGCCGGTTACATATTGTACGCCTGTGGCCAGACCACGGTGGGTCAGCGGCACGCCGGTTACACTGGCAGCCCCCTGTGCGGCGGTGATGCCGGGAGCATATTCGACTTCGACCCCTTGCGAGACGGCATAAGCGGTTTCTTCCGAGCCGCGTCCGAATATCAAGGGGTCGCCACCTTTCAGCCGGGCGACCGTTAATCCAGCACGGGCCTTTTCGACCAGTATTTCGTTGATCCGGTTTTGCGGCACAGTATGACATTTCGAGGCCTTGCCGACAAAGATCATTTGTGCATCCGGCGGGGCCATCGCGATGATGTCATCCGACACCAGCCGGTCATAGACCACCACGTCCGCCTCTTTCAGCATACGGATGGCTTTCAGGGTCATCAGCTCCGGGTCTCCGGGGCCTGCGCCGATCAGGTAAACTTTGCCGGTCATATCGTGTCTCGCTCGTCCTTAGGATGGCTGAAAGCCAGATACCCGAGGAGCGTGACAGCATCGAACATGCGCCAGAAGACAGACATCGCCAGCGGGTGAGGCTTGGGCCGGTTTGTGAAGTTAAAATCGCCCGCCCGGCGATCTGCTTCCTTGATCTAAGTTAAGGCGCAACCAATTAACTGCACACTTTTTAAGTTCAAGAAAAATATAAGATAATCAATCGTTTGATCCGATTACTCTTCGATTACAGTGATCATTCCGATCATTTTTTGCGTTTCCCAGTGTGGGCCGCAAAGATATTCCTGATCGCCGGTGGTCAGAAAGGTAAATTCGACACTTTCTTCAGGGAAGGCACGGTCGCTTTCGGGCTCGTCCGGCAGAATCACACTGTGACTGGTGCGCTTGTCGACATTGACCCAGCGGACGGTTGTGCCGACGGGCACGGTCAGTTCGCCGGGGCAGAAGTTATACTTGTACATCTTGACGATGGTGACGCCTTCGGCCTCTGACGAGGGGGCGCCGAACAGTTCGACATAACGTTCTTCGGCTTCGGCGCAGATGGCGGCGGTCTTGTCATCCTCGGCCAAAACGGGAAAAGCCGTGCAAAGCACAGCGGATGAGGACAGGGCGAAGGCGGCGAGTATGCGTTTCATCTGCGTTCCTTTCTGAACCTCGGATAAAGGGCGCTGCGGCTGGTTGAGGCAGCCGCAGCGCAGTTCTTTATTGCTTGACCACGTTAATCGTGGCTTCTGGATTGTCCAGAGCAAGGCTGGTGTTCAGCGTCACGTGGTGGAAACGCGCCGCCGTGAAGTCGTCGTGGATCGCGAAGCCGACCGTATAGGTCTTGCCTGCTTCCAGCGCGACATCGCCCTCGCCCCCGGTCAACGGCCGCGAGAAGGTCACCGTCCAGGTGCCGTCGGCGCCCAGATTGGCTTCGGCGGCCATTTCACCTTCATTCACCGTCCGGTTCTGCAGAAGATAGCCGTTTTCAGCTGTGCCATCTGCATAGACCCGCATCAGATCCATAAAGGTGCCGTCGGCCAGAAGTTGGTCGATCTCGGCCTGATCCTTCACCTTGTCCCAACCACCCAACGGCTTGTCGCCACGGCCTTTCAGCTCGATATCCGTGCGGCTTTCGGCCAGATATTTGGTGATTGTCTTGTCGGCCTGAAGCTGGGTCGCGATGTCACCGCTGGCGGCAATCGCTTCAGCACCCGGATCAAACGGCATATAGGTGTTGTCGGCGTGGCAGGTTGCCCAGCAGCCCACTTGCTCACCCATTTCGATCCCTGTGCCGGTGATCATCATGCCAACCTTGATCTGGTTGTCCGGGTCCATCTTGCCGCCGTCCACGAAGGGCGCGGGATTGTGACCGGCATCCATCCATTGCAGGCGGAAATAGACGTTTTCATCGTCATGTGCCGCCTTCAAAGTCGCTGCGATCGTACCGCGCTTGCCGGGGATCGGGGTCGGTTCCAGCTCGTCGTTCTTACCGCCACCGCCAGCGACGATCTTGTCGCCAATGGCTTCCAGTTCTTTCGCGTGGCAGGTCGAGCAAGCGTCGCCACCCTTGGTCAGCGGACGTGCGCCGCCGTGGGTCTTGCCGTTTTGCACCCATTCGAACGAAGCTTGGCCCGGATAGAACAGCGTCATATCAGTCGAGGCGACAGCGTCCCAATCGACATTGGCACCAACTGTGCCACCGGCGCTTGCACCACCAGCGTCACCACCGGCTGGCGCTTCCGTCGCAGTGCCAGCCATTTTGGCTTCAAGCTTGGCGCGTTCGTCAGCGCGAGCAGCTTCAACCGCCGCCAGCACACGGGCCTGAGCCGCCTCAGATTCAGCTTTTCGGGCTGCGTCTTCTTCGGCTTCCTGGGCTTCAATGCGGGCAAGGCTATCCAGATAGGCCTGAGGGACTTCACGGATGAATTTCGGGTTCGGCGCTTCCAGCGCTTCCAGATATTCCTCGTCCGCGCGGTCACGCAGGTCCGAGTGCGCGATGCCTTTGTGGCAGTCGATACAGGTCTGACCGGTTTCCATCGCGTTCAAGTGCTGTTGGCGGGCGCGGGGAGCTTGAAATTCAGGCATCATGGACTGGAAATTGTGACAGTTGCGGCATTCGCGACTGTCCGAATTCTTCATCCGTTCCCATTCGTTCATCGCCAGATGCAGACGCTTGGCTTCAAACTTCTCTTCTGTGTTGATGGTTCCGACTAGCTTGCCCCAAAGCTCTTTCGAGGCTTTGACCTTACGGATCATCTTGTGGGTCCAGTCCTTCGGAACGTGACAATCCGAGCAGACCGCGCCGACGCCCGAGCGGTTCACATCGTGGATCGTGCCCTTGTATTCTTGATAGACGAAATCCTCCATCTCGTGACACGAGATGCAGAAATCCTTGGTGTTCGTGGCTTCCATGGCGGTGTTGAAACCACCCCAGAAGATAATGCCGGCGACAAAGACGCCAGCGATTCCGGCAAGCGGCATTCCCCACAGGAAATATCGCCGCCAGATTGGCTGTTTAGGGTCGCTACCTTTGGTCTGGGACATGTCCAGGCTCCGTTCTGGCTTCGTGTTTGGTCCGTGTTCAGACCAGGCTTATCCGAAAAGGGGCGGGCGCTGTGCCCGCCCCCTTGGGTTTCGTGTCAGATCACCCTTAGGTGACGTGGTTCGAACGGTTGTAGACGTTGAACTTGCCGGTCGGGGCAAACAGTCCCTTCACGCGGGCTTTTTCTTCCAGCGTTTCGGCGTCGTAGATCACGATCTCACCGTTCGGCTCAAGCGAGTCTGCCAGGTTCCAGTTCGACACCCAAACTTCGGTGCCGTCTGCGTTGAATTCGAAGTGCACAGCTGCGTGACCTTCTTGTTCTGTCAGCTGGATCGTTTTCACGATTTCACCAGTCTCTTTCGAGATAACTTGAACGGATTGCTGAATTTCAGGCTCAGGGTGTTTTGTCTGATCCGCCCAAACATACTTGGAGTTCGGGTGGGTCCGGACAAACAGGCCGGCGCCGTCAGTTTCAACTTCGTAGCAGGTTTTCCAAGCCTCATCCGGGCGGCCTTCTGGGTCGTTGCCCCAGACCGTCACAGTGCCGATACCAAGGTGGGTGGTGCCAGCAACCGGGCCACAGTTCGGGTCGATCCAGTTGGCGCCGGGGCCGGGGTGCGGCAGGGCGGCAACGTCGATCATGGCTTCCAGCTTACGTTCCTTGGTGTCGACAACAACCATCTTGTTCGAGGCGTTCGCCGCGATCTGGAAGTAGCGACCGGTCGGATCAAAGAACCCATCGTGCAGGAACTTGGCCGAGTCGATCTTGTCGATCCGCAGGTTTTCCAGGTCGGAATAGTCAACCTGCCACATCTGCCCCAGTTCCTTCACTGCAACCAGCCAGCTGGTTTCATTGGGAGTGGTGTAGATGGCTGCCACACGGGCTTCTTCCACATAGTCGCCGTCCACGTTCACGCCGCGGGTCGAAACGACCTTCAGCGGTTCCATGGTCACAGCATCCGCGATCACGAAGTGCGGAGGCCAGTAGCCGCCACCGATGACGTATTTACCATCGCCGGATACGGCAACGTCACGTGCGTCATAGGCAACTTTGACTTCGGAAACCAACATCTTGTCCGGTGTTTGCCACAGGTCGATCTTGGTCATCTTGCCGTCGCGGCCCATCGTGTACCAGAAGCGGCCGGGCTGTTCGGGTTCGGTGATCTTGTGGTGCTCTGACGCTTTGATCACGTGCACGGCATAGCCGGTCGGGATGTGTGTCAGCACCTCTTTGGTGTCACCGTCAACGATGGCAACTTTACCGGCGTCACGTTCGATGACGACGAAGAAGTTTTCCCAGTTGCGGCCATGCAGCGGCTCGGTCGGGTAGTCGGCTTCCTCGACATAGACCTTGCGGGTCTCTTTCATCTGAGCCAGCGACATTTCTGGCGGTTTTGGCGGATCCATCATGATGTAGGTCGCCATGTCTTTGATCTGCTCCTCGGTCATGATGTCCGAGAAGTTGTTCATCCCGCCTTCGGTGCCCCACTGGATAATTTTCTCAAGGCGTTCCTGCCCCAAGCTCAGTGTGCCGCCTTCGGTCACTGTGCCGTCGGCTGCGGTGTTCTTCCAATGAGGCTCCAGGTTTTTACCTGTCGCGCCTTTGCGAAGCACGCCGTGACAACCGGCGCATTGTTCAAAATAAAGTTGCTTGGAAGCTTCAAATGCTTCATCGCTCAATGTCGGCTCTTGTGCAAAAGCCGGCATTGCAACGCTGCTGAGCATCATGGCAAAGCCGATCCCTAGCGAACTGCGGATTTTCTTTTGGGTGGTTCCAAGTGACATGATCACTCTCCGTTTGCTTGGTGAGGCAGGAAGAAGATGGAGGTTCCGGGTCACCGGCGTCTTGATATATGTCAACGAAGCTCACGAAAAAGAGAGCGATGGCGTTAAGTGTCAGAAAAACAATGAACTGTTAGCAAAGATCGCATGATCTACTTGGTCCGTTTGCTGCCGCAGAGGCACGCAATCAACGCGGCGTTTCTTTCTGTTCCTCCCCAAACCGGTCCGAGTCGTTTTTGTTT